>CADAFC010000068.1 GCA_902787095.1 uncultured Bacteroidia bacterium
GATTTTGATTTGTATCGTTTTAACCAAAGTGCTGATAATCAATGGGAAAACTGGAAAGCGGATGGTGCTGCTCACTATCATTTCGGACTGGAGTCGGGAAGAGGATATCTTTATGCCAACAACGATAACACCACCATCACATTTATCGGCACGACATATACAGGCAACGGTGAAGTGACGCTGAGCAGGGTGGCAGGCTCGTCGCTCGCAGGCTGGAACCTCATCGGCAACCCGTTTGCACAAGCTGCCACTATGACAAAAGACTTCTACGTGATGAATAACGACGGCTCCGGTCTTATCGCCTCGACGGGACATAACGTGGCCGCAACGGAAGGCATCATGGTGTATGCCGAAACTGACGGAGAAATTGTCACATTCATGAAAAATACAAGAAATACAGTCGCTGACGAGCAGATAGTGCTCAACCTCAGCCGTTACGAAGGCAATGTCATCGACCGTGTCATAGTGCGTTTTGGCGAAGGCAGTACATTGCCGAAATATTCGCTCGACAACAACAGCGCAAAGGTCTATGTGCCACTGTATGACAATGACTACTCGGTGGTGCGCACTAACAGCCAGGATGAGATTCCGGTCAATTTCAACACCGGTGATCCTGGTAAATATGTTCTCAATGTCAGCGTCGAGACCGCAAACAGCAGTTATCTGCACTTGATCGACAAGATTACAGGTACTGATGTTGACCTTCTTAAAAATCCTGAATACAGCTTCATCGGCTCGCCACGCGATGCTGAAGACAGGTTCATCGTCCGTTTCAGAGATGATAAGCATATCGTCTCTGCCAACGACATAATCGCATACCAGTCGGGCAGCGCAATCGTCGTCAACGGCGAAGGCGAACTGCAGGTGTATGATATGATGGGAAGAATGGTGTCATCACTTGAGATTCACGGCACACAGATGATTCCTGCGCCAACGCAAGGCGTGTACATTTTAAGAGTTATTGGAGATTCCGGAGATCTCAGATTACAGAAAATTGTTATCAGATAGCATTGATTTGCATAGACGTGTCGCGACATGTCCCCGCAAACAATGGAATGAGTATCAACAAATAAAAAGAAAAAACATGAAAAACATAATTTTAGCAATAGCATTTGTATTTGCGATGGGCCTCTGCGCCAACGCACAAAATGACGGTTTCTTCAACGACTGGAATGATGTAGGCAACGGCTTGGATCGCGACGATTTATCATTGCCAAGCCTGCCAGGCTCACATGGTCTCACCAATGACCAAATAGCACCTCTGGGCGGCGGACTGCTGATATTCACCGCTCTCGGTGGCGCATATTTGCTCCGCAAACGCGAGAAGTAGCGAAGATTCCTCCGTTCTGCCAGAAATGACAGAGCGCAAATGATAAAAAGGCTTCCATAAGGGAGCCTTTTTTGTTTTTGGTATAATATTTTTTTTGTAATTTTGCAGGCTAAAATAATTAACAGGTTATAGTTGTAAAAAAATGAAAAAATACATTTTTGTCCTATTTTGCCTGATGTTGGGCGGCAGTGCCATTGCACAGCAAAAAATCCAATTGCGTTCGGCCGACAAGGCGGAATGTGTGAAGAGTGACATGACAAGCCTCAGGGCGACATTTTCTTTCTCGACAATCGAGGCTCAGGATTATGAAAGCGAACGTGGGACTTTCTCGTGGCTGAGTCTGCCAAACACCGTTATCGGTGGCAACGAAGGCGACCCCCAGATACCTGTCGTCAATGAGCTTATAGCAATACCTGTCGGTGCTAACCCTTATATTGAAATCGTCGGCTACAGCACAGCAGAATACCATCTTGAAGACTATGGCATCCATACTTTGATGCCACGTCAGCTGCCGCTGCGTAAAAGCCAGACCCCTGACGATGTGCCTTTCATCATGAATGAGGCGGCATACCAGACACGCGGCCTCAGCAACGGCCCGAAGGCTCTCGTGGAGGTGGAGGGAACCATGCGCGGCGTGCATCTCGGCAAGATAACCATCGAGCCGGTGAGCTACGACCCCGTCAGCAACACCATACGTGTGTTTAACGATATCGAGGTGGAAGTGCATTTCGACGGTGCCGACAAAAAAGCTACCGAGGACCTGCTCTTAGAGACATACAGCCCTTATTTCGACGTCGTCTACAAACAGCTGTTCAACGGAAGAGCCGTCCTGGATACCTATACCGACCATCCTGACCTTTACAAGACACCAGTCAAGATGCTTGTCGTGACAACCTCGACATACGCCAACAGCACAGCATTCCAAAGCTGGCTGACATGGAAGAAACAGAAAGGTATCGCTGTGGATGTGCAAGTCGTGGCAAACAACGCCAACTCCACCACAATCAAAAACCTTATCTATTCGAGATACAACGCCAATCACCCGTCATTCCTGGTGCTTGTGGGTGATGAGACCGTCGTGACTTATTACACCTTATGGGATTATGACAGCAGCTATGGCAACGCAGCCAGCGACTTGGAGTACGCATCAGTAGACGGCGACGTATATCACGATATGTTCTTGAGCCGTATGCCGGTGTCATCGACCACCGAACTCAACAATCTTGTTAACAAAATCCTGATGTATGAGAAATACACCATGCCCGATCCGAGCTATCTTGACGAGACACTGCTAATAGCAGGCTGGGATAGCGATGCTACAGAATATATCGGGAAACCTACTATCCAGTATGCCAACAACTACTATTTCAACAGTGCCCACGGCATCACTCCACATGTGTTTATCACCACAGGTTCAGGCCAAACCACGTGTTATAACTATATCAATCAGGTCGGCTTTGTCAATTATACCGCTCACGGCGACATCCAGAAATGGCATGATCCGCAGTTTACCAACACCAACGTCAACTCGTTGAGCAACACCAACAAATACTTCTGGGCGATGGGCAACTGCTGTCTGACAGCCAACTTTAAAAATGCCCAAAACAACCTCACCTGTTTTGGAGAGGCTATGGTTCGCGCTGCTAACAAAGGCGCATGGGGCTATATCGGCTCAATTCCGGAGTCTTTGTGGTATGAAGACTATTATTTCGCGGTAGGTGCGACAAACACTTTCGGTCAGATGCCGACGCAGACACAGACCAAGACGGGCGCATACGACGCTTTGTTTGATGAAACAAGCTTCAACACTTTGAATGCGGTGCCTTTCATCGGCAACGTGGCGGTGTCATACGCCCATGCCAATGGATATACAAGTAGTGTCAACGACGAATACTATTGGAGAGCCTATTATTGCTTCGGCGACGGCTCGGTGATGCCATACTTGAAAAAACCTGCCGCAAACACTGTGAGCCATGCCGGCACGTTTGCCATAGGCAAACCTACATACACGGTGAGTGCCGATCCGGGCTCGTACGTGTCAATAACCATCGACAACGAGATCGTGGGCGTGGCACAAGTGCCGTCGAACGGTACCGTCGAGGTGCCTCTCTATGCCGGTGTCCCCGGCAATGGCATGATTGTGGTGACACGCAACCAGCGCCAGCCCTATATCGGAAATATTACTGTCACAGGTGAAGGCGCGCAATACAACATCACAAGTATGCCGTCAGACCACGGCACTGTCAACGTTCCAACGCAGGCATGGGCAAATACTAAAGTCGACCTTACGGCAACACCGGACAGCGGCTACACACTCGACAGATGGGTCGTCTTCAAGACCGGTGATGTGAATACCACGGTGACAGTCAACGACAACAGCTTCATCATGCCTGATTACGACGTGACAGTGTACGCCACATTCCAGGCCCAACAAACCGATGTGGTACCAATAGGAAGCGGCACTGAGACTGCATCGGGTTCTGACATCCCAACCGATGTCTATTACAAATACTGCATCAGCCAACAGATATACACCTCAGCGGAGGTCGGCGATGCAAGCGATATCACGGCACTGAGCTTCTATTACAACAGCTCGATCAGCTCCGGAAACAGAACACTGGCAATTTATATGTCAAATACCTCCAGTTCGACAATAACAACGTGGCAAACTGAATCGGCAAGCCATCAGGTTTACTCGGGAAGCCATAACTTCACCCAGGGATGGAACACGATCCAGCTCGACACGCCATTTGCATACGATGGAACAAGCAACGTGCTGCTGACGGTTGACGACAATACCGGCTCTTACTATAATATCAGCCAATATATCTATTTCTATACCTATCCGACCAACGCAAACAGGGCGATATACTATCGTAACGACAATAATAATCCCAACCCGTTGGGAAACATTTCTTATTCCGCCACAAAAACGCAATATAATGCTCAGGTCAGGATGACGAAACAGACCGTCGGCGGCGAGGTGTTTGTGAAATGTATCACCGGCTATGGCGCCAATGATGGACGATGGAGTCTGATAGCTTCGCCATTGGCAGATGCTACCGCCGCCACTGATGTTTTCAACATGACAGGCAACGAGTTTGACCTATACCGTTTCAACCAAAGCGCTGACAAGGAATGGGAAAACTGGAAGACTACGGGCAGCAATTACCATTTCAATCTTGAGTCTGGCAGAGGCTATCTTTATGCCAACAGCGACGACGTGGTTCTTACCTTTGTCGGTACGCCATACAGCGGCAACGGAAAAGTCACTTTGACAAAAGACGCCGGTGCACTGCTGTCAGGCTGGAACCTGATAGGCAACCCATTCGGCAATGCTGCCACTATGCCCAAAGATTTCTACAGAATGAATGCCGACGGCACAGGATTTATCGCATCCACCGACCACAACGTGGCTCCGATGGAAGGTGTCATGGTTTATGCGTCAAGCGATGGCGAAATCGTGACATTTACTGAAAACGCCAAAGACGAGGCTCCTTGTGCCCAAATTGTTCTCAATATGCGTCAAGGCGATGGCGATGTCCTTGACCGCGTCATAGTTCGTTTCAGCGACGGCGGCATGTTGCCGAAATGCTCATTGGATGACAATACCGCCAAGATATATATCCCGCATGACGACACAGATTACGCTGTCGTGCATGGCGATGCGGTGGGAGAGATGCCTGTCAGCTTCATTGCCGGCATGATTGGACAATACAGCTTCAGCGTCGATATTGAGGATGCCGATGTCAACTATCTGCATCTCATAGACAAGCTTACCGGCGATGATATCGATATGCTTTTGGAAGGCGTCTACACTTTCATCGGCTCTCCGAGCGATAGGGGAGACCGTTTCGTGCTGCGTTTCGCCCATAGTGACGCTAACGTCACCGAAGATGATGTCTTCGCATACCAGAGCGGCGACAATATCGTGGTCAGCGGCAACGGCACCCTGCTGGTTTACGACGTGATGGGACGCTTTGTCAGCAGCCATGAGATCGACGGTGTGACAACGATAGTGAAGCCCGCTGAAAACGGCGTTTACGTCCTCAGAATGACAGGGCAGGAGACAAAGACACAGAAACTGGTTCTGAGATAAGTTTGTAATAAACCATAGAAAATTAATTTTCTTAAATGTTTTTTTATTAAAAAAGATTTGTATATTTGCCAAATGATAAAATAGGTTGAATTTTTAAGTAAAATATTCATAAATCATTCATTAACATAATTTTACGAAATATGGCAAAAGTAAAATCTTTGGCAGAATTGAAGGCCATGAGAGAGAAATTACAGTCAAATCTCGACCTTCGTGAAAAGAGCAACAACCCTGACGCATTGGTTCAGGTTAAAGTTGCTATGGCAACCTGCGGTATCGCCGCCGGCGCAAAACAGGTCATGGAACACATGATGGAGAAAGCCGACCAGCTTAAACTTGCTGTCGTTTTCACCCAGACAGGCTGCATGGGCTACTGCCACGCAGAACCTACCATCGAGGTCAAGGTTCCTGGCAAAGACCCTATCGTCTTCGGTCATGTCGACAACAAACGCGCTGACGAGATCCTCGAGAAGTACGTCATGAACAACGAGCTCGTCGAGGGTATCATCCCGGTGAACTATGAGAAAATCTAATCATTCATTCTAAATTGGAGGACTTTATATGACAAAAATCAAAACGCACGTGCTTTGCTGCGGTGGTACCGGATGTAAGGCATCTGCAAGTGATGAGATCATTGCAACCTTTGAAAGAATATTGAAAGAAAAAGGTTTGCAAGATGAAGTTCAGGTCATCAGAACTGGCTGCTTCGGATTCTGCGAGAAGGGCCCTATCGTCAAGATGCTCCCTGACAACACATTCTACACTCAAGTCAAACCTACAGATGTCGAGAAGATCGTCAACGAGCATATCATCAAAGGCCGTAAGGTGACAGACCTTCTCTACCTCGACCCAGAGAACAAACAGCATGTCTCCGACTCAAAGCACATGGGTTTCTATAAGAAACAGCTCCGTATAGCTTTGCGTAACTGCGGTTTCATCAACCCGGAAGACATCGACGAATACATCTCACGCGGTGGTTATGAGGCTATCGCTAAGGTTCTCGGTGAGATGACACCTCAGCAGGTCATCGACGAGATCACCAAGTCAGGTCTCCGTGGCCGTGGCGGCGCGGGCTTCCCGACAGGTGTGAAATGGGGTCTCTGCGCAAAGAACCAGGCCGACCAGAAATACGTCATCTGCAACGCTGACGAAGGCGACCCGGGCGCGTTCATGGACCGTTCAATCATGGAAGGTGACCCGAACTCAATCATTGAGGCTATGGCTATCTGCGGATACGCTATCGGCGCAACAAAAGGTCTCGTCTATATCCGTGCTGAATACCCATTGGCAATCCACCGTCTCCAAGTCGCTATCGCACAAGCCCGTGAATACGGCCTCCTCGGCGACGACATCCTCGGAAGCGGTTTCAACTTCGATATCGAGCTCCGCTACGGCGCCGGCGCATTCGTCTGCGGTGAAGAGACAGCTCTTATCCACTCAATGGAAGGCAAACGTGGTGAGCCTACCTTGAAACCACCATTCCCGGCTGTTTCAGGTTACATGGCAAAGCCATCTAACGTTAATAACGTCGAGACATTCGCAAACATCCCGATCATCATCACCAAGGGTGCCGACTGGTTCGCATCAATCGGCTCAGAGAAGTCAAAAGGTACAAAGGTGTTCGCTTTGGCAGGTCAGATCAACAACGTCGGTCTTATCGAGGTTCCTATGGGAACAACACTCCGCGACATCATCTACGAAATCGGTGGTGGTATCAAGGGCGGCCGTAAGTTCAAAGCTGTCCAGACCGGTGGTCCTTCAGGCGGCTGCTTGACAGAGAAACACCTCGACACAGCTATCGACTACGACTCATTGATGGCAGCCGGCTCAATGATGGGCTCAGGCGGTATGGTCGTCATGGACGACACATCATGTATGGTGGCTATCGCCAAGTTCTACCTTGAGTTCACATGCGAAGAGAGCTGCGGTAAATGCTCACCATGCCGTATCGGTAACAAGA
Source organism: uncultured Bacteroidia bacterium (assembly GCA_902787095.1). GTDB lineage: Bacteria > Bacteroidota > Bacteroidia > Bacteroidales > F082 > Limimorpha. The sequence goes on from CADAFC010000068.1 coordinate 7,387, forward strand.
GAATGCTCGAAATCCTCAACAAGATCACACAAGGCAACGGTACAATGGACGACCTTCAGGAGCTCCGTAACCTCGCCGCTGTCATCAAAGACACAGCATTGTGCGGTCTCGGTCAGACATCACCAAACCCTGTGTTGTCAACACTCGACAACTTCTGGGATGAATACGTGGAGCACGTCGTCGACAAGAAGTGCCGCGCTGGTGTCTGCAAGAAACTCATGACATACGCCATCGACAAGGATAAATGTATCGGCTGCGGCAAATGCGCCAAGAACTGCCCTGCAGAAGCCATCTCGAAGACCAGCTACATCGCCGAGGGTCACAAGCTTCCTTCAATGGAAATCGACACAACGAAGTGTATCAAGTGCGGTGCATGTATGAGCGGATGTAAATTTGATGCTATTTCTGTCAAATAAAATAGAGGAGGATATATAATATGATTAATGTAACAATTGATAACAAACAGATTCAGGTCGCAGAAGGCACAACAATTTTGAAAGCTGCCCGTCAGGCCGGTATTCATATTCCTACCCTCTGCTATTTTGAGCTGGCAGGAATGAACTTTGAAAACAAACCAGGTGGATGCCGTGTTTGCGTTGTCGAGATCACAAAGGATTTCAACGGCAAACCACGTCGTAACCTTGCTCCAGCTTGCGCAACAGACTGCGTCGAGGGTATGGAGGTCTTGACACACAGCGCTCGCGTCATCAACGCCCGCCGCACCGTCGTCGAGCTTATCCTCTCAGACCACCCGGCAGACTGCTTGACATGCTCGAAGTCAGGCCAGTGCGAACTCCAGAAGCTCGCTCAGAACCTCGGTATCCGCGAGGTGCCTTTCAAAGGTGAGCAGTCGACATACCGCAAGGATATGTCACCTTCAATCGTTCGCGACATCGACAAATGTATCATGTGCCGCCGCTGCGAGAACGTATGTAACAACATCCAGACCGTCGGTGCTCTGTCAGCTGTGAACCGTGGCTTCCAGGCCGTCGTCGCTCCAGCTTTCGAGCAGGACCTCATGGATTCACCATGCGTCATGTGCGGTCAGTGCGTCCAGGTGTGCCCAGTCGGCGCTCTCAGCGAGGTTGACGACACACGTAACGTCATGGCAGCTATCAACAATCCTAAGAAGACCGTCATCGTCAACACAGCTCCTGCAACACGTGTCGCCCTCGGCGAAGAGTTCGGCATGGAACCAGGTACCATCGTCACAGGCCAGATGGCAGCAGCATTGCGCCGCCTCGGCTTCGACTATGTGTTCGATACAGACTTCACCGCTGACCTTACCATCATGGAAGAAGGTACAGAGCTCCTCGGCAGAATCAAGAAGTTCATGGCAGGCGACAAATCAGTGCGTCTCCCTATCTTGACATCATGCTGCCCAGGTTGGGTCAACTTCTTCGAGCACAACTTCCCGGATATGCTCGACGTGCCTTCAACAGCCAAGTCACCTATGCAGATGTTCGGCGCTGTAGCAAAGAACTACTGGGCAGAGAAGATGGGCATCAAGAGAGAAGACCTCGTCGTCGTTTCTATCATGCCTTGCTTGGCAAAGAAATACGAAAGCAAACGTAAAGAGTTCTATAAAGACGGTAACCCGGATATCGACTACGTCCTCTCAACACGTGAGTTGGCTCGCTTGATCAAGCAGTTCAACCTCGACCTTAAGGACATGCCATCAGAGGATTACGATGATCCGCTCGGCGAGTCAACAGGTGCTGCTGTCATCTTCGGTGCAACAGGTGGTGTTATCGAGGCAGCTGTCCGTACAGCATACGAGGTATTCACAGGCAAACCGTTGCCAAAGATCGACTTCACAGAACTCCGTGGCATGGACGGTATCCGTGACGCTTGGGTTGACTTCAACGGCACCCCAATCCACATCGGTATCGCTCACGGTCTGGCAAATGCACGCAAGCTCCTCGAGAGAGTACGCGAAGGCAAAGAGCAGTTCCACGCTATCGAAGTCATGGCTTGCCCAGGCGGTTGCGTCGGCGGAGCTGGTCAGCCATATCACCATGGCAACAGTGAAATCATCAAGAAACGTACAGAGGCTATCTATCGTGAGGATGCCGGCAAACCGATCCGTAAATCACACGAGAATCCTTCAATCAAGAAGATCTACGCTGAGTACTTTGGTGAACCATGCGGCCACAAGTCACATGAACTGCTGCACACACACTATTTCGACAAGTCAGAACATGTTGAGATTAGCGAAAAATAATTGTTGGAAAATTAAAAATTGAATATTATGGCAGTTATTAAATTATCAGAAGATAAAATCAACTTCATCAAGAATGTTTGCAAATCGTTCCGCAATGACGGTGGTGAAGTTATCAACGTGCTTCACAAGGTTCAGGGTGAGTACGGCTATCTCTCAGCAGAAGTTCAGGAACTTGTTGCTAAGGAGTTGAACATCCCTGTATCAAGAGTTTACGGTATCGTTTCGTTCTATTCATTCTTCACCATGACTCCAAAGGGCAAATACCCGATTTCAGTCTGCTTGGGTACAGCATGCTACGTGCGTGGTGCTGAGAAGGTTTTGGATGAACTGAAACGTCAGCTCGGCGTTGAAGTCGGTGGCACAACACCTGACGGAAAGTTCTCATTGAACTGCCTCCGTTGCGTGGGCGCCTGCGGTCTTGCTCCTGTCGCTATGATTGGTGACAAGGTCTACGGCCGTCTGACTCCAGACAAAGTCAAAGAAGTTTTGGCTGAGTACAACGACTAAT
>CADAFC010000069.1 GCA_902787095.1 uncultured Bacteroidia bacterium
TTTTTATTATTTTTGCAAGTTAATTTTTACAACTATGTTAACAATACCTTATATTAGAGAACATAAAGAGGAGTGTATCAACCGTCTGAGTATCAAGAACTTCACGAGATTTGAGCTCCTTGACGAGATTTTAGCGCTCGATGATGAGCGTCGCAAGACACAGCAGGAAAACGACGAGGCTTTGGCGGAAGCCAACACTATAGCACGCCAGGTGGGCGACCTCTGCAAGCAGGGAAAAGCCGCCGAGGCAGCACCATTGAAGGCTCGCGTGGCTGAACTGAAGGAATTCACGAAGGTGAAAGGCGACCGCCTCGAAGAGCTTAAAGTGTTGATTCAGAGTAAGTTAGTGGAGATTCCTAACACTCCGCACCCTATGGTGCCACGTGGCAAAACAGCAGCCGACAACTTGGTGGTGAGCGAAGAAGGCAAGATGCCTGAGCTTCCGGCAAACGCACTGCCACACTGGGAGTTGCTCAACAAATACAAACTCGCCGACTTCGAGCTCGGTAACAAGGTGACTGGCGCGGGATTCCCGTTCTACACCGGTAAAGGCGCACGTCTGCAGCGCGCTCTCATCAACTTCTTCCTCGATGAGGCTGTGAAAGACGGATACTACGAGGTGCAGCCACCTATCGTGGTCAACGAAGCGTCGGCATACGCCACTGGCCAGCTGCCGGATAAGGAAGCTCAGATGTACGCGGTGCCGCTCGATAAGATGTATATGATCCCTACCGCCGAGGTGCCTGTGACCAACATCTTCCGCGATGTCATAGTGCAGGAGAGCGAGCTCCCGATCAAACGCGTGGCTTATTCCAATTGCTTCCGTCGTGAGGCTGGCTCATGGGGCAAGAACGTGCGCGGACTGAACCGTCTGCACCAGTTCGACAAAGTCGAAATCGTAGAGATAGCACATCCTGACAACTCATACGAGCGTCTCGAGGCAATGAAGGAACATGTGGCAGGCCTGCTCCGCAAACTCGAGCTGCCATTCCATGTGTTGCGTCTCTGCGGCGGCGACATGAGCTGGACATCAGCAATGACATACGACTACGAGGTGTGGTCGGCAGCACAGAAACTGTGGCTCGAGGTGAGCTCGGTGTCGTGCTTCGAGACATTCCAGTCGAACCGTATGAAGCTGAGATTCAAAGATAAAGACGGTAACATCAAGCTGGCACACACCTTGAACGGCAGCGCATTGGCTCTCCCGAGAATCGTGGCAGCCTTGCTCGAAAACAACCAGACAGAAGACGGTATCTTGATTCCAAAGGCATTACAACCATATACAGGCTTTGAAATTATTAAGTAAGATATTGACAATCAGTGGTTTAGTCCTGATGGTGGCTTGCGGAAGCAAGACACCATCAGGACATATCGACCAGATGCTCCAACGTGTGGATGCAGTGGAGAATCAGGTGGAAGCGCTTTATACTCAAGACTTTAGCTATCTTGTCAAAAAGTATCAGGCAATAGACACCACAGTGGCACGTACCAGAGACCTCGGCGATACCTTGATTCTCATGCAAGCTTATCTGCAACAGTTTGAAACCCAAAGAGTTGTGATACTTAAAAACGCTGAGATTTCAAGAAAACAGCTGACCGACCTGCAAGATGACATCATCGACAATCGTTTTGATGAGAAAACGATGTTGAAATACATCCAAGACGAAGAAAAAGTGCTCCATACGATGGAGGCTCAGGTCAAGTATTTTCAGGAAAAGTTTGACGCACAGAAAGAAGTCGTGAAACAACTGGGGAAGGAGTGATGATGAGGTCGTCGCGCTGTCATCGTTTGTTTTCAAAGGTTATTTGTTTTGCTTTGCTGCTTTTGTCGTTGCAAAACATTGAGGCTCAGAATGTTAACAACCAGCGTCAGCTTGATGAGAAATTAGCTCGTGAGTTTTATTATAAAAAAGATTACGAGAAAGCACGCGACATCTATAAGAGCCTTTACGACAACTTCGGGAATGTCGGTTATTTTAACCAATATACTGATTGTCTGATACTTACGGGTGATTACGAGGCAGCAGAAAAGGCTTATAAGGCGTTTCTGAAGAAAAATCCGAAAAACTGGAAGTCGCATGTCGATTTGGCGTACATATATCAGCAACAAGGCGACAACGACAAGGCTGCGAAGTATCTTAATAAGGTGCTGAAAGACGTTCCTGAGAACAAAAATTCAATAATTGAAGTATCCAACTTATTGAGAACCAGGGGTTTTAATGATTTTGCAATATTATTATTTAATAAAGGGGCTAAAAATTCAAATATAAATTACAATTTTTATCTTGAAAAAGCATATACCTACAACTCAATGCTTGATTTTGAGAACGCCACCGAGTGTTATCTGCTTTATTTAAAGGAAAATCCTGACCAATATGAAAACGTTAAGAGCCGTCTGCGAGTGATGATGATGTACGACATTAACGGCAACGTGAACGATGTGATTCGCATGGCTTTGCTAAGGAAAACGCAGGAAGAGCCTGATAATGAGGAGTATTCGTCACTGCTGATGTGGTATTCACTCCAACAACAGGATTATGAGATGGCGCTGACATTGCTCAAAGCCCTTGACAAACGTGGAAAAGGCGACTTCGAGAACGACATCGTCAACATAGCGCAGATAGCTTACGACAACAGACAATACGATATTTCAATAGATGCTTATAATTACATTTTAAAAAAGCATAAAGAAGGTGTTTACTACGTTGATGCCACCATCGGACTGATTGAGGCGGAATATGCCCAAACCATCGCAAATGGCAGTCACGACAAGGGTTTTTACGAAAAACTGTCGGGTAGAATCGACAACGCATTGGCGGAAATGGGTTATTCGAAGGAGACAATATCGCTGATAACGATACAGGCGGAAATCATGGCTTTTGAACTTGGACAATTTGAGGAGGCTAAAGCGTTGTTGAACAATGCGTTAGAAGTTAATTTGTCGCCACGTGACAAAGCCGAGCTGAAGATGAAACTCGCCGATATCTATCTGTTTACCGACGAGGTGTGGGAGGCTACTTTGCTTTATTCGCAGATTGAGAAGGCTTTGAAAAACGAGCCGATAGCTCACGAGGCAAGGTTCAAAAACGCACAACTGCGTTATTTTATTGGCGAATTCGAATGGGCTAACGCAGCCTTGAAGGTGCTGACTGCCGCCACATCGAAGCTCGTAGCAAACGATGCGATGACGCTCTCGCTGACTATCAGCGACAATCTGGAGTACGACACCATCGGCTTGCAACGTATCGCAAAAGCCGATTATTACATATACCAGCATCGCTATGTGCTTGCTAATCAAATGCTTGACTCGGTGGTGGCATATAACCCCAACGAGGTGAGTCTGCCAAGCGCGTTTTACCGTAAGGCGAAAATAGCAATGCATGAAAGCGATTACGAGCTCGCCGACAGTCTTTACAAACGTGTTTACGAGGGCTATGCCGATAGCTATATCGCTGACGAGGCATTGATTGAAGATGCTTTACTGCTTGAAAATCAATTGAATAGACAAGAAGAGGCGATGGAGCGTTATTCAAAATTGTTGGATTATTATACCGCCAGCGTCTATGTGGCGCAGGCCCGAAAAAACTACCGCCGACTGCGTGACGAATTAAACAAATGATTATGAAAGACTACACAAATAACGGTTTGGTCAGGCCGAAGAAAGCTCTCGGACAGCATTTCCTGGTCGATTTGAATATCGCGAGAAACATCGTGAATGCCTTGGGCACCGACCATGACGTGGTGATTGAAGTCGGAGCCGGTATGGGCGTGCTGACGCAGTATCTTATTGAGAATCAATTAGATAAGTTGCAGGTGGTGGAAATTGACACCGAGTCGGTGGAGTTTTTGAAGAAGAAGTTCCCTGAACTTGAAGGACATCTGATTTTAGGTGATTTTTTGAAGCAAGACCTGACGTCATTTCGAGCGGAATGTTCTGACCGTCATTACGACCGACTGCAGGGAGCGGAGAAATCTCCTGCTATTGAAGGAGATTCCTCGACTGCGCTCGGAATGACGGGTAACGATGTCGCCGTCATCGGCAACTTCCCATATAACATAAGTTCGCAGATATTTTTCCAGATTCTGAAATACCGCAACAACGTCTCAGAATGCGTCGGCATGATACAGAAAGAGGTGGCTGAACGCATCGCAGCAGGTCCGGGAAGCAAGACCTACGGCATATTGAGTGTGCTTCTGCAGGCTTGGTACGACATCGAATACCTGTTTACGGTGCATGAGAACGTGTTCAACCCGCCACCGAAGGTGAAGTCGGCGGTGATACGTCTTAAACGTAACAGTGTCAAGGAGTTAGGATGCGATGAGGAGATGTTTGTGACGGTCGTGAAACAGGCGTTCAACCAGCGCCGCAAGACCTTACGCAACTCTTTGCGCTCGATGATACCGGTAGAAATTATTGAAAACGAGATTTTTAACAAACGTCCGGAACAATTGTCAGTACAGGAGTTTGTGGAACTTGTAAATCAATTATAATTGCTTCCTCATCGAAACCTTTACTGTGCTGAATGCCGCGATGCCACCGATAATCGTGATGGTGGCGAGGACTATTAAGACATCTTTAAGCTGGAGCGCGACAGGATAATACTCAACGATATAGCTGCCGGTGCCGTCGCCGAGGCGGATGATGCCGACATATTGCTGGAGAAGCACAGCTATGATGCCGAGAATCAAGCCGATGATGCCGCCGACGACCGAGATTATCATCCCTTCGTTGGTGAAGATGCTGCGTATCAATGAATTGTCGCCTCCCATGGCACGAAGGGTGGAGGTGTCTTTCTTCTTCTCGATGATGAGCATCGACAGCGAGCTGATGACATTGAAGGTCGCCATCACCAAGATGAACACAAGTATCAGATACACAGCGAGTTTCTCCGATTTCATCATCTTGTAAAGGGTGGATTGCTGCTCGTATTGGTCGTAGACGTTGTAATCGGGACCGAGGATGTTTTTTATTTGTTCCTTTACACGCTTAATATTCCTTGTTGAGACGCGATTAATCGCATCTTTACTGGCATTTTGGTGGATGAAAATTTCCACATCCGACGCAAGTCCTTCATATCCAATGAGTTCAGATAGCCATTCGTATGGAGCCAAAATGGTCGTCTCGTCGATGTCTTGGTTTGTGGAAAACACCTTGTTGGCTATCAGATTGCCAGTGTTGAAGCTGTTTTCAAGGCTGAATGACGACGCGTTGCCGCGGCGAGGCACGTAAACCTGTATCATCGACAGAGGGTTGTTTGGGTTTATGCCAAGGAAATAAGCCATGCCGACTCCTGGAATCGCCATGTTTTTATGGTCATCCATGCCATAAACACGTCCTTCGTTTATGATGGATTTGTTGATCCTCTCTACCTGTAAAAACTCCTGCGGCACCCCTTTGATTTGCCCGATCTGCTGCTTGTCCTGGTTCCTAAACAGCGCATCTTCGGTGATGGTCGGCAAAACAAGCTCCACATTTTTTATCTCTCTGATTTTTTCGAAAGGGAAGTCATTGGTATTCACTGTCTTACCGTTGACGGAAGTGATTTGCAAATCAGCCGACATCTTATGGATGTTGTCGCTGATGACGACGTTGAAGCCGTTGAAGATGGAGAGTACGAAAATCATGGCAAACGCCGCCACCGCCACGCTGACGATGGAAATCCATGTCACGATATTGATGAGGTTGTGGCTTTTCTTCGCGAGAAGATAACGTTGCGCTATGAATAACGGCAGCTTCAAGATTTGAGCAGATTGTCAATGTTTTCTATATAATCGAGCGAGTCGTCCTCGAAAAACTGCAGCTCCGGTATCACCCTTACCTGCAATTTTATGCGGTCACCGAGTTTGCCGCGGATGGTTTTGGTCATGGCGTTGACCTCTTTAACCACAGCGGTTTTCGCCTCTTTGTCGGGACCGAACACGCTGAGGTAGACGCGTGCATACGACATGTCGCTGGTCACGTTGACCTTAGTCACCGTAATCATTATGTTTCCTTGGGTTTTTATCTCCCTCTGGAATATTTCGCTGAGTTCCTTCTGAATCAGCTTCGAGATTTTCTGTTGTCTTTTAGTTTCCATAATGATTGCAAAAATACATAATTTTTTTATGCAGAGAATCATTTTTATTGATATATTTCATAATTTTGCACTGCCGTCATTTCGACTGGAGCGAAACGAAAATATTCGTTCAGGTCTCGACCCCACTACGTTTCGCTTGAAATGACGAGGGTGATAAAAAGAAAAAATTATGAGAGTGGTTATACAACGTGTGAGTCGGGCTTCGGTCACCATAGATGGCGTGTTGAAGTCGGTGATAGGAAAGGGCTTTATGGTGCTTCTGGGCATCGAAGAGGCTGATAATCAAGAAGATGTGGAATATCTTTGCCAGAAGCTGACAAAGTTGCGTGTGTTTGCTGACGACAACAATGCCATGAACCTCGACATCAACCAGGTGGGGGGTGATTTTCTGGTGGTGAGCCAGTTTACGCTTCACGCGATGACGAAAAAAGGCAACCGTCCAAGCTTCATCAAGGCGGCACGGCCGGAACATGCGATACCGCTTTATGAATTGTTTCTCAAGAGGTTGGCAGAGGTGTCGGGACGTAAAGTGGAATGTGGCAAGTTCGGTGCCGACATGCAGGTGGAGCTCATCAACGACGGTCCGGTGACAATAATTATTGATACGAAGAATTAGTCTCACGCAGATACCGCAGATATTGCAGAAATAATCTTCCTCAGTTCGATCTGCGAAATCTGCAGCTCGCGACGCGAGCAATCCCGAGGAATAAAATATGGAAGGATAGAATATCTGCGTTATCTGCGAGATCTGCGTGAAAAAAAGATGTTTAAATATGTTATTTTACAGGAAATATGGTGACCCGAAGAACAAGCCGATAGTGGTTTTGCATGGCGTGCTTGGTCTTTCAGATAATTGGGACTATTTCGGAAAACGCTTTGCGGAGCTGGGTTTTTATGTGATTGTGCCCGACATGCGCAATCACGGGCAGTCGCCACGCTATGAGGCGTTTAACTACAAAGTGATGGCTCGTGATGTGAAGAAAGTGCTTGATTATGAACATATTACAAAATGTTACGTCATCGGACACAGCATGGGTGGCAAGATTGCAATGATGCTGGCGTTTGACAACCCGCAACTCGTCGAGCGGCTGGAGGTTCTGGACATCAGTCCGCGTAAGTTCGACCGGCCGTTGGACCATGTGGGCTTCATCGCAGCCATGGGAAGCGTCGACCTTAAGAAGGTGAAACGCCGCGCCGATGTGGAGGAACAGCTCGCAAAATACAATTTCGAGAAGCGGATTCTGCTGTTTTTGCTGAAAAACCTGTCGTACAGCCACGAACACGGGTTCAGGTGGAAGCCATATCTGAAATCGATATACAAAAACATTGAGGAGATAGGCAAAGGCCTTGAAGACAAAGGTGTTTACGAGGGCCCGACCTTATTCATAAGAGGCGGCCAGTCGGATTATATTTTGGAGAAGGATATTGAACAAATTGAGAGACAATTTACTGATTATAAGCTTGTTACGCTCCATGAGTCGGGGCATTGGATACATGTTGACGACCCGGAAGGGTTCATGCGAGAAACTGAAAAGTTTTTGCTGCGTATTTAAAAAAGTTGTATCTTTGTAGTCTTATTCTGGTTATAAATTTTTAAGTAATGATACCATCGAAACAGAAGGTTTTGGAAGTTTTAAAAGACGTTGTTTATTTCCCTAAAGGAAGTAACATCGTTGATGCTCAAATGATTAAGGATTTGGAAGTGGGGGAGAACCTCGTCCGCTTCAAGCTCGTTTTGGATAACGTGGACGACGAGAAAAATCAGTTTTTGTTTGAGTCGGCAAAGAAGATTTTGAACGATAATTTTGGTGACATCGATGTCGACATCATCCCGACGGAGCCTGTCACGATGCTCTCGAAGGTGAAACATATCATTGCTGTGGCATCAGGCAAAGGCGGCGTGGGCAAGTCGACAGTGTCGGTGAACCTTGCGATAGCCCTTGCCACACAAGGCTTTAAGGTCGGTTTGCTTGACGCTGACATCTACGGTCCGTCGGTGCCGATAATGTTCGGTATCGAGGGGGAGCAGCCGCAGTGCTACGACAAGGACGGCAAGACATACATGGTGCCGCTGGAGAAATACGGCATCAAGCTGATGAGTATCGGCATGATGGTCGACCCGAGCACGCCTCTCATCTGGCGCGGACCTATGGCGACAAGCGCTCTGACGCAGCTCATGACCGAGACCGACTGGGGCGAGATCGACTTTATGGTGGTCGACATGCCTCCGGGAACAGGCGACATACAGCTTTGCCTGGCTCAGAACTTCAAGGTCTCGGGCTCAGTCATAGTGACGACACCACAGAAAGTGGCATTCGCCGATGTGCGTCGTGCAGCTAACATGTTCAAACACAAAGGCGTGAGTGTCCCGATACTGGGTCTGGTGGAGAATATGGCATATTTCACGCCAAGTGACATGCCAGAGAAGAAATATTACATTTTTGGCGAAGGCCATGGAAAACAGTTCGCTGAAGAGCTCGGAATACCGTTCCTCGGAGCCATCCCGATTGACGAGAACATCGCCAGCGCAGGTGACAAGGGAACGCCTTACACCTTCGGCAACTTCGGTCCGGTGACCGCGGCATTTGAGAAAGTGGCACGCAGAGTTATTGAATTGGTTTAAGATGGAAAAAGCAGCTATAGAAAAGAAAGTCAGGAATATCCTGACGCAGATCGAGCCTTATCTGAAGGCTGACGGCGGCGGCGTGGAGTTTGTGCGCCTCGACGACGACATGACGGTGTGGGTGAAGCTCACAGGACATTGCGCCAACTGTCCGCACAGCACCCAGACATTGAAAAACGGCATTGAGAACACGATGAAAAGCGTGATTCCGGAGATTAAGGCTGTGGAGAAAGTTGAGAGTTGAAAGTGTAGTGTTTAAAGGCAGTTTTAAAGTTGAGAGTTTTAAGTTTAAAGTGAATTTTAGTAATAACATCAAAAAATTAAAAACATGAAAAAAGCTTTACTATTCTTAGCAGTAGTGCTAATCGGTTTAAGTGCGATGGCTCAAACCACCACTTATACAAAAGTTACCTCGGCCTCACAGCTGAGCGCCGGTGACAAAGTCATCCTCGTCGGTATCAGAGACGACGGTACAGGTCTTGTGATGTCATATCAGAAGTCAAACAACCGTCATGCTATCGAACTCGGTGTTGTCGGCAATGAGATCACCCTCTCACCGGCTTCTGATCCGAACAGCCAGGACGAGGCCTTTGAGATGACAATGGGTCAGAGCAACGGCGCCTGGACATTCTTCGATGAGCTGAAGAACGGTTACCTCTACGCTCCAGGTGGCGGCAACTACCTCAAGACACAAAACAGCCTCGATGCCAAAGGTGAGTGGACACTCGGCATGGACGGCGAAGGCTTCGTCCCGACATCAAACGGCGGCGTCGAGCAGAACATCATGCGTTACAACAACACAAGCACCTTGTTCGGCTGCTACAAAGAGTCATCAAACATCAACGGTTTGGTTTACATCTACAAAGGTGGCACTCCAACTATCGACCCGGAGCCGAGCAACTATCCTACAAACTTCCATGCGACATTGGACATCACAAAGGTTACTCTCGAATGGACAGCTTCGACAGGCGCACAGCTCCCAAGAGGCTATGTGGTGATTGGCTCAACCGGCAGCATCACAGTGCCGACCGACGGCAATCCTGTTGAGAACGACATCGATCCATCAAACGGTCATGTGGCTTACAATGTGACAGACACAGACGCATATTTCGAAGGTCTCACACCTAACACGACATGGCATTTCGCCATCTTCCCTTTCACCAACAGCGGTGATAACATCGACTACAAGACCGATGGCTCATATCCTACAACAAGCATCACAACACAGAATGTTGAATGCATCTTCGCATCAGACTTTGCAGCAGGTCTGGCTCCATTTATGGCTTACAACGTG
>CADAFC010000070.1 GCA_902787095.1 uncultured Bacteroidia bacterium
ATATATGGTGTCACCTTGAAATGCTTCATAAGCTTAGGCAGAATCTCCTGTTCGAACACGTTTTTCATCTCGAAAGGCACGCCTGGCATCGAGATATACACCGATTTGCCCTTTTCGAACCACATACAAGGTGCTGTGCCATAACGGTTGGGGATATAAGTGCATGATTTAGGGATGTACGCCTGACCACGGTTACGCTCAGTCATCTGATAGCCACGTAACTTAAAGATACTCATAACGTTATCATACGCATCCTGACAAAACTCGAGTTCTGTGCCAAAGTATTTGCACAGTGTCGGCTTGGTGATGTCATCCGCCGTCGGTCCCAGCCCGCCTGTCATCACAATGATTTCAACATCTGAGCAGGCATCCAATGCGTCCACGATATCCTTCTCGCCATCGCCTATAGTCAAGGTGGAAATCACCTCTATTCCATTGTTGGTCAAGATGTTACCAAGCCATGCGGCATTAGTGTTAATCACCTGTCCAATCAGCAGCTCATCGCCAATTGAAATGATTTTAGCCTTCACAAAATCGTTGTCTCTCTTCATTTTTTTATACTTTTCTTAGCATTTCGAGCGTAACGAAGTGAAGTCGAAAAATATCATGAGATTTATTCGCCTTTGGCGAATGCTTTCGCTTCGCTCAGGTCTCCATTCCGCTCCGCTTCAGTCGAAATGACGTTTGTAAAACGTTACAAAATTAAACATTAATATTTTACAAAGTTTATTTTTAACATTTTTTAACATAAGTTTCAAAATTTTGACTACTTTTGTAAAAAATTTTTAACATTTTGGCTTGATATGAACACTAAACCCATCCCTGGCTCGCAGCTCGTCTTCAACAAAGAAGGCGCGATATATCATTTGAATCTATTTCCGGAGATGCTTGCCGACAACGTCATTTTGGTTGGCGACCCCGACCGTGTTGCGGTGGTTTCAAAGCACTTCGACACAATAGAATACAAACGTCACAACCGTGAACTTGTAACGCACACTGGCACTTACAAAGGGAAGCGTATCACAGTGCTGTCGACAGGCATGGGCACCGACAACATCGATATTGTCGTCAACGAGCTGGATGCTGTGGCGAACATTGATTTCAAGACACGCACTCCGAAAACAGAGCATCGCACGCTCAACATGGTACGTTTGGGCACCTGCGGCGCATTGCAGCCTGAAATCGGGGTGGAAGACAGCTATGTGGCATCGCGTTATGCCATCGGCCTCGACGGTCTCGCATATTTCTATAAAGATCATAACAAAGTGATTAACAAGGAGATGACCGACGCTTTCATCAGCTTCATGAACTACCCCACCGACCTGCCGAAGCCATATATCGCGGAAAGTTCCAAGGAACTTTTCGACCGTCTGGCAGCAGGTTATCATCAGGGAATCACCGCCACTTCGCCAGGTTTCTACGGACCTCAGGGGCGGTCGCTACGCATGGAACTGACATATCCGCAAATCAACCCCGACATAGAGAAGTTCAGTTACAATGGTTGGAAAGTGTGTAACTTTGAGATGGAGTCATCGGCACTGTTCAGCCTTGGTAAGATGTTGGGACACAATTGCTTAACCATCTGCGCGGCAATAGCCAACCGTGTCACGGAGAAGTTCTCCGCCGACTATCATCCTTACATTGAAAAACTGATTGAAACGACCCTCGAGAGGTTATAAGACATAGTCTTCCTGCTCGTCGACGTGTTTCATAGAGATGAGACATTCGAGGTTGACATCTATCACAGCCTCCTCGAAGAACGGAGCCGACGCCACGACATAGCTCTCGTAGCCGAAAATCATAGAGCCGCCGTCATAGGTGGCTTCCTTTTTTGATGCCACATTGTTGACAAACACCAGCGGACGCTCGGTCTTCAAGACATTTTGTCTCAATTTGTTACGGCGTATTTTCGATTGATTGACGCCACATCTTCCGGCACCTATATTAATAATGACATCCGGCGCGAGCGGCATGAGCTCGTCGACACGATTTTGGAGCAGAAACTCGTCATCGTTAGTGTTGGCGAGGTCCGAGCCGATGGTAACGGCATATTTGTGACAGCCAATCTGAAGCAAATCGTCTTCGTCGGCAGGCACGAAATATTTCTTTTCAGCTTCTGTCAACTGTTTCTTTTTGAACACCTTACGCTGTCCTTGGAACATATAGACAGCCGCATTGAACTTACCGACGGGGCAGCCCACGAGCACGCCCACGGTCTCGCATTCCGATGCTATGATGTCCAAAGCTTTTTCACATTGTTTAATAAAAACGGGGTCACCGAAGCGGTCGCCACAGTCGCATCCGCTTACGGAAAGCTCAGGAAATATTACCAAAGTAGAGGCTTTTGCCTTGTGTGCCGCCTCTACTATCTTTTTCACGTTGCCATCAATATCGCCGGCCACGCATCTTATCTGTGCTAAAGTTATTTTCATCAGAACAAAAACCCTATTTCAAAACATAAATCTCTCATTGTCAACTTGTTATTGTCTTTCGACATCAGATTTGAAAAGAAATCGTCGTATGCCACCATAAACTGCAGTGTGCTGTGGTTGAGCACCTCCATCTCCATGCCGACATGCACTATCAGCGAGCTGCAGACGTCGCGGTAAGGATGTATATAATCGCCCTTGTCGTGCTTGCTGGCAATAATGTTGAAGCCGTATCCTATCTCGCCGATAATACGGAAACGGTCAGCGATAGCGTCGGTGCGCATCTTCAGCATCAACGGGATTTGCAGATAGGTGTTGTTCAAATTCCTGTCTTCAACCGTCTCGACTTCAAACTCATCGACAACCTTATATTTGTATGAAAGTTTATTGCCCACGACATTGAATCCCGATGAAAAACCATAGTTTTCGCCGAAGTAATATATTCCGGTGAAGCCAAACTGATAGCTGAATCCCGTGTCTTTGCTGACGATATTCTTGTCTGACGAGCCTAAAAAGCCGACACCAACTCCTCCTTTCAAACCTAATTGATACTCATAACGTTGCGCTGAAGCGACGAAGGAAAACATGCCAGCGAAAAGCAATAAACAAAAAATCTTTTTCATATTTTGTCGAACGTTTAATTTTTTTAAATATCTTTGCAAAAATAATAAAAATTGTTTGAACAAATTAAAAATTTTACATTTATGAAGAAATTATTACTCGTTTTAGCTATTGTTCTGTTCGCCAATGTGGTTAGAGCAGAAGGTTTCGGCTTCTGCCTCGGGCCGAAAGTCGGTTATCAAACCACCAAATTGTCATTGGAAAAAGCTGAAATCAAGAAAGGTTTTTCTGACCATCTCACAATTGGTGTTTTTGGAAGAATATCTTTAAATAACTTCATCATCCAGCCGGAATTGCTTTGGTTCAAGAGCGGTCAGGTTTTCAATTTCAACATCGACCCTTCTGTAAACACAAACAACGGCATTAATGTCGACTTGAATCCATCACTCACCATGACTCAGCAAAATCTGGCATTGCCGATTTTTCTCGGTTATCAGATTGACGGTGGTATCCTAAAACTGAGAGCCAACGTGGGTCCTGTGATGTATTTCGTTCTGAATCAGAAACAGACTGTCGACTCTGAAGGAAACACACAAAGCGTTAATTTCGACAATCTTGACGCAAAAGGCATGACATGGGGCGCAGCTCTCAACATCGGTCTCGACGTGTGGAAACTCACTCTCGATGTCAACTACAGCTTCGGTCTGTCCGAATTCTTCAAGTCAGATGACGTCAACTGGAGTGTGGGACAATACAGCGGCAGTTTCCATCTCGACAAGACAAAACAGAACGTGTTTACCATAACTCTTGGTCTCAAGTTCTTGTAAAATGTCAGTAACAAGCCTTCCAAGCGCGCTTTTTGTGAGAAATCGCAGGAATTTTGCCTCGATGATGACAAAAGGCGCTCTTGCTTTATTCACTGCCAACGAGGAGATGCCTCGCAATGGCGACCAGTGCTACCCTTTCCGTCAGAATTCCGACTTCTTCTATCTCACCGGAATCGACCGTGAAGGGGCTTACCTTATACTATATCCCGACCATCCGAAACCTGAGATGCGCGAGATTCTTTTCATCGAGCCTTACAGCGAGACAAAAGCCATCTGGCGAGGCGAGATGCTCGACGCAAAACAAGCCAAAGAGATTTCGGGATGTGCCAACGTGATGTACGCCGACAGCTTCAACGACGTGCTTAAAGAGCTGATACTCAGCAGCTCAAAGGTGTATCTCAACCTTTACGAATATGCGCGTTTCGAGACCAAAGTGGTCACAATCCAAGACCGTTTCGTGAAGGAGATTAAAGAGCAATATCCGCTCCACACCTTCGACCGCTCAGCACCGATTTTGAATAAACTTCGCAAAATCAAATCTCCTGAGGAGATTGAGGTTATCAAACATGCCTGCGACATAACAGGAAAGGCATTTCTGCATTGCCTGAAGACGGTGAAACCCGGACGTTACGAATACGAGATGCAAGCAGAGATGGAATACATCTTCAAGATGAACAACGCCTCTGGTCACGCCTTCCACCCTATCATCGCAGGAGGCAAAAACGCCTGCTGTCTGCATTATTCAAAAAACGACAGCATATTGAACGACAATGAGTTACTGCTCTTCGACATGGGCTGCGAATACCAAAACTACGCCTCGGATCTGAGCAGGACTATCCCTATTAACGGCAAGTTCACACCCCGTCAGAAAGAGTGCTACGAAGCCGTTTTGAGAGTGAAAAAAGAGATAACAAAGCTATATAAGGTCGGTGGCACCATCGACAAAATCAACCAAACGACATATCAGCTGATGGAGAAAGAGATGATAAAACTCGGCCTCTTCACCCAGCAAGACGTTGACAATCAAGACCCAGCGAATCCGCTGTACAGGAAATACCTCATGCACGGCATGGCGCATCATATCGGACTGGACTGCCATGACAACCTCGACAAGTACGAGCCATTTGCACCAGGCATGATACTCTCGTGCGAACCAGGCCTCTACATCCGCGAGGAAGGTATCGGCATTAGGCTTGAAGACGACATCTTGATCACTGATAACGAGCCAGTTAACTTGTTTGGAGATTTAGCAATTGAGCCCTCTGTCATTTCGAGCGAAACGTAGTGTAGTCGAGAAATCTCAGTCGAAATGACGTCGTAAAAGAAAATTTATTAAAAAATCATATCATGAAAAAGTTATTTATCACATTCGCAGCCATCATCGTAATGGCCTTCAGCGCTAAGGCGCAGACAAACATTCAGGAACAGTACGATTTTAATCGTGAACATTTAACCACAACTTTGGAGATGTTCCAGCCGGATAACTGGGGAAGCACGTTCTTCTTCACAGATATCTATCACCCGAACAACACCAACGGTCCTACAGGTTATTACACCGAGATTGCCCGTGGCTTGAATTTCTGGCAGAACACCAAGATGAGTCCATTCAGCGCCCACGTCGAATGGAACGGCGGTCAGTTTGCAAACAACGCCTGGCTCTTCGGTGCCGAGTGGTTCTTGCATTCAAAAGATTTCAAGTACAGATTGACACTTGAGGTGTTATACAAGACTATCGCCAAGGCAGACCAGGATGCGCCATTACAGTTCACAATTATATGGGGCATTGACGATTTGTTCGGTGTTAAAGGTTTGATGTTCAGCGGTTTCGCTGATTTCTGGTGGGAGACCTTGGAGTGGGGTGCCATCCTCGATGCCAACGGGATCCAGCAGATGGATGCCAACGGCAATCCTATGTACGAAACAACCACCTGTGTCTTCATCAGTGAGCCACAGCTCTGGTACCAAATCGGCCAATTCTTCAAATGTCCTAACTTGCATATCGGCGGTGAGGTGGAGTTGGCATACAACTTCGCAGGCGCATGGCGTAAAGACTACGTTGACAACAAAGGTTTCAACGTGTCGCCTTGCCTTGGCTTAAAATGGGTTTTCTAATTTAATATCATGTTACAAAGACTCTTTGGATTCGATCCTAAAACCATGACCATCAGGACTGAGATTCTGGCTGGTGTCACCACGTTTTTGACGATGGCGTATATCCTGGCTATCAATCCCAGTATATTCAGTGTTTTAGCTGACGGTCCAAACCCGATGCCCAACGATGCGGTGTTCACTGCCACCGCTGCTGCCGCCATTATCGGCACTCTCGTGATGGCGTTTTACGCTAAGAAGCCTTTTGGACTCGCCCCGGGCATGGGTCTGAACGCCTTCTTCGTATTCACCGTGTGCGTAGGCATGGGCTACACTTGGCAGTTCGCCTTGACGGCGATCCTCCTCGAGGGCATCATCTTTATCATATTGACAGTCACCAACATACGTCAGCTTATCGTCAATGAAATTCCGAAGTCCATTAAGTATGCCATAGGTGCGGGTATCGGTCTTTACATAGCATTTATCGGCTTACGTGGCTCTGGCATCATCGTCAATGACCCAGCCACCGACGTGGCACTCGGTGACCTCAGTTCCGCGACGTCGATACTTACCATCATCGGATTTTTCATCACCGGCGTGCTCATCATCCTCAAAGTGAAGGGCGGCTTGCTCATCGGCATCCTCGCCACCACAGCGATAGGCATCCCGATGGGTGTGACACAATACAACGGCATCATGTCGAATGTGCCTTCAATCGAGCCTATCTTCTGCCAGTTCGAGTGGAGCCATGTGTTGTCGTGGGATATGCTGATAGTGGTGTTCACCTTCCTTTTCTGCGATATGTTCGACACTATCGGGACTGTCGTCGGAGTGGCGGTGAAAGCCAAGATGATAGACAAAGACGGTAAAATCGACGGGGTGAACAAGATTTTGATGTCCGATGCTATCGCCACCACAGTGGGCGCATGTCTCGGCACCTCAACCACGACGACGTACATCGAGAGTGCGGCAGGCGTCGCTGAAGGCGGCCGCTCAGGACTCACAGCCTTCGTCATCGCCGTATGTTTCATCCTCGCCACATTCCTCTCTCCATTGTTCCTCTCTATCCCTGCCGCAGCCACAGGCCCGGTGCTCTGCATAGTGGGCGTCATAATGGCAGCACCGCTGAGAGACATCAACTGGGACGACTTCTCAGAAGCCATTCCGGCATTCATCACAGCCCTGCTCATACCACTGTCATACAGCATCTCCGACGGCATCATGCTCGGCGCAATCACTTACGTGATACTCAACGCCATCTGCGGCATCTTCAAGAGAGAATACATCAAGAGAATCAGCGCTACAATGTGGGGGTTGGCGATTATGTTCATTTTGAGATATATTTTCATTTAAAATAAAATATCATGTTCAACAAAGAATTCTATATCAATCACAGAGCAGCCCTTAAGAAATTGATGCACAAGGGCTTGGCAATATTTGTATCAAACGATGAGGCACCTCAAAACTACCCTGACAACACCTATCACTACCGTCAGGACAGCAACTTCGCCTATTTCTTCGGATTGAACCATCCTGATTTGGTTGGCGTTGTCGACTTTGAGAGCGGCGAGGAAATCCTGTTCGGTCAGGAGGTGACCATCGACGACATCATCTGGTGCGGCCCGCTGCCGTCGTTGCAGGAGCAAGGCGAGATGATTGGCATCAAAGACTGCCGCGACATCAACCGCTTCCCGGAATATATCCGTGAGCAGATGGAGAAAGGCCGTATGATTCACATCACCCCACAATATCGTGGCGGAATGGCAATAAAAATCGCCAACTACATGGACATCGACATTCATGAGGTGGAAAACTACGTCAGTCAGCTGCTCATAGAGGCCATCGTGAGCCTCCGTGAGATCAAGAGCGACATCGAGATTAAAGAGATGGACAAGGCAGCCGACACTGCATATTTCATGCAGACCACAGCCATGAAGATGTGTAAGCCGGGCGTCATCGAGCAGAGAATCAGCGGTGCCATCGAGGGTATCGCCATAGCAAGAGGCGGCATAGTGTCGTTCCCTAACATCGTAAGCCAGGACGGACAGACACTGCACAACCACTATCACGGCAACATTCTGAAAGAAGGCCGTATGATGGTGTGCGACTGCGGTGCAGAGACCGAGAACTACCTTGTGAGCGACTTCACCCGTACCACCCCAGTCGGCGGCAAGTTCAACTCACGCCAAAAAGACGTGTACGAGATAGTGTTGAAGGCTAACATGGAAGTGGCAAAGAACACCAAACCAGGCATCCGTTACATGGAGATGCACAAACTCGCGGTACGCACGCTCATCGAGGGCTTGCAGGGCATCGGCCTGATGAAAGGCAACGTCGACGACGCACTCGCAGTAGGAGCGCACTACCTCTTCATGCCTCACGGCCTCGGCCACATGCTCGGCATGGACGTGCACGACATGGAAGGCCTTGGCGAGATTAACGTGGGCTACGACAAAGAGACCCCACGCTCGACACAGCAGGGCTTCAGCTGCCTCCGCTGCGGCAAGGTGCTGAAACCAGGTTTCGTGGTAACCGACGAGCCAGGATGCTACTTCATCCCTACCCTCATCGACATCTGGAAAGCAGAAGGCAAACATAAAGACTTCATCAACTACGACAAACTCGAGTCGTTCAAAGACTTCGGCGGCATCCGCATCGAAGACGACCTCCTCATCACTGAGACAGGCAACAGAATCCTCGGCAAACCGATCCCGAAGACCGTGGAAGACGTGGAAAGATGCTGCGCCGAAGACAACGGCGGAATCCGCATCCCTGGAGTTTTTTAGTTAAAGGTTAAAAGAGGAAAGTTAAAAACATAGAGACGCACGGTCGTGCGTCTCTATGTTTTTATCCACCAAAATTTTAACAATTTTTAACAAAAAAAATTGGTCGCTCAAAAAAATCTAAATATCTTTGTCCCAAAATTTACTATCAGTGACTAAAAAAGACAACAAAGGCTTCCTGCTTCTGCATCTGTCGGTGTTCATCGCAGGGTTTACCGGGGTGCTGGGTCGGCTCATCGAACTGGATTCCGCCGTTCTGGTGTGGCATCGGATGGCATGGGCTGCCGCATTGATGGCTATGTTTCTTATATTTCGCAAAGAGCTGAAACGATACAGATTCCAAGATATATGCCAGATGGGCGGAGTCGGAGTGCTGCTGTGCCTTCATTGGATATTCTTCTACGCCAGCATCAAAGCATCCAACGTGTCAATCGGTGTGGTCTGCTTTTCATTGGTCGGGTTCTTCACGGCATTATTCGAGCCAGTCATCAACAAGCATCGTTTCTCCTTTGTCGAGTTCCTTTTCAGCATTTTAACGGTTCTCGGTGTTTATCTCATCTTCCATTTTGACACTCGCTATCGTTTGGGAATCGCTTTCGGAATCATTTCATCAGCATTGTACGCCTTGTTCGCCATTGCCAATCAACATGTTGGAAAACGTTATGAAGCCAAGAATATGCTCTTCTGGGAAATGGTCGGCGGTCTGGTTGTCCTCAGTGCCATCTTCCCGATTTACAACTACTTCCTGCCAGTCGAAAAGCTGCTTCCTACAGGTCTTGATTATCCTTACATGGCATTTATGGTTGTCGTCTGCACCATCGGCCTCTGTCTGCTGCAAATCATTGTGTTACAGAAGATTGACGCCTTCACTGCCAACCTCACCTACAACCTGGAACCTGTTTACAGCATCATTATCGCAATGCTGATGTTCAATGAATACCAGGAGCTGAATTTCTCGTTTATCCTCGGCATCGCACTCATCATCATATCGGTAGTGCTTCAAACTTTGTCGAAATTGAAAGCAAAGGATTAGTTTTTTCTAAAAAATTTTTAAAAAATTAACTGACATTTTGTCAGAATTTTGTATCTTTGCAGTTTGTTCAGGAGATTTATTCGCCTCTGGCGAATGCTTTCGCTTCGCTCAGGTCTCCATTCCG
>CADAFC010000071.1 GCA_902787095.1 uncultured Bacteroidia bacterium
CGTCTCGTCCATTAAACTATTTGATTATGAAAAGATTGATTATTGCATTATTCGCATTTGTCATTTCAACAAACAGCTTCGCGCAACTTGAAGTCAAGCCTGGTTCATTCAAGGAAGTGACAGGTTTTGTCAATATCAACGACAAACAATACGACA
Source organism: uncultured Bacteroidia bacterium (assembly GCA_902787095.1). GTDB lineage: Bacteria > Bacteroidota > Bacteroidia > Bacteroidales > F082 > Limimorpha. Next base: position 157 of record CADAFC010000071.1, read on the forward strand.
GCAACGACAACCTCTATGCCGTTTTGAAAATCCGAACTGAAAACATCAACGATAAACAGCGTAACGAATTGATTTTCAATGTGTATGATAATGCGGAGTTTGAAGTTGAGAACCAGGTGGGCGAGGTGTGGCTTTATGTCAGCTATTTTGCTAACCATATCACGATTTCACATCCCGAAATGGGTTCTGCAGAGTTTTATCTTCCATTCGACATGAAAGGCAAAAAAGGCTATGAACTCACGATTGTCAACAAAACGGAAGCCGCTACAGGACAAGGTTCTTTGTGGCTTTACACTTTGCCTGAAAACGATGCCACTATCACTATTAACGGCAAGACTTTGAAGGTGAAAACGCCTTACAAAAATGACATGATGGCGGCAGGGCATTATGAGATAACTTTTTCTAAAGAAAGTTTTCAGACAGTTACAATAACCGCTGATGTTTACGATGGACAAAACACACATTTGGACATCGAAATGCCATATATGTTCGGCAAGATGAATATCAACTCCGAACCTTCGGGAGCCACAGTGTTTATTGATGACAACGAACACGGCACTACGCCTTTGGCTGTTAACGATATAGTCGTTTCGAAAAAACATGAACTTCGAATTGAAAAGAAAGGCTGTAGTGCATTCAAGTCGGAATTCATTTTGGAAGCTGACAAGCCGTTGAATATTTGTGCAAACATCACAAAATGCCCGAAAGGTGCTTTGCCAGGCGTTTTTTCGGTAAGCAAAAAGAAAAAAGTGTATTTCGCGAAGACAAATTTGTGGGTTGAGTTTGGTCGCCCTCAAAATTCGTTATTTTTAAAAAGCCAACTTATAAATAGTAGGACATTTTATGATGATAAAATGAAATGGATTGAATGGAAAAACACATCAATTTCGAATGCGGGAAATAAACGGTGGGACGCTTTGTCGAAGGAAGAGTGGGAGTATGTTTTATTTACGAGAAACACGAAATCTGGAATAAGATTTGTCTTTGCTAAAGTTGATGGCGCTGACGGAATAATCATGCTTCCAGACAATTGGGAGGAAGAACTGTATAGTTTCAGTACCGACAAAGGTTTTGAAAGCAATGTCATCAGCTTGTCGGAATGGACCAATGCAATAGAATCATCTGGTGCGGTGTTTTTAAAGGCAGGAACTTATTGGACATCATCTGGCAAACAAGTGGATGATACCACGATGGATATCGCGATTTTGTGTGTCAATAACAAAGAGGTTTTCATAGATACAGTATTGTTTGCCAATATTTTTTCTTTTGCAAATGAATATCTCGCTCGTCTCACTTGTCCCGCGAAATGACAATTGTTTTCTGATTAATTGAATTTCTGCATTTTCTGCGATTTCTGCGTGAGAAAAAAAATAATTCCTTTCCCAAAACAATTTTTTTGTATTTTTGCAGATTAATTAAAAATAATAAGTAAGAAAGAATAATTAAAACTGCATAATATGTCAAAAAATGAAAAATTTGTCGAAGAAGGCTTGACTTACGACGACGTATTGCTTATTCCGGCTTACAGCGACATCATCCCTCGCGACGCCGATTTGAGAACCAACTTCTCACGCCGCATCAGACTTAACATCCCTATCGTGACTGCCGGCATGGACACTGTCACCGAGGCTCCTATGGCTATCGCCATTGCACAGGAAGGCGGCATCGGAGTGCTGCACAAAAACATGACAATCGAGCAGCAGGCAGCTGAAGTCACCAAGGTGAAACGCGCCGAAAACGGCATGATTATCAACCCGGTGACCATCAAAGAAGGCGCTCTCGTCCGCGACGCTCTCAAAATCATGAACGACTACCACATCGGTGGCATCCCGGTGGTCAACGACGACAACAAACTCGTGGGTATCGTCACCAACCGTGACCTCCGCTTCGAGCGTAAGACCGACCGTCCGATTTCGGAAGTGATGACAAAAGACAACCTCATCACCACCACCGAGTTCACCGACTTCGCTACAGCTGCCGACATCCTTCAGGAGCATAAGATAGAGAAGCTGCCTGTCGTCGACAAGCACAACCATCTCATCGGACTTATCACTTACAAAGATATCATCAAAATCAAGGCCCGCCCTAACGCCTCGAAAGACGAGCACGGCCGCCTTAGAGTAGCCGCTGCCGTGGGTATCACCTACAACACCATGGAACGCGCCCAGGCTCTCGTCGACGCTGGCGTAGACGCCATCGTCGTCGACACCGCACACGGCCACTCAAAGAACGTGTTCAACGTCACAAAAGAACTCCGCAAGGCGTTCCCGAACATCGACCTCGTCATCGGCAACATCGCCACAGCCGAGGCTGCCAAAGACCTCGCCAAACTCGATGTCGACGCCATCAAAGTGGGTATCGGACCAGGCTCGATATGCACCACACGTATCATCGCAGGCATAGGCGTCCCGCAGCTGACAGCTGTTTACAACGTCTCTGAGGCCCTCAAAGGCACAGGCATCCCTGTCATCGCTGACGGCGGCATCCGTTACACAGGCGACATCGTGAAGGCCATCGCAGCAGGCGCCTCGACAATCATGGCAGGCTCACTGTTCGCAGGAGTCAACGAGTCACCAGGCGACACCATCATCTTCGAAGGCCGTAAATACAAGACATACCGCGGCATGGGCTCACTCGAGGCTATGCAGCATGGCTCGAAAGACCGTTACTTCCAGGATATGGAAGACGACATCAAGAAACTTGTGCCGGAAGGCATCGTAGGCCGCGTACCTTACAAAGGAAGCCTCTCGGAAGTGGTATATCAGATGGTCGGCGGACTACGCGCAGGCATGGGCTACACCGGCTCGCACACCATAGAGGAACTCCACAACGCCCGCTTCATCAAGATCACAGCATCGGGCATGAACGAGAGCCATCCGCACGACATCACAATAACACAGGAATCACCGAACTACAGCAGAAAAGCATAATGTACACTCGTCATTTCGAGCGGAACGAAGTGTAGTCGAGCAATCTCCGACATTGAATGTTCCGAATCAGTTGTTTGAGATTTCTCCATTACCCTCTCCACTTCGGTCGAGGTTCAGTCGAAATGACGGATTGGAAAGTATAGAAAAATACAAAAAGAAATTATATGAAAAAAGTATTAGTTCTTTTAATAGCATTGACACCAGCACTCCTCTTTGCACAGGGTTGGAAATCAAAGACTTTGATAACTTTGGGCGACAACAACATCTCCGCAGGGGAGTTTATGGGAGTGTATGAGAAAAACAACGTCCAAAGCGACGTCATCGACAAAAAAAGCGTCGACGAATATCTCGACATGTATGTCAACTTTAAGTTGAAAGTCATTGAGGCTGAGAACCTTAAGATGGATACCATGCCGAAATTCGTCAAGGAATATAACAGCTATCGCGAACAGCTCGCCAAGCCTTATTTCTCAAGCGAGGAAGCTAACGAACAGCTTATTGAAGAGGCATACGAACGTATGCATTGGGACATCAACGCGGCGCATATCCTCGTGAAATGCGACGTCAATGCCGTGCCAGCCGACACCCTCAAAGCCTACAACCGCGCAATGGAGATCCGCAAACGTATCATCAACGGGGAGAACTTCGGCGACGTGGCAGAGGATACATCCGACGACATATCAGTGTCCGACACCACCGTCAACGGCCGCTTCTATAAAGGAAACCGCGGAGAACTGGGGTATTTCACAGTGTTTGATATGGTTTATCCGTTCGAGACAGGCGCTTATAACACCAAAGAAGGCCAGATATCATTGCCAGTGCGCTCCGACTTCGGATACCATATCATCAAAGTCAACTCCAAGACACCGGCTTGCGGCACTATCAGAGCGGCCCATATCTTCCTGGCCGTCAACGACAGCGACCCTGAGAAAACAGATTCCGTAGTGAAAGCTAAAGCATACAACGTTTATAACGAAATAAAAAAAGACGGCTCAAACTGGGAAGTCATCGTGAGAAAATATTCCGACGACAAAGGCTCCGCAGCTAACGAAGGTCTGCTGTCACCGTTTAAAGTAAACCAGATAGTGCCTGAGTTTATCACCGTAGTCAAAGGGCTTCAGCCAAAGGAGATTTCAGAACCGGTGAAGACAAACTACGGCTATCATATCATCCGACTTATCGCCACTTCAGGCGTCAAAGACATTGAGGATGAACACGAAAACATCAAGAAACGCGTTGAAAAGGACATGCGCGCCAAAGTCAGCGAGGATGTGGTCCTGAACCGTTTCAAGAAAGAAAACAAATTCAAAGAATATGTCAAGGTTAAAGACGCATTCATCGCCACAATCGACAGCACCTTGAAAGAAGGTAACTACGTCATGGCAGAAGGCGTCGATACCAGCAAAGTGCTCTTCAAATTTGGCAAACAGAAATACACTATCGCGGATTTCGTGGAGTTTATCCGGGAAAATCAAGTGAAACAGCCGTTTATGTCGGCGGGCTCATACGCCTACAAGCTTTATGATGAATATCTGAAACGCTCAGCATTTGCTTATGAAGACGCCCATCTGGAAGAAAAATATCCTGACTTCAAGCTGCTCGTCCAGGAATATCACGACGGCATACTTCTCTTCGACCTTATGGATAAGGAAGTGTGGAAAAAAGCCGAACAGGACACCGTGGGACTTGAGAACTACTACAATGCGCATAAGGATGAATACATGTGGGGCGAACGCCTGAAAACCGTCTATGCCACAGTGAACCATCCTGAAAACGTGGCAAGAGTTGAAGAACTCGTAAAGACCGACCTCAGCATGGATTCGATACGCGCCATCCTCAAAGCTGAAGAAATCAGAGGCGTTTCGGTGAAAATCCGCTATTGGCAGCATGGCGACAATGTCGATATCGACGAAACAGAATGGAAAGCCGGAGAATTACGCGTCATCCCTTCAACAGTCGACAAAACGACAAAGATAGTGAGAGTCCTCGAAGTGCGCGACCCTGAGCCGAAGACACTCAACGAAGCAAAAGGCCTGGTAATCTCGGCTTATCAGCAACAACTGGAAGAAGACTGGCTCAACGAGCTTAAGGCAAAATACCCGGTGACAGTCAACGAGAAAACCCTCGAAAAAGTAAAACAATGTTATTAGTGTAAGGACACACTGCGTGCGTTCATCATAATTATGAAATTATTAAGATTTGTAATCGGATTCGTTATTGTCCTGGCATTATCATCTTGCCAGAACTCAGATGACAGCGACGAAAAACCAGTCGCCGCCATCTACGATAAGGTATTGTATCAATCCGACTTACAAGACGTTGTGTATGAAGGTATTAGCCGTTCCGACAGCATAGTCCGAACAAAAGCCTTCATCGACAACTGGATTCGTCAACAGCTGTTGTTGCATCAGGCGGAAGCCGCCTTCGAGGAATCGGAACTCAACTTCTCAAGACAGGTTGAAAATTATCGTAACTCATTGATAATCTATAAGTACGAGACACAATACGTGGAACAGAACCTCGACACTGTCGTCTCGGAAAGGGAAATATCAAGGTATATCGAACAAAACAACCCGACACATGAACTCGACAGGGATGCGGTGCGTTATATCATCTTGAATGCCAGAAAAAAAGCACTTTTGGATAAGATGAACAACAATCTTTACAACAAAGCCGTTAAAGACAATATATTTGTAATTTATTAGAATTTATCATGAAGCTGAAAAGGATTTTTGCCATAATTGCTATTGTAACAATATGTAATACAATCTGTTACGCACAACAGCAGCAGGTCATCGACAAGGTGGTCGCCGTGGTTGGCAGCAATATCATTCTGCAGTCAGAAATCGAGGAGCAGTATCTGCAATACCGTCTGCAAGGCGGCGTCAAAGGAAGCGCCTCAAGCATCAGATGCGAGATTTTGGAAGACCTGCTTTTCCGTAAGCTGATGCTTAACCAGGCCGAACTCGACAGTATCTCCGTCACCGACGAACAAATCGACTCGGAAGTGGAGCGTTATGTGCGTTATTATGTCAGTCAGCTTGGCTCAATCGAGAAACTTGAGAAATATTATGACAAAAACATCGCCGAGATACGTGACGACCTCCATAAACAACTGAAAGAGAAGCAGTTGATGGAGGAGGTGCAGCGTTCGATAGTGTCGGGCGTGAGTGCCACACCGAGCGATGTGCGTGACTTTTACCGCAGCATCCCGAGAGACTCCATACCTATGGTCAGCGCACAGTATGAGATTGCGGAGCTGGTGAAGAAACCGCCAATCACCCTCGACGAGAAACTGGCAGTGAAAGACGAGCTCTACAACATCCGTGCCCGTATCCTGAAAGGCGAACGCTTCTCCACCTTGGCGCGTATCTACTCCGAAGACCCGGGCTCAGCCACCAAAGGCGGCGAGCTGGGATTCCAAGGACGTGGCGACTACGTGCCGGAGTTTGAGGCGGCGGCATTCGCACTGAAAGAAGGCGAGATATCGGAAGTCATCGAAACAGAATATGGTTTCCATATCATACAGCTCATCGAACGCCGCGGCGACTATATCAACGTGCGTCACATCCTGCGTACCCTGAAAGTGTCGCCAGAAGCACTGCAACAGGCATACGACGAGCTCGACCATATTGCAGGCCTTATCAGAAACGACAGCATCACCTTCGACGAGGCAGTGAAGACATACAGCGACGAAGCCGACAAGGTGAACGGCGGACTGCTCGTCAACGAAATCGACGGAAGCACACTGTTCAACGCCGAAGACCTCGACCAACAGGTGTCGGTGGTGATAAACCGCCTGCAAGTGGGTGAGGTGAGCGACCCGGTGCCGATGAAGACAAGCGACGGCAAAGACGCCTACAGATTACTGATAATAAAAAAGAAAACCACACCACATAAGGCAAACCTCAAAGACGACTACGCACTCATCCAGCAATGGACGATGCAGAAACAACGCCAAGATGCCATCAACAAATGGATCAAGGCGAAGTCAACAAAAGCATACGTAAAAATCTGCGAGGATTATCAGGACTGTGATTTTCAATTCGACTGGAACATTAAACAATAAACATGTATAACAACGACGTTGACGGCGCAAAAGCCCTCGTAAATAAATACGAATCACTGAAAAAAGAGATTGGAAAAGTCATCATCGGCCAAAACGAGGTGATTCACGATACCATTTTGTCGATATTCTGCCAAGGCCACGTGCTCCTGGTGGGTGTCCCTGGTCTTGCCAAGACATTGTTAATCAATACAATAGGACAGGCACTGGGCTTGACTTTCAACCGTATTCAGTTCACTCCCGACCTGATGCCGTCCGACATCGTCGGTACCGAGATTTTGGATGAGTCGCGACAGTTCAAGTTCGTGAAGGGCCCTGTGTTTGCCAACATCATCCTTGCTGATGAGATCAACCGTACGCCTCCAAAGACCCAGGCAGCCTTGCTTGAGGCCATGCAGGAGAAAAACGTCACCGTTTCGGGCAAGACCTACAAGCTGAGCGAGCCTTTCTTCGTGCTTGCCACGCAGAACCCTATCGAGCAGGAAGGCACCTATCCGCTCCCTGAGGCGCAGCTCGACCGTTTCATGTTCAACCTCATGCTCGATTATCCTACTTATGAAGAGGAAATAGCCGTCGTGAAGAGCACCACAGCCGCCAACACCAACAAAGTAGAGGCTGTGATGAATGCTGATGAGATACTTTATTTCCAGCAGCTCGTGCGTCGTGTGCCTGTGCCTGACAACGTCTACGAATACGCTGTCAATCTTGTCTCCAAGACACGTCCTGGCACCGGGCGCGCTCACGAATGGGCCGACAAATACCTCAGCTGGGGTGCCGGTCCGCGTGCCTCGCAATACCTCATCATCGGTGCCAAAGCCAACGCCCTGATGAGCGGCAAGTTCTCGCCCGACATCGAAGACGTGAAAAAAGTAGCGGTGCCAGTACTCCGACACCGCCTTGTTCGTAACTACACCGCCCAAGCTGAAGGAATCAGCATCGAGCAGATTGTTGAAAAGATGTTTTAATAAACCTTCAGCTTATCCCCAGTCTCCTCAATAATCGCTTTGTAGAACTCGTCGCTGTATTTCGGCTGAACGACTTTCGGAGCATAGTATTTGTAACCTTCTGGTTTTTCTTGTGCTGTCTTTATGTTGCCATCCATGTATTTCATGAACAGATACTGGTAAAACACCTTCCAGTCGGCGCAAAGACGTGTGGCCTCTGTGTTTGAATACTTGGTGAGGAATTTCACAGCCTCTGCAGGGTCTTTGGCGTATATCTCAGCAGCCTTGGTGTTGATGTTCTGCACCGATTTCACCCATGTGCCTTCATATTCGGCCTGTTTTGCCTCAATCTCAGGATGGATGTAGTCGTATTTTGTGTAAGCCCAGTTCGATACCTGGTTGAAGATCCAGAAGCCTGCTGTCTCTGACCATTCCATCATCGAGCCATTGCCCACGCGATAGCAGAGCGGAATCTCGGTCATGCAGGTGTACATAGGGCAGTACACTGTGCTTGCGGCATCGTCGACACCCCACCAGATGATACCGCCTATCTCAGCGATTCTGTTGGCGTTGCTCTGTGTCACAAACGAGAAGCCTGTCTGCTGTGTGGCAGTGGTTCTCTCGTGCATGTATTCCACGCCGTCGACTTCAAATCCCATTGGACGCCAACGGTATGGGCAGTGGAACGGGCCAGCGCCGAGGTCTTTCGACATGTCAAGCTCGGTGCCCTCAAGGTGGTCACGCATGAAGCTCATCATCTCGAGAACCGAAATCTTATGGCTTGGCTTCACCCATAATGGCATTCTGTTGCTCGGGAAGTTCTCAACGGTCTGTGCCATGCCTTTCACGTATGGCTTTGCACGCTTGATGTCACGGCCTGTGGCATAGTCGAAATAGGCATCCATGCCATCGGTCACCTTATTAAACATAGCCCACACACGCATGTCGCAACCACGTGCGCCGCTGAAGTCGACAGGAGCGTAAACGTCTGAGAATGAAAAGTCTTCATCCTTGCCGACATAAAAATTGTTTTTCTTTGCGAATGAGATCACATCTTCAGCATAGATGCAGTCAACGTTCATGTCTGTCATGAATTTCTTGAAGTCCTTAGATGTCAAAGAAGTCTTGTTTTTCTTTGCGAGAGGGAAGGTGGTGATACGTGCCTGGTTAGCGTGACCGCTCACATATCCGTCAGGGATGCGGCGTGCCACCCACACCATACCTTTCTCAAACTTGCCCTTGCCAATAACTTCCATAATCCAGACCTCTTCCGTGTCGGCAATTGAAAATGACTCGCCTTCGCTGATATAGCCATATTTTGCTGTGAGTTCAGCGATGTTACGGATGGCCTCGCGGGCTGTCTTGCAACGCTGTAATGAGATGTAAATCAAAGTGCCGTAGTCCATCAAACCATCGCCGTGCCAGAGAGTGTCAAGGCCGCCGTATGTGGTCTCACCGATGGCAAGCTGCCACTCGTTCATGTTACCGACCACGTTGTAGGTGTGGCGCACCTCAGGAATCTGTCCGAGGTATTTTCCGCTGTCCCAATCGTAAAGGTCACGCATGGCACCCTCCGGATAGTCGGCTGCCGGATAATGATACAACTCACCGTAAAGCACATGAGAATCAGCGGCATACGAAATCATA
>CADAFC010000072.1 GCA_902787095.1 uncultured Bacteroidia bacterium
TTACACCTTGTGAAATCGAAGATGTAGCTGTAGGCTCACATGTATTGAGCATTACAAAACAGTCGTATATATCTTCAACAAGAGAGGTTACTGCTGAAGTTGGCAAAATTTTGGAGCTTGATGAAAAACTGGAAAAGGGTTTGGACGGTGCAACCAAAGCTGTGTATTCGATAAGTAAGACCAGAAAAGTGCGATTTTCAAAGGGCAACCTTCAGTACAACGCATCCACTAAGATATGGCGTTTCGCACCGCACCAATGGGATATAGTGGGTGAGGAACGCGCCAACGAGCTGAGTAACGGTTCGGGATGGAGAGATTTGTTCGGTTGGGGCACAGGCCGAAACCCTATGAATACTTCCGGTGAGGCCAAGTCTTATGGAGTTTTTAATGATTGGGGCAAGAATTCGATAAGTAATGGAGGAAACACTCCAAATGCTTGGAGGACAATGGCAAATTACGAATGGGAATATTTGTTGAAATCCCGAAAAACGAAGTCGGGGGTAAGATTTGCGCTGGCGACTGTGAATGATGTTCCCGGTATGATAATATTACCGGACTCATGGGATAAAAAAGCGTATAAGCTGAACAAAGCTAACAAGGTAAAAGCCGGCTTTTCTTGCAATGTAATTTCAAAGGATGATTGGAATAAAGTGTTTGAGGCTGCTGGCGCAGTTTTCCTGCCGGCTGCAGGCATTCGCTCATACATGTATAATCATCAAAGAAGAACTTGGGAATCTTATATAATGTGGGTCTCACAGGACGGGCATTATTGGACGTCTTCGCCGTGTACGTACAACAATAGTGGTGCAGAAATACTGGATTTCCAACATGATAATTGTTTCCCACAAGATTTCCATAATGGTTTTTCTGTGCGCCTGGTGTGTGATGTTGAATAATATATAATTGTTTTCAATATGAAGAGATTATTTCTGATATGTGTTCTCCTGTTTTTGTCTGTTGTAGGCTATGCTCAACTAGAAGTTAAACCGAATTCGTTTAAGGAAGTTGTGGGCTTCGTTAACATAAACACTGATATTTATGAGGATGACAACGACAGACCATACGCTGTTTTGAAGATCAAGACGGAGAATATCGACAGCAAGCAGCGTCGGGAGTTAAGATTTGGCGGTGACGCACAGACGTTTTTCGAGGTGGAATACAAAGACGGAGAGGTGTGGCTTTATATCACGCTACTTTCCTGAAGATTTCGCACGAAGATTTGAGTTCGACAGAGTTTTGGTTCCCGTTTGACATGGAACCAAAGAAAGGCTATGAGCTGACGTTGGTGAACAAGCTCTCGGTTGATGAGGATCTTTTGAGAAGAATTGAGAACCTTGAGAATGCGAGTGCGGCAGTACTTACTGAGGAGCCGATAGAAAAACCGGTTGAAAAAGTGGATATATCACAGTGAAAAGCACGCCTAAGGGAGCATGGGCGTTGGTGGATAATAAGATTGTTGGCGTAACTCCTTATCTATCAGAGAGTTTAGTCGTTGGAAACCATAAAATTGGGGTCAGGATGGAGGGTTATGACGATGATGCGAAGAGGGTGGATATCAAGGAAGGAGAAGAGGTCGCAATTGAGTTTGTATTATCGTCTGAAAGTGTTACTGGAGTGATATTGTTGCCAGATAGTTGGAGTAGCTCTACTTATGGTTTGAACAATGCTAATGACAAGAGCGCACTTTATAGTAGTAACAAGATCTCGCAACGTGATTGGGAACGCAGGCTGGAGCCGTTAGGGGCAGTATTTTTGCCCGCTGCTGGATATCGACATGGACATGTTTTCAGGGTTGGAACGGCTGGGCGTTACTGGTCGGCTACGGAAAAATCGGGTAATGAGGCATACGGCATTGGATTTACGGCAAATGATCTGATCACTGTTTATTCTGAAAATCGCAAAAACGGATTTAGCGTAAGACTGGTGTGTGATACGGAATAATTGATAATCAAAGAGTTATAAAGGATTTCTCCACTACGCTACGCTTCTGTCGAAATGACAGGAGCGTTTCTTTTTTATAATGAAATCATTATTTAAAAATAATTATTAATAATGTTTGGATAGTTCGAAAATTATCCGTAAATTTGCACGCAAATTTTTGTTAAACTGATTTGAATTAAAAAATTAAACAAATTAAATATAAACAGCTATGAATAAGCAGATTACATTGGAGCCAGATTACATTGGAGCAGGCCGTTGAGAAGGTTCATGACGGCATGACAATTATGTTCGGCGGATTCCTCGGAGTGGGAAGCGCAGTGCAAATCATCGACGCTATTGTCGAAAAGGGTGTTAAAGACTTGACAATCATCGCCAACGACACCGCATACGACAATATCGCTCATGGCAAACTCGTTGCAAATCACCAGGTTAAGAAGGCTATCGTGTCACACACCGGTACCAACAAAGAGACAGCGGCACAGAAGAACGCCGGTACTCTCGAGGTTGAATATGTGCCACAGGGTACATTGGCAGAGCGTATCAGAGCCTACGGCGCAGGTCTCGGCGGAGTCCTCACACCAACAGGTCTTGGCACAATCATGCAGGATGGCAAGGATATCGTGAAAGTCGACGGTAAAGACTATATCCTCGAGAAACCTCTCAAGGCTGACATCGCTTTCTTGCGCGCCAACATTGTTGACGAGTTCGGTAACATGGTGTTCCTCGGAACAACCAACAACTTCAACCCGTTGATGGCAACAGCAGCTGACTACGTCGTCGTTGAGGCAGAGAAACTCGTGAAAGTTGGAGAAATCAAGCCGGAATGCGTACATGCTTCGGGAATCTATGTTGACGGTATTTACGTTGAGAAATAATAGAAGAGACGCACGGCCGTGCGTCTGTACAAATAAGCGAAGGATGCTCACTACGGTGGTAATTTGGTTGACGGCGCACACATGGTTCACCTTTTTGGTGATGTGGCTACCGAACTTTTGATTATGCGTGACGGCGACGAAGGTCTGTTCTGCGCATACGACATGATTGAATTCAAAGCCCCTGTCTATGCAGGTGACTTTATTGAAGCTGAAGGCTGGATCGACCGTGAAGGCAACACATCGCGCCACATGTTGTTTGAGGCCCGCAAGGTTGCTGTCGCCCGTCCAGACATCTCTCCATCAGCTGCTGACGAGCTCGATGAGCCTATCCTGGTTTGCCGCGCTTCAGGCACATGCGTTACACCCAAAGATTGCCAAAGAAAAAAGTAAATAATTATGGATAAACTGATAATCACAGCTGCTATCTGCGGCGCAGAAGTAACAAAAGAACAGAATCCTAACGTTCCTTACACCGTTGAGGAGATAGTGCGCGAGGCCAAGTCGGCAGTCGATGCCGGTGCCGCCATCGTCCACCTTCACGTCCGCTGGGACGACGGCACACCTACACAGGACCGTGGCCGTTTCCAGGAGTGTGAAGAGGCTATCCTCAAAGTCTGCCCTAACGTGATTTTGATTCCTTCGACAGGCGGTGCCGTCGGTATGACACCTGACGAGCGTCTTCAGTCGACCGACACCAACCCACGTCCTGAGATGGCAACCCTCGACTGCGGAACATGCAACTTCGGCGATGAGATCTTCGACAACACCATGCCGACGATGCGTGCCTTCGGCAAACGCATGATTGAGCGTGGCATCAAGCCGGAATACGAATGCTTCGAGATGGGTCATCTTGACACCATCCTCACCATGGCCCGTAAAGGCGAAGTGCCTGGCAACCCTATGCAGTTCAACTTCGTACTCGGCGTCCCTGGATGCACACCGGCAACAGTGGCAAACCTCTGCTGGCTCGTCAACGGCATCCCGGCAGGCTCGACATGGACAGTGACAGGCGTCGGACGTAACGCATTCCCAATGGCAGCAGCAGCTATCGCTATGGGCGGTAACGTCCGCGTGGGATTCGAAGACAACCTCTATCTGTCGAAAGGCGTCCTCGCCAAATCAAACGGCGAACTCGTCGAGAAAGTCGTGAGACTGGCAAAAGAACTCGGCCGTCCGATCGCTACTTCGGATGAGGCAAGAGAGATTCTGGGATTAAAGAAGAGATAATCTCTTTTCATCATTTCGACCGACCGAAGGGAGTGGAGAAATCTCCTTCAATTAAATGAGATTTATTCACCAAGGTGAATGCTTTCGCAAACTCAGGTCTCGATTCCGCTTCGCTTCACTCGAAATGACGGGAATTATATAAAAAGAAAAGATTAAAAGTAATTAAATAACATTTAAAATTAAATAAAATGCAGAAACACGGTAACAAATACGGTACACACCGCGTGATAGAACCTAAAGGCGTTCTTCCACAACCAGCTAACAAACTTGACAACAACATGGACGAAATCTGGGACAACGAGATTTTGATTGACGTCCAGACTTTGAATATCGACTCAGCATCATTCACCGACATCCACAACTATGCAAAACAGCAGGCAGGTCCTGGCGCATCAGAGGATAAGATCATGGAAGAGGTGAAGAAAGAGATGTTCCTCAACGTCGAGTTGCAGGGCAAGCACCGCAACCGTCGTACAGGCTCTGGCGGTATGCTCCTCGGTAAAGTCGAGAAGATCGGTGACGCTTTGAAAGGCAAGATCGACCTCAAAGAAGGCGACCGCATCGCCACATTGGTGTCATTGTCACTGACACCTCTCCGCATCGATGAGATTTTGGCTATTCGTCCAGACGTTGACCAGGTCGACATCAAGGGTAAGGCTATCCTCTTCGAAAGCGGTATCTACGCTAAGATCCCGACCGACATGCCAGAGAAACTCGCATTGTCGGCATTGGACGTCGCTGGTGCTCCAGCACAGACAGCAAAACTCTGCCAGTATGGTCAGACAGTCGTCATCCTTGGCGCCGGTGGTAAGTCAGGTATGCTCTGCGCTTACGAGGCTAAGAAACGCGTCGGCGTGACAGGTAAGGTTATCGGCATCGCCAACAGCCCTAAGTCAACACAGCGTATCAAAGACCTCGGCTTCTGCGACATCGTAGAGAGCGCTGCAGGCATGACACCTGTTCAGGTTTATGAACTCGTAGAGAAACTCACAAACGGCAAGATGGCCGATGTGACAATCAACTGCGTCAACGTCCCGGATCAGGAGATGACAGCAGTCCTCTGCACAAAGGACGACGGTATCGTTTACTTCTTCTCAATGGCAACAAGCTTCACAAAGGCTTCATTGGGTGCTGAAGGTATCGGCTCAGATGTCAACATGATCATGGGTAACGGCTACACCAAAGGTCACGCAGAGTTCACACTTCAGGAACTCCGTGAGAGCCCGAAACTCAGAAAGATTTTTGAAGAACTTTATGCTTAATTTAGTCTTTAGTCTTTAGTCGTTAGTCGTTAGAAATGATGACAAAAAGACTAAAGACTAGGAACTAAAAACTAAAGACTAAGAATATGGGAGAATCAAGAAGAAAAATAATGTTTCCGGACGTTACCGACGAACAGTGGAACGACTGGAAATGGCAGGTTAAGAACCGCATCGAGACCCTTGAGGACTTGAAGAAATACGTGGCGTTGACACCAACCGAGGAAGAGGGTGTGAAGAAGACCCTTTCGACCTTGCGTATGGCTATCACTCCTTATTATTTAAGCCTCATCAACCCTGACGACCCGGCTGACCCGGTACGTCGCCAGTGTATCCCTACGGCTGCCGAGACACACATAGCACGAGCCGACTTGCTCGACCCGCTGCATGAGGACGAGGATTCACCGGTTCCGGGATTGACACACCGTTATCCTGACAGAGTGTTGTTCCTCATCACCGATATGTGCTCAATGTACTGTCGTCACTGCACACGCCGCCGTTTTGCAGGTCAGAAGGACGACGAGTCACCGGCCGACAGAATAGAGAAAGCATTGGAATATATCGAGAAGACCGAATGTGTCCGCGACGTGTTGCTTTCAGGCGGTGACGCTTTGATGGTGAGCGACAAGAAGTTGGAATACATCATCGGTCGTCTGCGTCAGATCAAACATGTCGAGATAGTCCGTTTGGGAACACGTACACCTGTGGTTTGCCCACAGCGTATCACTCCTGAGCTCTGCGACATGCTGAAGAAGTATCATCCAATCTGGATCAACACACACTTCAACCACCCGAACGAGGTGACACCAGAGTCGTTCGCAGCATGCGAGCGTCTTGCAAACGCTGGTATCCCGTTGGGTAACCAGAGCGTGTTGCTCCGTGGCGTCAACGACTGTGTGTTTGTGATGCGTCAGCTTGTACACGACCTCGTGAAGATGCGTGTACGTCCGTACTACATCTATCAGTGCGACCTTTCAATGGGTCTGGAGCACTTCAGAACACCGGTGTCGAAGGGTATCGAGATCATCGAAGGTTTGCGCGGCCACACATCAGGCTTCTGCGTCCCGACATTCGTCGTCGATGCTCCAGGCGGTGGCGGCAAGACCCCTGTCATGCCACAATACGTCATCTCACAGTCACCTGGCAGAGTGGTGCTGCGTAACTTCGAAGGCGTCATCACTACCTACACTGAGCCGGCAGAATACCACAGCGAGTGCAACTGCCCTGAGTGCCAGGCACTTAAGAAGAGACTCGAGGCTGAGAGAGTGGAGGAGGTCGACCGTAACAAACCTGTTGACGGCGTCATCACATTGCTCGAAGGCGAGAAGATGAACATCGAACCGGCTCATCTCTATCGTCATGAAAGACAAAAACATAATAAATAAAAACTAACTGTATGAGCGAGAATAATTATCAGAAAGTGTCAAACTGGAAGCTAGTTCTTGTTTTGATGCTGATCGTTTGGATGATGAACATCCTGATGTCGTTTGTTTATAAGTCACAAATCAACTTTTTTATGTTCACATGGTTGACGAACATATTTTTAAGTTTGGTTGAGACTATACTCATAGCATTGTTGGTCTACGTTTTTTATCTTCTGTTTTTCAAGAGGAAAAAAGACGATAAAGATACTGATAATAATTGATGCTCAATAAGTTATGCCTTTCATTGAGGAACTTGTAAAATACAAGAGCTGTTCTATCGTGGGGCTGGCGAAAAACACCGGCAAAACGGTGAGTCTGAACTATGTTTTAGGCCGTCTGCCCCTCGACAGAATGCGTATAGCACTAAGTTCCATAGGTATCGACGGCGAGACGACCGACCAGGTGACGAAGACGGCAAAGCCTGAGATAACTTTACAAGAAGGCACATATTTCGGGACAAGCGAGAAACATTATCTTCAGAGACGACTCGTTTCGGAGCTTGTCGATGTGAGCGATGAGAACACCTCGTTGGGAAGGATTGTGACAGCCAGGGCTCTGACCAAAGGCAAGATTCTGCTATCGGGACCTTCGTCGAACCTCGGTTTGAGACGTTGGAAAGCCTCGATGGAGAAATATAACATCGACCTGATTATCATCGACGGGGCGCTTTCGCGAATGAGTCTGGCGTCACCGGCAACGAGCGAGTCGATGATTCTGGCGACAGGAGCGGCTTATTCGGCCAACATCACAAACCTCGTGCAGAAGACGGCATTCGTGGTGGATATGGTGAATCTGGATCTGACATCAGAAGAAAACAGATTGAGATTCAACGATATACACACGGGCGTTTGGGCTGTCGACGACAACGGCGAGCTACATGACTTGAAAGTGACATCGTCGTTATCGACGAAAATATGCACCGACGGCATAGAGCACTGCAAGACGCTGTACATGAGTGGTGCGCTGACAGACAGCTTTATGGAACACATCCGCACAAAGAAGATTTTCAAGGAGACGGAGATAGTGGTGACTGATTTTACGAAGATTTTCCTTACACCTATATTATATAAGGCGTTTGTGAGAGGAGGCGGCAAGATAAGTGTGATGCAAAAAAGCAAACTCATCGCGGTGACGGTGAACCCGACGGCACCCAACGGCATGGTGCTCGACTCGGACAGACTATGTAAAACAATGTCGGAAGCCATCAACCTTCCGGTTTATGATTTAAAAAAATGCGACTGAAACAACTCATAGAGCAACCCTGCGGTCTGAAATATATGATTGACAACCTCGACACCCATTCGGGCTTCGCGAGGCGTATGATTTTGGATACCGAGATGCCGACGGATGTCAGGATTATCAATGCTAACTATCAGATTCTCAAGCAGTTTTATGATGTTGTAAACAATCAGGAGAACCAAAACCAGATCAACAACCTGCAGTTTAAGCTCTGCAATCTGAAAGAGATTGGGGGCACAATCACGCATCTTCGGAACAAATATGTCTTGGACGACATCGAGCTTTTCGAGGTGAAGCATCTGGCGATGCTCGCTGGTGAAGTCCAGATTGTTATGAACAACCTGCAGCTGGGCGAGAGCATTTTTATCCCGAATTTGGGAGAGGTTGTGAGCATCCTCGACCCTGACGGGATGAAGATAGCGAGTTTTTACATCTATGACTCATATTCACCGCGTCTGATGGAGCTGAGGCGCATCATGAAGGCTAAAGACGACTTCGACGAGGCGTTGTTCAGCGAGATGACTTCGATTGAAGACGAGGTCCGAGCCAAGCTGTCGATGCAGCTCTCGAAATATGCCGATGAGCTTGAGGCAGCGCAGAAAGCATTGGCATTCATCGACTTAAACCTCGCAAAAGCCTATCAGATGATAAAATACGACCTCTGTTTCCCGACCATTTCAGAAGATGGGACGACGGAATACGAGGGGCTGTTTAATCCGGAGGTGAAAGACGCGTTGGAGCAGCGTAACCGCACGTTCCAGCCGGTTGACATCACATTCTGGAACAAGCCGACATTGATAACAGGAGCCAATATGGGAGGCAAGACAGTGGTTTTGAAGACCTTAACACTCTGTCAGTACCTGTTCCAGTTTGGTTTTGGCATTCCTGCTACAAAAGCCAAAATTGATTTGAAAGATGAAATATATTTCTGCATTGGCGATGAGCAGTCTATTGAAAAAGGCTTGTCGTCGTTTGCTGCAGAGATGAAAAATATCGATGCTGTTATTAAAGCATCGCGTGGAAAACGAAAATTATTGGCGTTGATTGACGAACCGGCGAGGACCACCAACCCTAAAGAGGGAACGGCGTTGGTCTCGGCTTTGGTGAAGGTTCTCGAGGTTGAGAATGTGAGCCTCGTCATGACGACGCATTACGATATAGAGCCGACAGATTCCAGAAGACTTCGTGTCAAAGGGTTTGAAAACGGCACAATGAACTATGAGCTTGTTGAAGTCAAAGACGGCGAAGTACCGCATGAAGCTTTGAACATTGCTGAAAGCTTGGGGATTGATAAGGAGTGGATTTCAAAAGCACGTGAAATTTTGAAAATAAAAGAATAAATTAAAAATATAAATCTATGACAAGCAAATTAGGACTTGATTTTACGAAAGTTGAGTATGCAAGAGGTCTGGCAAAGAAGATTGCCGACCAGGTACAGGAATTCGTTGAACAGTACACCACCGTCGCTGTGGAGCGTACTTTGAGCCGTTTGATGGGCATCGACGGCGTGGATGAGAACCAGGTGCCGCTGCCAAACGTGGTGGTTGACACTCTGAAAGAGAAAGGCGTGCTGAATGAAGGTATCCTTTTCTTCATCGCTAACGCTATGATACAGACTGGCTTGAAGCCACAGCAGATCGCTGAGCAGGTGGCTGCCGGCAAGCTTGATATCACCAAGGTGGTGACACGCGACCAGAAGAAGATCGCCGAGACACTGCAGCCTGTCATCGACGAGAACGTGAACAAGATTCGCGCCCGTCACGACCGTCGTGACCATTATCTGAACACCATCGGCGAGGGTCCGAAGCCATACCTTTATATCATTGTGGCAACAGGTAACATCTACGAGGACGTGGTGCAGGCTCAGGCCGGTGCACGTCAGGGTGCTGATGTCATCGCTGTGATCCGTACTACCGGTCAGTCGTTGCTCGACTATGTGCCATACGGCGCCACAACAGAAGGTTTCGGTGGCACTTTCGCCACACAGGAGAACTTCCGCATCATGCGTAAGGCATTGGACGAAGTGGGCGAGGAGCTCGGCCGTTACATCCGTCTGTGTAACTACTGCTCAGGTCTCTGTATGCCTGAAATCGCTGTCATGGGTGCTTTTGAAGGCCTCGACGTGATGCTGAACGACGCTTTGTATGGCATCTTGTTCCGCGATATCAACATGCAGCGTACACTGATCGACCAGTACATGAGCCGTATCATCAACGGGTTTGCCGGTGTCATCATCAACACTGGTGAGGATAACTACCTTACCACCGCTGACGCTGTCGAGGCAGCTCACACTGTGTTGGCATCAGACCTTATCAACGAGCAGCTTGCATTCTCAGCAGGTTTGAAGGAAGAGCAGATGGGCTTGGGCCACGCTTTCGAGATGGACCCGATGCTTGAAAACGGCTTCCTGCTCGAGCTCGCACAGGCTCAGATGACACGTGAGATCTTCCCGAAGGCCACTTTGAAATACATGCCTCCGACCAAGTTCATGACAGGTAACATCTTCCGCGGCCATATCCAGGATGCCTTGTTCAACATGATTGGTATCTGGACACACCAGGGAATCCAGCTGCTCGGTATGCCTACCGAGGCTATCCACACCCCGTTTATGAGCGACCGTTACCTCTCAATCGAGAATGCCAAATACATCTTCAACAACATGCACAGCATCGGTGAGGAGATGGAGTTTCGTGAAGGCGGTATCTGCCGTGAACGTGCCAAGTTAGTGTTAAACAACACTATAGCTCTTCTTGAGGAAATCGTGAAGGAAGGCTTGTTCACCGCTCTTGAAAAAGGTATCTTTGGTGATGTGAAACGTCCGAAGAATGGCGGTAAAGGTCTCGAAGGCGTCACCCAGAAAGGTGAGAACTACTACAACCCGTTCGTTGAGATAATGAAGGGGAAAAGATAACGAATGCATAAAGTTCGTCCTTATGTTCTCCCGATAGCCATTGTGCTCGGGCTCTTGTTCCATACATGGTGCGGTCAGTTTAAGGTGATTGTGCCGTACCTGATTTTCAGCATCTTATTGCTGAATTTCGCGGCTGTCGACGTGAAGAAACTACGTTTCTCGAAGATGGCTGTGTGGCTGATGCTTTATCAGATAGTGGTGAGTATCGGGATGTATTATCTGCTGATGGCGTTGAATGTCAATGAGTTGATAGCACAAGGCATACTCGTTGGCGTTCTCTGTCCAGTGGCGGCGTCGGTGGTGGTGATATCGTGTCTGCTCGGCGCAAACCGCGAGACTGTGACGAGTTACACTATCATCGGGAACCTCATGGTGGCGGTGCTGGCACCGATTTATTTCTCGTTTATCGGGAACCACCAAGAGATACCGTTTTGGACATCTTTCTTTATGATTATAAAGAAGATAGGTGTTGTGATAGCACTACCGTTCTTTGTGGCATTGATAGGACAGAGATTTCTGCCGAAGGTCAACGATTTCCTTTGTAAAATAAAAGGATTGTCGTTTTACCTGTGGGCAATGGCATTGTTTATAACCCTTGGCCAGACTATAGATTTCATGTTTTTGGAAGGGAGGGAAAACGTGAACGCCATAATATGGCTTGGCATAGCGTCGGTTATATTCTGCGTGATACAGTTCGGACTGGGCAAGTTCATCGGTTATAAATACGGTGACATCATCGCAGGCGGACAGCTGCTCGGACAGAAAAATTCGGCGATGGGAATATGGATGGCTAACACCTATCTGAACCCGTTGGCGGCGATATTCCCGGCATTGTATTCGGTGTGGCAGAATCTATTTAACAGCATACAGTTATGGTATCATGATAAAAAGTTAAATCAATGAAAATCTTAAAAACAACCTTATTGATCATGGGAGGCATTATGATGTTATCCTCATGCGATACTCGTTATAAAATCAAGGAGTATCCTAAAGCTGAACGCGACGAGACTGTCGTGGACGATTATTTCGGAACGAAGGTCGCTGACCCTTATCGCTGGCTCGAGAACGACACCTCGGCAGCCACGTTGGCATGGGTGGAGGCGGAGCGTGCTCTCACCGACGAATACCTGAGCCATATCCCGTTGAGGGAGACCTTGAAAAACCGCTTGACGGAAATCGCCGATTATGAGAAATACGGTGTGCCGTCGAAGCGTTTCGGCAAGTATTTCTTCAGCAAAAACGACGGTTTGCAGAACCAGAGCGTGTACTACATCCAGGAGCCTGACGGCGAGCCTGAGGTGCTGCGACGGCAAATACCTGGCTTACACCATTCAGCGCAGCGGTTCCGACTGGGTCGAGATCTATGTGATGGATATCGCCACCAAGGAGCTGCTTCCTGACCATATCGAATGGGCGAAGTTCACTGGCGCCGAGTGGTACAAAGACGGTTTCTTCTATGCCGCCTACGACAAACCGGTGGAAGGCAAGGAGTTCTCAAATGTCAACGAAAACCATAAGATTTACTACCATAAGCTCGGTGATTCGCAGGACAAAGACAAGCTCTTTTATGAAAATCCTGAGCAGCCGCGTTATTTCCATGGCGTGAGCGTGACTGATGACGAGCGTTACATGTTCTTGTACGAGAGCGGTCAGGGTGCAGGACACACCTTGTGGATCCGTGATATGGCCGACCCGAACGGCAAATTCGTGCAGATCGCCTACGACATGGATTACAACTACTCGCCAATCGACATCATCAATGGAAAGATGTATGTCATGACCAACTACAATGCTCCTAAAGGACAGCTTTGCGTGGTTGATTTGAGTGACTTGAACAAGGCTGCTGTTGACAACTGGGAGGTCTTGATTCCAGAGGCGAACAACGTGATGGTGTCGGCACAGATGGGCGCTGGCAAGCTCATTGTCACTTACGACCAGGATGCATCGAACCATGCTTACGTATATGAGCTCGACGGCACCCTGAAGCATGAGATCCAGTTCCCGACATTCGGCTCTACAGGCATAGTGAGCCGCTACGAGGAGCCTGAGATTTTCTACGCTTTCACCTCGTTCACATTCCCGACGACAATCTATCGTTATGATATTGAGCAGAACAGGTCGATAGTGTTCCGTGCTCCGAATGTCGATTTCACCCCGGAAGACTATGTCACAGAGCAGATATTCTATACCAGCAAAGACGGCACACGTGTACCGATGTTTCTGACCTACAAGAAAGGTCTGAAGAAAAACGGCAAGAACCCTACTTTGCTTTATGGCTATGGTGGCTTCAACATCACTTTGAATCCGGGTTTCTCTGTGATGCGTATCCCGTTCCTTGAGAGAGGCGGCGTTTATGCTATGGCCAACCTCCGTGGCGGCAACGAATACGGTGAGGAATGGCATCTCGCAGGCACTAAGCTGCAGAAACAGAATGTGTTTGACGATTTCATCGCGGCAGGCGAGTATCTCGTTGATAACAAATACACTTCGCCGGACTATCTGGCCATCAACGGCGGCTCTAACGGCGGCTTGTTGGTAGGTGCCTGCATCAACCAGCGTCCTGATTTGTGGCGTGTGGCGGTGCCTCAGGTCGGTGTTATGGACATGCTTCGTTATCATCTCTTCACCATCGGCTGGAACTGGGCTTCAGACTATGGCACCAGCGCTGACAGCAAGGAGATGTTCGAGGCTCTGTATGCCTATTCGCCATTGCATAACATCCAGAGCGGCAAAGACGTGCATTATCCGGCCATCATGGTGACAACAGCCGACCACGATGACCGCGTGGTGCCAGCACATTCGTTCAAATATGCGGCGACACTCCAAGCAGCCGAGACAGGCGACGAGCCTAAGATCATCCGTATCGACAGCAAGGCAGGTCACGGCGGCGGCAAACCGATGGCGAAAGTCATTGAGGAACAAGCAGATATCTACGCTTTCATCCTTTACAACATGGGAATCGAGAAGTAATATCAAAAAAGTTTAAAAAAATGAAAAAAAGTCTGCAGTTTTTGTGGACTTTTTTTTATTTTTGCAACATAATTAATAATTTTTATTTAAAATGCGATTAAAAGACGTACTTATTTTGATGCTATCCTTTTTGTTGATAGGATGTGGTGAGAAAAAAGACAACAATCAGAAATACGATCCGGTTATTCCTGTGAATGTAATTGTTGTAGAGATGAATGACGACAGCAATGTCCGCAATTATGTAGGAACGCTGCAAAGTGAGGTTAAGCTTGCATTGTCGTTTCCTTTAGGTGGGACAATCACAAACATTTATGTCCGTAACGGACAGAAGGTGAAGAAAGGGGATATCATTGCGAAAGTCGATGAGACCACGGCGAAGAGCTTGCATGATGCGGCTTTGGCATCGTTGAACCAGGCTGAGGACGGCTACGAACGTCTGAAACAGGTGCATGAGGAAGGCGGCATCAGCGACGTGCGCTGGGTGCAGATGGAGACTGACCTTGAGAAGGCACGTCAGACAGAGATCTCGACACGCAAACATCTTGAGGATTGCACCATTTATGCGCCACTGGACGGTATCATCAGCATGTCTGAACACACGGTGGGTGAAAACATGCATCCTACATCAGCATTTTGCCACCTGATTGATATGGATAAACTTGTCGTGGAGTTTTCAGTATCGGAAAAAGAAGTCGGCATGATAAACATAGGTGACTCGGCTACTGCTGAGATTCATGCGTTGAATGGTATCGAGAGAGATGTGATAATAGTCGATAAGTCTATAGTCTCAAATCCTTTTGGTCATACCTACACTGTGAAGGCTAAGATCGACCTTAAAGGAGAAGACCCGCTGCCAGGAATGGTGGTGAAAGTCAGTCTCAACTCGACAACCAAGTCAGGGATAGTTGTTCCGGCATCATGTGTTCGTACAGTATCAAACGGAATAGCTGTCTGGACAGTGAAAAACGGCAAGTCGTACCGTCGCGTCATCGAGGTGGGTGATTACGTGAAGAACGGTGTGCTGGTGACCAAAGGTCTGGAATATGGCGACACTATTGTGACGGTAGGTTACCAGAAATTGTACAACGGAGCCAGAGTTTCTATCCAATAATTAACTTTCAACAAATTAGAATCTATGGCTCAGAAGAGAAATATTATAGAAGCAGCTATGAGGAACAACAATCTGGTGTTCTTCTTCATGGCTGTTATCGTTATCTTTGGTTTTTTCGCTCTTCCTCGCCTGAAGAAGAACGAGTTTCCTGATGTGACGATACGTACTGGCGTTGTTGCTGTCGTGTATCCGGGAGCCACTGCCGAAGAGGTTGAGCAAAGGGTGGCAGGTGTTACAGAACAGTATCTGTTTACATTCGCCGATGTCGATAAAAACAAGACATATTCGTATTCGAGAGACGGTATGCTCATCATCATGGTCAATCTGGTGAATGATGTCAAGGACGCCAAGATGACATGGTCGCGTATCCGTCAGGGATTACAGCTGTTCCGACAGACCAGTCTGCCGAAGGGCGTGCTTACCACGGCAGTTATCGATGACTTCGGAAACGCATCGTCGTTGCTGCTGGCAATAGAGAGTGACCAACGTTCGTCGCGTGAGCTTCGTGAGTTTGCCGACAAACTCTCCGAGAAGCTGCGTACAATCAAGACGATGGGTAACATCAAGATTGTAGGCGAACAGAAGGAGGAGATCGCCGTTTATATGGATCCGGCTCGAATGACCCAGTATGCGATTTCGCCGAGTTTGGTGACGGCAGAGCTCGCGGCTCACAGCTTGCGCACCATCACGGGTACTGTAAAAAACCAAGACGGTATGGCATTGATTCATGTAGAGGTGCCTATCGGCGATATGTATGAGCTGAGTGAAGTCGTGGTGTTCTCGGATCCTATCACGGGTCAGATGGTGAAACTGCGTGACGTGGCACGTATCGAACGCTGTTATAAAGAAGATTCGCAGTATATCCAATACTCCGACAGTGTTGTTAACAACAACCGCTGTCTTATATTCTCAATGGAGATGCGTCCGGGATATAACGTGGTGGCATTCGGTGAAGAGGTGAACAAGAAAATCGACGCTTTCCTTGCGACAGCGCCTCCTGATATCAGGGTGCATCGTATCACCGACCAGCCTGTGGTGGTCAATAAGTCGGTGATGTCGTTTTTGAAAGACCTCATTGAGGCTATCATCATCGTTATCGTGGTTATGCTTATGTTATTCCCGCTGAGGACAGCGTTGGTGTCGTCGACATCAGTGCCAGTGTGCATCGCGGCGGCATGGGCGATAATGTATCTCTTGGGCATGGAGCTCAACACTGTGACATTGGCTGCTCTGATTGTCGTTTTGGGTATGATTGTCGACGACTCGGTGGTGGTCATCGACGGATATTCCGACATGTTGGCCGAAGGTCACTCGCGCTGGTATTCGGCGGCAGTGTCGACCAAACAGCTCATGACATCCATGCTCATCGCGACATGCTCCATCTCATGTATGTTCTTTCCAATGCTGGCACTTATGAATGGCACTAACATGGGCGATTTCATCAAGTTGTTCCCATGGGCTATTTTCATCACCTTGGCTTGCAGCTTCTTATATGCCATCTGGGTGATTCCGTTCATGTCAGCAAGGATGATAGGACCTTCAAATCCTAACAAACGCTCACGTTTTGAGAAGATACAGGCTAAGTTTTTCGACCTTTTGCAAAACGGATACAAACGACTGCTCAATCTGTGTTTCCGCCATAAATGGGCTACGATTGCCGTGGCATTGTTGTCGGTCGTCGTCGGTCTGTTTTTCTTGACGAAAATCAATATCCAGATGTTGCCTAAGGCTGAGCGTGACAGTTTCGCTGTCGAAATCCATCTCGCCAACGGCAGTTCGTTAGAGCAGACTGCCGCTGTCGCCGACTCTTTGACGAAGATTTTGAAAGCTGACAAACGTGTGAAATCGGTGACGGCATTCTTGGGGATGGCATCGCCACGGTTCCACATGACATACGCTCCGGAGGCGACGCCGACCAACGCATACGCGCAGTTTATCGTGATAACGGAGTCGGATAATGCCACGAAGGCTATGATGAACGAATATCCGCAGAAATATGAGAATTATTTCCCTGTTGCGCAGATTCGTTTCAAACAAATGGATTATCAGATTGTGAATGCACCTGTGGAATATTATTTAAAAGGTGATGATTATAATGAACTTAGCGTTGTAAACGATTCCATAGAGGCGTTTATGAAAAGAAGCCCGAACCTCTTCTATGTGCATTCTGATTTTGATGACACGGAAAAGGTCATCCAAGTTAATCTTGATATAGAAGAAGCCAGCCGTCTTGGCGTGACACAGTCGGTGTTGTCGGTATATATGGCGGGCTCGCTGACAGGTAGCAGTATAGTGTCGTTTTGGGATGGCAGTTATAATCTCGCCACAACGATTTATACCGAAGATGTCCATAATATTGACTATGAAGGGCTTGGCGATATGCTGATTCCAACGGCGAAGCCAGGCGAATGGGTGCCGCTGCGTCAGGTGGCCAAGCTCGTTCCACAGTTCAAACACAACAATCTGCCTCACCGCAACGGTATGAAATGTGTCACTGTGGCCGCTGATGTGGTAGCTGGTGCGGGACAGCTCAAGGAATTCGAAAGAATAGACAAGTATATTGAAACTCTGGACCTCCCTGACGGCATCATAATAGAAAAAGGTGGTTCGATGGCTGTTACAAATGAGACTATGCCATCGCTTCTGATGTCGATTATGGCAGCCGTCGTGGTGATGTTCATTGTGTTGATTATCCATTACAAAAAGATTGGAATCTCCTTCCTGTCGCTGTCAGTGTCGGTGCTATGCGTCTTCGGTTCAATGTTGGGCTTGTGGATGTTCGGTCTCGATCTGTCGGTGACCGCCATGTTGGGTGTTATCTCACTCATCGGCATCATAGTGCGTAATGCGATTATCATGTACGACTATGCAGCTGAACTGCGTGAGAAAGAACATATACCAGTACATCAGGCGGCGTATGATGCAGGTCTGCGCCGAATGAGACCTATCTTCCTCACCTCAGCGACGACAGCTCTCGGCGTCATCCCGATGATTATGGCTAAGACCTTGCTGTGGGAGCCTATGGGCGTGGT
>CADAFC010000073.1 GCA_902787095.1 uncultured Bacteroidia bacterium
ATCAACGAATACAAAACCTTTGGTTTTAAAAATATCTTTGAATTTGGTGTGACCGACAATCTGTACATTTATTCCGATACTATCATTTATTTACCAGAACTCATTTCTGCTATCTTGACCTTGATATCCGCTATCGCCTCATCTATCAACACAGGCCTGTTATCATGCGCATCAAGCGATACATTATACATAAACGGCAAGCCGTCATAAAACTTTTCTTTTTTATGTGTGTGCCCAAAGAAGTTGATTATCCACTCGTTAGGCTTCTTTTCGATTTCCAAATCAACCGTGATTGAAGGAAAATGGCTTAAATAATACTGATGACCTTTGTACCATAGATATTTTGCTCCCGCAACCTCAACGATGCTCTTTTCGTTTTTGTACAATGGTGTTTTCATGCTGCCGTCATGATTTCCAAGTATAATATGCTTTTTGCCTTTCAGCCGTCTTACAATCTCCATAGCATCATCAAGGGTGTTGTTTTCACCTTTAAATATCAGGTCACCGAGGATATACACGTCATCATTGTCAGTGATGAGTTCGTTCCAATTTTTCTCTATGGCGTAATTCATTTCCTCAGCACTATGAAAACCACGAGGTTCATAGATAAAAGATTTGTGATAAAGATGCAAGTCGGATGTAAGATATATCATGGCATTATATGTTTTTATTGAAACGCAAAAATAATAAAAAATTATTTCATTTCCAAAGTTGGCTAATTTTTATTACCAAAGTTGGCGTTTTACTCTACTCTCTACTCTTTTATCTTTTTTCTCTCATCTTTTAGATAAAAGTTGTATCTTTGCAGTTTGAATTTATATCATTCGCCGAAAAAAATATAACAAATAAAAATATACATCATGAAACAACTTATCGAATGTGTTCCGAATATCAGCGAAGGTCGCGATATGAACATCATCAATCAGGTGACAGCCGAGATCGAGAAGGTCGAAGGCGTGAAATTGTTGGACGTTGACCCGGGTGCGACGACAAACCGTACCGTCATCACCTTTGTGGGCGAACCGGAAAACGTGTGCGAAGCCGCATGCCGCGTGGTGAAGAAAGCTGCCGAGCTCATCGACATGCGCAACCATCACGGCGACCATCCACGTCAGGGCGCAACAGACGTCTGCCCACTCATCCCGATTTCAAACATCACGATGGACGAGGTGGTGGTTTATGCCCGTAACCTCGCAAAACGCTTCGGCGAAGAGCTCAACATTCCGATTTACTGCTACGAAGAGGCCGCTTTCCAGCCAAAACGCAAGAACTTGGCTTACTGCCGCACTGGCGAATACGAGTCATTGTCGAGCCGTCTCGGAACAGAAGAATGGAAACCTGATTTCGGTCCTAACGAGTGGAACGAGCACGTGGCACAGACCGGCGCGACACAGGTCGGAGCCCGCGACTTCCTCATCGCCATCAACTATAACCTCAACACTACCTCGACACGCCGCGCCAACGCCATCGCTTTCGACGTCCGCGAGAAAGGCCGTCCGAAGAGAGTGGGACCGAAGGTCACCGACAAGCCGATGAAAGACGAGAACGGCAACACCATCATGATTCCTGGAACTCTGAAGAGCACCAAGGCTATCGGCTGGTTCATCGAGGAATACGGCATCGCCCAGGTGTCGATGAACATCACCAACATCAACGTGTCACCGGTGCACGTCTGCTTCGACGAGGTCTGCGCTAAGGCTGCAGCTCGCGGAGTGCGTGTGACAGGCTGCGAGATCGTCGGTTTGATTCCTAAGAAGGTGCTCATCGACGCTGGCAAGTATTATCTTGCAAAACAACAGCGTTCATTGGGCGTCAGCGAGGACGAAATCATGAAGATCGCCATCAAGTCGATGGGCCTCGACGATTTGAAGCCATTCAACCCGAAAGAGAAAGTCATCGAGTTCTTGATTGAAGACATGACACAGAAGAAGCTCGTCGACATGACATGCACAGGCTTTGCCAACGAGACAGCCAGCGAGAGCCCGGCTCCGGGCGGCGGCTCAATATCAGCTTACATGGGCGCTCTCGGCGCAGCATTGGCAACGATGGTGGCTAACCTGTCATCACACAAACCAGGATGGGACGAGCGCTGGGAAGAGTTCTCGAAGGTCGCTGAAAAAGGTCAAATCCTTAAGGATCAATTACTTGACCTTGTTGACGAAGACACCAACGCCTTCAACAAAATCATGGCCGCATTGCAGATGCCTAAGAAGACAGACGCCGACAAGGCTGCACGTATGGAAGCCCTTGAGTTAGCCTCACAATACGCTACAAAGGTGCCGTTCAAGACCATGAACGTTGCATTTGAGGCATTTGATATCGTTGAGGCGATGGCAAAGACAGGCAACCCTGCATCAGTGTCAGACGCCGGAGTGGGCGCTTTGTGCTGCAGAAGTGCCGTCATGGGCGCATATCTCAACGTGAAAATCAACGCCGCTGGTCTTAAGGACAGAGCATTTGCCGACAAAATCGTCGCCGATGGCGCAAAGATTGAGGCCGCTGCCATTAAGAAAGAGGCTGAAATTCTTGAGGTTGTCAACAAAATTATCAACAAGGAATAATTAACTAATTGATAATCAGATTATTAAAGTTTTGAAATTTTTTGACTGAAAATATTGGAATGTATTAAAAAATTATGTATTTTTGCAGTCCGAAAATTTGAAAGGAAATAGATATGTCAAAGAAAGTTAAAGACGCACGCGTACAAGTGATTTTGGAGTGCACCGAGCAAAAGGCAACAGGCATCCCGGGAACTTCTCGTTACGTTACTACAAAGAACAAGAAGAACACCCCAGAGAGATTGGAACTCATGAAATACAACCCAATCCTCAAGAAAATGACCTTACACAAAGAAATTAAATAATATAGGATATGGCAAAGAAGGTAGTTGCATCATTGCACACAGCTGGAAAAGAATTCACGAAGGTCATCAAAATGAAGAGATCAGAGAAGACTGGTGCTTACTATTTTGAGGAGACCATCGTCCCGATTGATCAGGCTCAGGAATTCATCGCAAAGAACTAATATAGTTTTTTGAATTGATTTAGAATAGCTTTCCCGTTTCGGCGGGAGAGCTTTTTGAGGTTTAGACAGGATGGACGGGATAAAAGATAAGACAGGATTAACAAGATAAACAGGATTTTTGTTTATTTAATATGGAAGACTAATTATCTTGTAAATCTTGTTAATCCTGTCTAATAAAAAAAGGAAATCCTGTCGAAAAAAACATTATCTTTGCAAAAAAGTTTGTCATGGGATTATTTTCGTTTTTCAAAAGAGACAAGGAAGCTAAAGAAGACCTGAACAAAGGCCTGGAGAAGACAAGAACAAGCGTTTTCGACCGTATTTCGAAAGCGATAATCGGAAAATCGACTGTCGACGACGAGGTCTTGGATAACCTTGAGGAGATTTTGGTGACATCAGACGTTGGAGTCGATACCACTTTGAAAATCATCGACCGCATCCAGAAACGTGTGGCACGTGATAAGTATCTGGGAACCAGTGAGTTGAATAAGATTCTGAAGGAAGAAATCGCGGCGTTGTTGCAGGAGAACAACTCTGGTGACGGCAGCAACTTCGACCTTCCGGAGGATAAGAAACCATACGTCATCATGGTCGTGGGCGTTAACGGCGTGGGTAAGACCACCACCATCGGCAAGCTCGCTTATAACTTCAAGATGGCAGGCAAGAAGGTGATGCTCGGCGCTTCCGACACATTCCGCGCAGCCGCTGTCGACCAGCTCAAGATTTGGGCTGACCGTGTTGGCGTGCCAATAGTGTCGCAAGGCATGGGCGCTGACCCGGCTTCTGTCGCTTTCGACACAGTGAAATCGGCTGTGGCACAGGATATTGACGTCGTCCTGATTGACACCGCAGGCCGTCTGCACAACAAAATCGGCTTGATGAACGAACTTTCTAAGATAAAGAAAGTGTGCCAGAAAGTCATCCCTGACGCACCGCATGAAGTGCTGCTCGTTTTGGACGCTTCAACAGGACAGAATGCCATCGAACAGGCTCGCCAGTTTATCGCTGCGACAGAGGTCAACGCGATGGCGCTCACCAAGTTGGACGGCACGGCCAAAGGCGGCGTGGTGATAGGCATCTCCGACCAGTTTAAGATTCCGGTGAAATACATCGGAGTGGGAGAGAAGATGGAAAACCTTCAAATCTTCGACAGAAAAGAATTCGTGGATTCATTGTTTAAGTAAAGGAGCCAAGGTGTCATTTCGAGCGTAACGAAGTGAAGTCGAGAAATCCTTTTTTATCGAAAACAATTGAATGATTTCGTTTAACAAGGATTTCTCCATTCCGTTACATTTCATTCCACTTCAGTCGAAATGACAAATATATGCATATGAAGAAACAAGTACTAAATATTGTAACTTTAGGTTGCTCCAAAAACAAAGTCGACTCGGAGCATCTGGCGGCATTGCTGAACAACACATACAATATCGTCCACGACTCGGATGAGAAATCCGACGTGGTGATAATCAACACCTGCGGCTTCATCGGCGATGCCAAAGAGGAGTCTATTGACACGATTTTGGAATATGCCGAGCTGCGTAAGGCAAACAAAATCAAGAAACTTTATGTGATGGGCTGCCTCTCGGAGCGTTACAAGAAAGAACTCAGCGCGGAGATTCATGAAGTTGACGCTTTCTTTGGGGTGGAGCCTGTGCAACATGTTGCCGCAGACATCCTGAAATCAGATTTTCATGCTGAATATTGCTGCGAACGAGTGCTCTCAACACCGTCGCATTACGCATACCTGAAGATTTCTGAGGGCTGCAACCGTCATTGCGCTTTCTGTGCGATTCCACTCATTCGCGGTGACCATAAGTCAGTGCCGATGGAAAATCTCGTCAAAGAGGCTGAAAATCTGGCAAAAAAAGGCGTCAAAGAACTTATTCTCATTGCACAAGACCTCACATATTACGGCTACGACATTGATGGAAAGTCGCATATTGTTGAGCTGGTTCAGAAGTTGACAGAAGTCGACGGCATCGAGTGGATTCGTTTGCATTACGGCTATCCGCTGGGATTCCCGGTGGAGCTACTTGAGCTGATGCGCGACAATCCGAAGATTTGTCATTATATCGATTTGCCGCTGCAACATATCAGCACGCCTATTTTGAAGGCTATGCGTCGTGGCGTGACCCGCGAGCAAACCATTGAATTTGTAAAGAAAGTGAGGAGCTATGTGCCGGATATCGCTTTCAGAAGCACGTTCATCGTGGGTTTTCCGGGCGAGACAGAAGAGCAGTTCAATGAATTGATTGATTTCATCAAGGAGATGCGTTTCGAGCGCGCCGGCGTGTTTGCATACTCGGCTGAAGAGGGGACACCTGCCTACGAACTCGAAGACGATGTCCCGGAAGATGTCAAGAAGGCGCGCGTCGATAAATTTATGGATGTGCAGCAGGATATCTCGTTGGAAATCAACTCCAAACGTCTTGGAAGAACAGAGAAAGTGCTCATCGACCGCACCGAAGGCGGCTATTATGTCGGTCGCACCCAATACGACTCGCCTGAAGTCGACGACGAGGTGCTTATCTCGATGAAAGACAATAAAATAGAAATCGGCTCTTTTGTAAATGTAAAAATCATCCAAGCCGATTATTTCGATTGCTACGGAGAGGTGATTAGCCATTAGTTATTAGCTATTAGCCATTAGCTTGGAATAGAAAACTACTAATGGCTATCAGCTAATAGCTTAAAATATTACCATCCGTTGCCTCCGGCATTTACCGTCGTGTACATTGAATTTAATGTTGCCGTGGTGCTTTGACCGCCGCTGTATGTCACGTTTCCGGTGTAGTATCCGTTCCATTCGGTGCCTCCGCTGAGGGTTCCGTTATATTTTATCGTATATGTCTGACCTTGTTGGAGCTGCGGGTCGGTGAATAGCATCACCATGCTGTTGCCTCCGCCAGGTCCTCCGCCACCACCGCCGGTGAATGTCGGGCATTTATAGGTGCAGACAACCGTGCCGTCTGACTTGAGAATCTGGATGGCATATCCCTGTTGTGTGTTTATTTTCATGCTCGGCTGGGTGCATACGTTTGTTGTAGGGCTGCTGGTGCCGCCTCCTGTGCCGATGGCCGTGCCTCCGGTGATTTTAAACTGGTTGTTGTCGCAGTCGAAGCCTTCTTCAGGCGAACGTGAGCCGTTGGAGATGAACAATCCTCCGTTGATCTGCATGGTGCCGTTGCAGTCGGTGCCGTCGTTGCCGTCGCTGTGAACGTAATATGTTCCGCCGTTGAGGATGAGTTGGTTTGATGCGTTGACGGCGTCATCTTTCTTTGAATAAGCCTCGATGTTTCCTCCGTTGATGGTTAAAACAGCCTTGCTTTCTATGCATTCGCCGCCTTCGTTCTGTGTCTGTGTGCAGTTGACGGTGATGTTTCCGCTGTTGATTGTCAGATTGCTGTCCGCTTTGATAGCTTTCGGGTTGGCGTATTCGCCTTCACCGCCCGGCCACCATCCGCCGCCGCTGCCGGCTTCCACGGTGATGCGCTCGCCACTTGTCGTGACATTGAGGACAAGGTCGTCGTTGCTGGCGTTCTCCAGACCGATTTTCATGGTGCCGCCAGAGTTGATGCCTTTGCCGCCTGCCCCGGTGCTTCTCAGAAGGAAGTTTCCGCCCAGAATCTCCATGTTGCCGTCACATTTCAGGCATGACGAGGTGTAGGAGTCTTTGGTGCTCCCTGTGACAGTGTAAGCAGCCCCCGCTCCTTGTGTGAGGATGTCGAAATCGCCACCTGTGATAGTGATGTTTCCGTCAGCGCTTATCGACTTCCCGCCTTGGTTGCTGGTGGGCAATGTGACGCTGAACGTGCCACCATTGATTATGATGTCGTTATCGCATTTTATGGCAGTGCAATATGACGGAACGTTCTGATTGTTAACGACTTCCAACACCGTGCTGCCTGCTGCCACTATGGTGAAATCACCACCGTTGATTGTCATGTTGTCGTCACATTTGATGCCTTTTGAGATGTCGCCGCTCACGTTGATGTCGAACGAGCCTCCGTTGATGACCAGAGTGCTGTCGGCTGAGAGACCGTTGACATCGGTTACATCGCTGGTAATCACAAAGTTACCCGAGTTGATGGTGCATATTCCTTTTACCTTGATAGGATGTTTCACCATACTTGTGACGTTCAATGTGCCGTTGCCTTGTACGAACAAGTCGCTGTTACACATCAAAGCCGCTTTTTTGTCGCTGTCAGTGCCGTCGCTGAGGATATTTTCAGTGCCGTCGGCGATCTGCAAGATTACTCCATTATCGCAAGTGAGGTCCATGGCTTTGCCTGTCGGGTTGGTCAGACTCACTCCGTTGAGCATGACGGTAGGGGTGACGGCACTCTCTATGGCAAAACGTCCCGGATTGGAATCTCCTGACAGACAATAAGTTATGTTCTGAGTGCTGATTGATGTCACAGAGACTTTGCCTTCGCTTGCTGTCACGATTACTTCTGATGAAGGGTAGGGATTGACAATATCTACAGTTGTTCCATTATATGTGATGTAAACGATGTCGCCTGTGCCTGTCGACACCCAAGGGAATGTCAGACTGTCGACCTCTGAATAGTCGAAAGAATATAAGTTGTTGGTTGTACGCACTTTAATCGGGTTGTTTGCCGTCGGGTTGACAAACATGCTGTCGATTGATGAGACAGGCGCATCCAAGATGATGCCCTTGTTTTCCTGGCCATGAATACGCACGTGGTATTCGCCATCTTGTGCTTTGACTGATAATCCTATGATTATCAACGATATAACTAAAATCAACCTCTTCATGGCTTACATTTTTATAAATTTTGAAAACTCGTTGCCAACACCTATTATATATAGGCCGGCATTCAAATCGCTTACGTTGATATCGGCTTCATTGGAGACTTCAATTCTTTTAACGACTTTGCCGTCAATTGAATATATTGTAACTGATTGATATTCAGATGTATTTAATATTTTTAAAACATCTGTTGCCGGATTAGGATATATTGTAAGATGTTGATTCTCAATTTCGTCGTCGTTTTCTGGTATCGAGAAATAGGCTTTTCTGAGGCCAGACAAGTCGTAAGACACCGTTTCCGCATTGCTTTTAATGAAGATTTGGGTGTCGGAGTAGTAGATCTTTGAGTCGCTGCTCATTACGTGGTCGGCAGATGTGCCATCGGTTTTCACAATGGTGAATGTGACTTCCTGTGCAAATGCTGGGCACAAGAACACCAATGACATCAATGCTGTTAATAAGAATTTTCTCATAGTTGAAATGTTCATATACTAAATTGCAAACGACAAAAATACAAAAAATATTTTAAATTTCCGACAAAAAAAGAAAAAGTGACAAGAAAATGTCACTTTTTGTTAGTCGTTGTCATTTCGACTGAAGCGGAGCGGAATGGAGAAATCCTCTTCAAATGTTAACATTTTAAAAAGGATTTCTCGACTTCGGCTTCGCCTGCGCTCGAAATGACAAACTATTTCTTCGGTGCCTCGAGCAGGATGTCGCACAGCAGATCCCAGAACATCTGGACTGTCTTAATCTCGATTCTCTCGTCAGGTGAGTGCACGCCGCGCAATGTCGGGCCGAACGATATCATGTCCATGCCAGCGATCTTGTCGCCGATGAGGCCGCATTCGAGACCTGCGTGGATAGCTTTCACTTTAGGGTCTTTGCCGAAGCGTTTCTTATAGACTTTCTCAGCGATGGCGCAGATTGCCGAGTTAGGGTTCGGTGTCCAGCCAGGGTAACCGTCGGTGTGTTTCACCTCTGCGTTGGCGAGGTTGAAGCAAGCCTCGACCATTGCTGCTGCATATTCCTTAGCCGACTCGATGGAGCTGCGTTGTGAGGTCTGGATGAAGAAATAACCTTCTTTTTTCTTCACTGATGCGAGGTTTGTCGATGTCTCCACGAAGTTCGGGACGGTCTGTGACCACTCGATGACGCCGTGAGGGCAGGTGAGGAGGCCGTTCAGGAGGTCGAACTGTGTCATCTCGT
>CADAFC010000074.1 GCA_902787095.1 uncultured Bacteroidia bacterium
GGCTGGCGTGAGGGCGAGACCGTCGTTGTTGATGCGTATCGCCTGCTGTAGCTCGCCACGCATCGCCACAGCATAGGCGCTGTCGACAAGCTGCAGCAGATTATCATTCTGCGCCAAGACGACTGCAGCCGTTAAAACAAATGATATTAAAAACACCAATTTTTTCATGATGCAAAGATACAAAATCAATTTGTCTTTACAAATCTAATAGATGTATTTCCGCATCTCATCACGTAAATGCCTGATGGCAGGCGGCTTACGTCGATGTCGTTATCGTCGTACACAACTTTACGCATCACCTCTTCTCCCATGATATTGAAGATGCGCACCTCGGCACCTCCTCTGAGCCCGTCGACACGTATCTTATCGTTGGCAGGATTAGGATACACACTGAACGCTGTCGCTGTGACCTCTTCCACGTCGTTGTATTGGAAATATGCAATATAGGTGGCGTTTTCATACACTTCGAAAGTACGGTAATACTCGGTGCTGCCGTCGCTCCAATGACTGAATGAATAATCAGGGTTGGCGAAGGCTATGATTCCTATAAACGTGCCTTCGAGGTAGGTGCCGCCACCCAATGCCACGCCAGCCTCCGGATTGGCGCTGTACACCTCTACGGTATATTGAGGAATGACCTCAAACTCAGCGACGAGGGTGATATCGGTTTCAACATAAACAGGTTTTGAAGGCGACATATCACCATCGCTCCACTGCACGAAACGCGTATTCTCGTTAGGATAGGCGTTGATTTCGACTATCGAATAGAGCGGATAAGTACCGCCTCCTGTGACGGTGCCAAGCGACGGATCGTTAGCTGACACCTCGAGAGTACGCATCTCCACATAGTCGTCGGCGAAGATAGCCTCCAGATTCACATTGCCTTCAACGACGATATAACGCGGGTTGGCAAAGTCGCCGTCGCTCCAGGTGATGAAGTTATAACCTTCGTTAGGTGTTGCCTCAATGAGAGTGACCTCATTGTAGTGGAACTGTCCGCCACCATTTACCGTGCCGCCCTCTTCCGGTGAGGCAGTAAGCATAACGTCATATGTATCGGTTTCATAATATGCCACGAAGCTCATATTGTTGTTGACCGTCACGGTGCGAGGGTTCTCCATGCTGCCGTCGTGCCATCCGATGAAGGTATAGCCGGGGAATGCTTCTGTCTGGATTGTGATTGTGGTGCCTTCATCGTAGGTACCGCTACCATACACTATGCCCGCTGCTGCCGGCTCGGTGATGCCTGTCACGAGGTAATAGTTACCGTGTGTGACATCGTTGAAATACGCCGTGATTGTGACATTGTCGGTACAGACGAAGGTGTGCGGGTTCTCGCTGCTGCCATCGCTCCATCCGATGAAGTCGAAGTTCTCGTTAGGATAGGCTGTCAACACGACGTTGTCGCCATAATGATAGTTGCCGCTTCCAGTGACGCTGCCACCATGGGCAGGCTCGGCGAACACCATCACGCTGGTTGGGACAGGGTCTATGATGGCTTCATATTCTTTGTTGCCGTCGACCAAGACGCTGCGCGGGTTCTGCATGTTGCCGTCGCTCCACTGTGTGAAGTGATAGCCTGTGTTTGCCACCACGTTAAGAATAGCTGTCTGCCCCACCTCGTAGGCTCCTGTGCCTGTCACCACGCCGCTGCCGCTTGGAGTAACGTCGACGCTCACGGTGTAGTAGGTGTGGCTTTCTTCGGCAAACACCGCCACGTAGTTAGCGTTGCCTGTCACGCTGACGGTGCGTGGGTTATCGTTGTTGCCGTCGCTCCATCCTGCGAAGTAATATCCGCTGGCAGGAACAGCCTGCAGTGTGGTCTCATCGCCATAGTGATATGTGCCGCCGCCGTATGACGAGCCGCCGTTGCTCGGGCTGGCGCCAGTGTTTACAGTGTAGTCCTCGAGCACGAAAT
This sequence comes from uncultured Bacteroidia bacterium, assembly GCA_902787095.1. Taxonomy (GTDB): domain Bacteria; phylum Bacteroidota; class Bacteroidia; order Bacteroidales; family F082; genus Limimorpha. The sequence continues at coordinate 1,919 of CADAFC010000074.1, forward strand.
ATGCCGAATAGGCGGCGTTGCCGGTCACCGTCACCACACGCGGATTCATGCTGTTGCCTCCGTTCCAGTGGTCGAAGCGATAGCCCGGGTCTGCGGTAGCGCCAAGCGTCACAGAGGAATTCTCCTGATAGATGCCGTCACCGGTGGTGGTGCCGTTGCCCTTGCCGCTGTCGGTGGATATCTCATAGTAATTGGTAGGCTCCTCGCCGAAATATGCGACATAGGTGCCGTCACCTTGCACGTTGAATGTATAGCTTGCATCAGAGCTCACGATGATGCCGTTCTTTCTCCAGCATTTGAAGTAATAGCCGCTGGCAGGCGTCGCCGTCAAGGTGCATGAGGTGTTAATACCATAGGTGCCGCTGCCGCTCACGCTACCCCAGGTGGCGTTAGCCGACTGGGCAGTGATATTATATTGCGCCACAGCCTCTTCCACACGGAAGTTGTCTATCTTCCAAGTGTGAGCACTATTGCCGACGTAATAGAACATTATGCTGACAGTGTTGCCGGCATACGCTGTAAGCGGTATAGTTATCTCTTTCTCAGTATGCGAATACTCAGTATCCGACCATATTATCTGAGTATAATGGTTATCCTCCGGATTGGGGTTCCCATCAGTTGAAATTCGAACACTGTTATACATCTCCGATCCAGAGCCGAGGGTTTGGGTACTGAACTTCAACACATAGTCATGACCGGCCTGCAGATTGATACTTTTTGAAACCAGAGCGCCTTCCTGTCGGCCAGCTCCATATTGACAAGGATGGCACACACAATGGTACTCGGGGTAATACTTCCATTGACACTTCCCAGGAAACATATCATAGTCTGCCACATACCAGCAATCATCCAATCCAGTGTCAAAGTTGTCGACATACGGGAATGTGGAAACCGCAGGCAGACAAGGACTCCACGTCTGTTCGATGGTGACATCGTCGATAGCCCATCTGCCACCATCCTGACCTGAATAATAAAAATCAAGGTAGATATATTCGCCTGAATAGGCAGTAAGGTCGATAGCTATGGGTTTCCATTGATCTGAAGGCGATGTGATGGTATAGAGCGTTGTGAAGTCTGTCGTGGCCAGAGAGGCTATCGATATCTTGACTTCTGCCGTTGTATTGGAATTCCAGTACTGTTCCCTACTTTTGAATATAAAACTGATGTTATCCTGATATGGCTTCAGGAAGATTGGCGGGCTTATGAGATGTCCTGCCTGTGGGTTGTTCTCATTTTCGCCATGATAGACACAATGGTCGCCCTCAGCTGGCCATATGTTGTTTACGCCTTTGCCCACCCTATGCCAATATGAATCGACAATATTTGAGGCAGTGGCGTTGCCATTGGCATGCTCATCGTAGACAGTCCAATAATCCCACCATGTGTCGAGGTTTTCAAAATGCTCGCTGAATGTCTGTACACAAACAGGCTGATATTTCCCCATGTTATGTTTGGTATAGACATCCAAATCATAAAGACGGTCGCATTCATTCAAACCCAAAGCATGGATTTGATTTCCGTTCTGCATAATACCGCAGACTCCGCCGGTGCTTGTATAAGTATGGTACAGACCAGAAGTGGTCGCTACCATACCACAGTATTCGCCAGTTGGTGTTGTATATAACACCTGACCGTTTTTCCATATGACAGCCTGATGATCCTGTCCGTATCCGCTGACATATACATCGCCGCCGTCAACTATGATTTTATATGAGCGTGGGTCGTAATTGTTTTGGGTAAGGGTGAACATCTCAGTGTTGTTCTGCCACACCTTCACCACATTGTTGCCACCAACCACTTCTACGCCGACGGTATAAACCACGTCGTTGTAAATGTCAAGGTCGTAGGCGTATGAATCCACTGACGACAAGGTGTAAAGCACGCTGTTGCCTTTCCACACTGTGGCGCGAGGCTGGTATCCGCCTTCGGTCTGTGCCTCATAGCCGCAATAAAACACTTGAACGCCGCTGTTGACACCTATCGGCTTAACGCCGTATGCTGCCGAAGGATAGCCGTTGTCGTAATTTGGCTTGCAATATTGCACAGTGCCAAGCCACACGCAGGCGTAATCTCTTAAGGTATTAGGACCTTGTATGGTTCCAGCGGCATAGAGCGCGACACCCGGACACCAATAAAGGTCGTAGATATAAGTGATAAGCGTTTCTGGGTTGTTCAGATAAGGCATACCATTTTTCCTGACGGTGCTATAATAGATATTGTTGTTTGATCTAAGAACTGCATTGTCAACCCAATACACATCCTTGGTGGCAGGGTCCACTGCCAGCGCATTGGCGTAATGGTCGTACAACAAGTCATCCATCGGAGTTGAATACATCAAATTAGGACCCTTGAAAATCCTTGCGCTTACATTGCCGGATGCAGTAGTGTAAATTCCTGATGAAAAGACCTCAGTAGAGGTATATTGGCCGAAAACGTCGCTCATGGCGGCTGTCGCCAACAGAATCAGAGAAAGGATAAATAGTTTTTTCATAACGTTATAATTTAAATATTGGATTCAAATACAATTTACGTTGCAAAATTATTTTAAGAAAAAACACTTGTCAAGTACCCAAAACTCGCAATTTTGAATGCCAGGCATCTATCTCAACTCCTGACCGTTGATATTGTATTTCTTGCCGTCTTTCATGATGATGACTTGACCATTCTGACAAACGATAAGATAAGGACGTGCGGATTCATCATAAATCTCAGACACGTCGCTCGGAGGCAGAGGCATATTGACGACTCTGACATCGTCGAGATACCAGCTATGACCGTCTAAGCCGGCGTATTTGAATGCGACATATATCTCCTGACCTTCATAAGCGGTAAGGTCGATGTCAACCTCGCGCCAGTCGTTATAAGGATTTTCTTGAGTCCACACCTCGGTGAAGCTGCTAGGGTTGTTGTCGGTAGTCGAGACCCATACGCCTTCGTAATCCATCTCGTTGAAATATTCTTCATAGGTCTGGAATGACAACAGTGTCATGCCGCCATCGGTGATAGCCAGTTTCGGACTGATGAGCCATCCTTCCTGTGTGGCGCCGTCATTCCATTTATAATATGCGAGATGGTCGCCATTGGTCGGTGTGACGCCGTTATGACCGACACTACGGTGCCAATACGATGGACGTGACTGATTGTCATCGTAATAGTTTTCGTATTCATCGATCACTGTCCAGCATTCCCAGTCTGTGGTACCGTAGTCGAAGCCTTCGAGATAAGGCAGCTCACGCGCAGCATCGTCGTGACATTCCATCACCACCTGCATGCCCGTCACATAGACAAAATTCGTGTAATCAAAGGTCTCGATTATCTCATCATTATGGAAAACATAATAATTGCATAGTCCTTGAGCTTCGTCATACTCTATTCCCACGTAATACACGCCGTCGCTGGTGACATCCATGCAATTTGTGTCATAGACATCGTAATAAACCCCTTCGTGGGAATATATCAGATTGCCATTTTTCCACACTTTTGTCACGCCAACTCCCTCGGAATTCATATCACAGAAGGCGTAGATATATACGTCGCCGTCATCGACTTTCACCACTGAGGTGTAGTTTACTGCAGTGCCGTCGATGGCAGTGAAAGTCAGATTCTGGTTTTCATAAAGGTTAAGCGATGCGGCACCTTCACTATCCACTTCGAATACCAACGAATAGAGTGTCCCGTCGTAATAATCCAGCGATGTCACGAGGCCGCTGACGCCTGGCTCGGTGAGCGTATAAAGCACGGCGTTGTTTCTCCACACCGTGGCTTGCTCATACTGACCGCCTGCATCTTCACGGCTGCCGCCATAATAAACCACAGGCTCTCCCGATGGGCCTGAGAACGCCACCACGCTCATAGCTGCCGACTCCCTGCCGTCGTTGAAATCGGGTGAGAGATAGAGATCCATGCCACGCCACACCGCCGCATAATGATTGTTGTCGCTGCCATCATGATAGCCTACCGACAAAAGATCATTGTCTGAATTATTGTCGCCGGAATTACACCAAAACATTTTTCCTACGACAGCATCGTAGATTGCCAAATAATTGCCATTACCACGATGAATTAAAGAGACACGATCTCCCGCTTCATAATACTCTTCCAGCCAAAACACGTCGTCATGGTCGTAAGGATTGACAACCACGCCGTAGCCGAAACGTTCGTCAACGGACTGACCTTGATACAGCAGCTCACCGTTTCGATACACCACTGCGACGAGATTCTCGTTTACGTCCATAGCTGTGCCCGAGAGATACACATCTTGCGCTTTAACGCCGAAAACAACGAACAGCGTGCTTATTATCAGTAACAGTTTTTTCATATTTTTAAATTTTTGATGATTATCATTTTACGTTGCAAAATTATTTCATACAAAAACACATGTCAAGTACCCAAAACTCGCAATTTTTCCAGTTTTATCATATCATAATCGGACTTGCCATCTCGTATGGCGTAGGCTATCATGTTGCAGAAGGTCTTGGTGTCGCAAGGCCTTCCAAAAGGCGTGAACGTCTTGCCGCTGCGCCAGTCTTTGCTATAGGCGGCGATGACGGAGCCGTTGGTGCCGTGGATGCGGATTTTCGGCTTGCGTCTGCCTTTTTCGAAAATGCCGAGCTGTCCCAGCTTCTTCATATTGGCGTCTTCTAGGTGGTATTTTTTGCCGTCGACGATGATATACATGATATCGTACTCGAAATGCTCTTTGTCGTCATCCATATCGTCGGTGCAACGCCCGAACTCGATGTCGTCTGTCTTGTAGAAAATCTCGCGGTTTTCCCAAAGTATTTGCGTAAACATCTCGTTTTCAAGCTCATCAATCTGCCATTCGAAGCCACAGTCGATGGCGGTGGTGAGAAGCCTGCAGAAATGCTGTGCGTCGTGACAATTTCCTGTAATGGTGCAGCACAAGTGTTTCGGGTCACTGGCAAACTGTTGGCACTCGTAGTCGGGGTCAAAGGCATTGTGTATATACGCCTTGGTTTGGCCGTCTTCGAGTATTTTCGCCATCGGCTCGTAGGGCTGGCAACCGAAAGTGTAGGTCTTGCCACGATGCCGCAGCTCCCCAATGCCGTCATTATAACTCAGTCGTGTGTCGGCGTTTTCGTAAATGACTGTTTCGTCGTGTGACATAACAATGAAAACAGATTATTTTACCATCTTCCAGAGTAGCCTCCGCCACCGCTGCGACCGCCTCCGAAGGAGCCGCCCGACAAACGCGACGAGCTTCCGCCACTACTATGGCCTCCTCCACTCGACGAATGCTCACGACGCGGCACCACCACCTCTTTCACAATCTTCTCCTTGCAGAACAAACATACGTATGTCACCTCGTCAAGGCCGGTGTGGTCGTATGTTGCCACTTTGATGACCTTACTGCTTTCTTTCTTCATCAGATGCGCTCCGCAATGGTCACAGCTAGTGAAACTCTTGTATTTCTTGCCTTGCTCCTTTATTATATATGTATGACCCTGTGGGCAGCGCACAGAAGTGAACTTACGCGCCTCGTGAGCCATCTCGGCAGCCTCCCGTTCGGGCATAGTCATCGTTTCGTCGAGTGTCATGGCCTCACGGCATTCAGGACAGAGCATCTCGGGACATTTGTCCTTGCGTTCCTTGTATTTATTTATAAAATACCAGCCCATCCAGAAAGCGAGGATGTTGACCCACTGGGTGCGGCGGTAGTTTCTAGCTTTGTCATAGACGCTGCGCGGGTTGAGCGAGTCTTTCGCCACCTTGTCGGCCATCTTAAGGGTACGTCGGTTATGCCTGATGCAGATCCACGAGAGATAACCTATGATGGTGATGACGGCGATCCAGTTGCGGATGACGATTTCTTCCTCGCCTTTCATCAGCGCAAACAGCACCACGTATGTCACGAAGAACCACACTATTGCCGACAACCCGAAGGTAAGCGAACGGGCGCATCCCCCACCCTGCCATGCCGAGCCGCTCCATGATGTAGATGGCTCGTTGATGAACTTCAAACCGTCGGATTTCTGGATGGAATATGTGTCTTTGATATCGAGACCGTCTTTCTTGACTTTCTTGTCGTCTTTCCTGTTGGCGAGGAACGATAAGAACGAACACACGGGGATGGCAAACAGGAAGAGGCAGAACCACACGTAAAACGAACTCATAATGTCCTTGTCTTTCTCGGCCCTTAACTCGTCGTAGACCTGTTCATCGGGCAAGTCGGTAACAAGTTTGTCAGGTACTGTACCACCAAAAACATCAACAATGTCGAGCACACCTGCATACATTGCGCTGTCGTAATCGCCTTCTTTGAATAAAGGCAGCATAGAGTGGTTAAATATCTCAAAACACTTGATATCGGGCAATACTGGCTCAATACCATAGCCTGTCTCAAACTCAAAAGCATGCACGTCTTCGATGAAGAGCATGAGCAACCCGTTGTTTTTCCCTTTGTCGCCAATGCCCCAGTAATTAAAGAGTCTCGACCTGAAATCAGCGGGGTCCTCGTCTCCGATGGTGCTGAGGCATACGAGGAACACGTCGACGCTGTCCCGAATAGAGCATAGTGCCGTGTTGATGTGCATCTCCGCCACATCAGTAAGATAATCGTCAGGGTCGCTGACATGGATGTTGTTGCTCTGCAAACGTGTGTTGGGCACCGTCTCTATGGTCCATGCCTTTTGGGCGACACACGAGAATGCCGCCACAAAAGACAGGATTATGAAAACAAAAACCTTCTTCATTATCATTCAGTTATAATGTTATTTTGCAGGTTTCTGAGCGCCGTAGCCAGGCATTGCTCCGAAGAGCTCGAGGGCTTTACGCCACGGGTAACGGTTCGCCCACATCGAAGCTTTCGAGTTCATGGTGCCTTGCTGGTTCATGCCCAAAGCCTGGCGGAACTGGTTGGCACCAGAGTTTCTGTCAAAAGTGCTTGTCTCGCCGTAGCTGAGGTTAATCCATCCTTTGAGGTAATTGACATCAATGGCGTTGTTGAGAGCATTCGGGTCGGTGATGGTGAGGTTGTCGTCGACTTCGGCGAGTTGTTCCACATCCTCAAACTCGTCGGCCCAGATGCGTTGGAACTTGCCGCCGCC
>CADAFC010000075.1 GCA_902787095.1 uncultured Bacteroidia bacterium
TCCATTTTTTCGGAGACGATGATCGGGCCTTCTTCGCCTTGCATGATGACGCGCAATGTGGTGTTGTGACGGCTCTCCGCCTCAATCATCGCCTGGCGGCAGCTGCCACACGGAGGCACCGGCTGGGTTATCGTGCTGTCGCTGCCGATAGCGGTGACCGCCAACGATACAATAGGCTGGTCGGGATATTGAGCCTGGGCGGAGAACAATGCGACACGCTCAGCGCACAAGCCAACCGGATAAACGGCGTTTTCCTGGTTTGAGCCGATGATAACCAATCCGTTGGCGAGACGGACAGCAGCACCGACCTTGAATTTCGAATAAGGAGCATAGGCATTTTTGGCGGCCTCTTTCGCTTTTAACAATAAGTTGCGGTCATCGTCGTTTAGCTCGTCTATCGAATTGAATTCCAAAAAAGATAGTGTAATCTTATGTCTTTTCATGTTTTTTTATTTTGTCCCCTTAAGGATATTGTTGTATTCCTCCTGATTCAGAATGACTTCGAACGCTCTGGCGAGTTCAGGGTCGTCGTCCAACGTGGCGATGATACGGCCTTTCTGATAATAGTAACGGCTCACTATCTCCGCCTCGAGCATCTCCTCGATCTCGCTGCGGTTGTCGATGAGGTCTTTGGTTTTCTCCACCTCTATCTTGGCCTTAGCCTCGTCGAGCATCGGCTGGATGTCCTCGAGATAACCCTCAAGTTTAGCTATACGCTCGAGTTCCTTGATCTCTTTTTCGCTCTGCGAAGTAAACGTAAAGCCTTCATCCTTAACATATTGCATAAAATCTTCATATTCAGCGTCGCTTATTTGGAAATCCTTTGCCGATTTTATCGATTTATGTTCTCTGTAATATTTGTTAGCGTATTTAAAGAACAGATTTTTTGAATAAAGATTCATCGTTATTGTTGATGCCATCGTAGGCTCGATCTTCACGTCGGGCTGGATGCCGTGTCCTTCGTACACGATGCGGCCGTTTGCGGTGTGGAACGCCTTACCCAAAGTGTCATTTTTTGCCAATGTATCCGTGACATTTTTCTTCTTTTTCGAATAATCGATTTCCTGGATGCAGCGGTTGCTTGGCAGGTAATAATGTGCCACTGTGACCTTTATCTGGGTGTTGTAGCTCATCGGGAAGATGTTCTGTACCAAGCCCTTACCGAATGTGCGCTGTCCCATGATGATGCCTCTGTCGAAGTCCTGGATTGAGCCCGAGACTATCTCTGATGCCGATGCGCTGCCCTCGTTGACCAAAATCACCAGTGGGATGTCGAGGTCGAGAGGCTCGTGCTGTGTGTAGTGGTTGTAGTTATGTTCGGCGACCTTACCTTTCTGATACACAACGAGTTTATTCTTAGGCACGAACATATTCACGATGTCGACAGCCTCGGCCAGCAAGCCACCGCCATTGCCACGGAGGTCGAGGATGAAACCTTTGAGCTCGTGTTCTTTCTTCATCTCGACGAAGACATCTTTCAGCTCGCGTGCGCAATCCTTGGTGAACTGTGATAAGATGGCGTATCCGACACCGTTGTCAAACACGGTGTAGTACGGTATGTTGTCGATTTTTATCTTCTCGCGTTTGAGTTCTTTGACAAATGGCTCTTTCTCACCAGGACGCTGCATCTTGAGTTTCACCACTGTGCCAGGGGTGCCTTTCAGAAGCTCGCTCACCTCGCTGGTGACTTTGCCAGTCACGTCTATCCCGTTGACTTCCAAGAAGATATCGCCGGGGATGAGACCTGCTTTGGCGGCTGGGAATCCTTCGTAAGGATCCGAAATTTGTGAGTTGCCGTCGAAATATTGGATGATGGCGCCGATGCCGCCGTATTCGCCGGTGGTCATGAGTTTCACGTCCTCGATCTGCGATTCGCTGATGAACACGGTGTACGGGTCGAGGCCTTCGAGCATGGCGTTGATGGCGTTTTCGTTAAGCTCAGCCGGTTCAATCTCGTCGACGTAGTACATGTTGAGCTGCCTCAACACATTATTATATATATCGATGCTTTTTGAGATCTCAAAATTGTTCTTTTTTGTCTGGGCTCCTGCGGTTAATGCAGTGAAAACCAATAAAATCAGGAATAATCTTAGATATTTCATGTTTCTTTATTTTTTATCACTTTTAACGTCATTTCGAGCGTAACGAAGTGTAGTCGAGAAATCACCGGCATTTGAATAATCCGTATCAATTGATTGGCGGAGATTCATCCATTCCGCTTCGCTTCAGTCGAAATGACAAGTCGTTATGGCACCGGGTCGTAACCTGAGCCGCCCCAGGGGTTACACGATGCCACACGTTTTATTGTCAGCCAGCCGCCCTTTATGGCGCCATATTTGCGTATCGCCTCGATGCCGTAGTTGGAGCATGTCGGGGTATAGCGGCAGTTGCGCCCGATGAATGGGGAGAGCGTGTACTGATAAATCTTTATCAGCAGAATCAGGAAGTTAGCCGGCAGCTTGACTATGAATCTCAGAACTTTTTTCATAATTTTTCGACCAGTCGTTCGACAACCTTTTTTATTTTCTCCTCAATCTCACCGTATTTCAGGATGACTGTGGCATTATATACAAACGCAACATCAAGCGTTTTGTTGTGTTCTTCACATAATTTCATCAGCTCAGCCTTGTTTTTCCGCCAGCTTTCGCGAATCAGTCGCTTCACGCGGTTGCGTTTTATGGCATGATGAAATCTCTTCTTGGAAACGGAGACGAGTATCCTTGGAAGCGCATCTTCTTGATTTTCAGCGTCATACAGATGCACAATAACACGAAAAGGATACAATGAGAATCCTTTTCCTTCTTCAAATAAAGTCTGGACAGCTTTTTTAAGATAGATACGCTGCGATTTCGGTAATCCTTCCTTCGCCTCCAAATTATTTCTTTTTAGCTTCTTTTGCCTCGGCTTCGAGATATTCCTCGATGGCCATCGTGATAGAAGGGGCGGTCTTTGTCGGTGCGCTGAATCCCAGTGTGAGTCCGGCGTCGGTGACTGCCTTGGCTGTCGAGCCGCCGAGCACTCCGATGATGGTGTCACCCTGTTCGAAGTCAGGGAAGTTGACTTTCAATGAGTCGATACCTGCAGGGCTGAAGAACACGAGCATGTCGTATTTCTTGATATCTATCTCATGCAAATCGGCTGGCACGGTGCGGAAAAGCATCGATTTCTTGAAGTTGAGGCCAGCTTCGTTCATCATAGCGGTGTAATCCTCGTTGGTGATGATATTCGAACTTGGAAGGAAGAACGTCTCCTCCTTGTGTTTTTTCATTATCTCGATGAGGTCGGCAAAACTCTGTTTTCCAAAGAATATCTTACGTTTACGGAATTGTATGTAATGCTGAAGGTACAAAGCCGTAGCCTCGTTGACGCAGAAATATTTCATGTCGTCAGGCACATTGAAACGCATCTCTTTTGCGATACGGAAAAAATGGTCGACAGCGTTGCGGCTTGTCATGATGATTGCCGTGTATTCATTGAGTTTCACATGATCCTGCCTCACTTCTGACGCCTCGACACCCTCAATCTTGATAAATTTTATAAAATCAATTTTCGCTTTGTATTTGTTGACAAGATTCGCATACGGTGACTTTTGAACGTCAGCGGGTTCAGGTTGTGATATCAGAATGTGTTTGCTCTTCATTTTTACTTTTTTCGTTAACTCTATAAAACACAATCAGTTGCAATTAGTCGACACATCATTGTAATGGCCACTGTTATTGGTATGATTTCGAGGGTGCAAAAATACAAAAAATTATTTATCAAATTCATCTTTGATGAAATTTGCACTTCAAAAAATGTCTTTACTATTCTAATTATGGTGATTATCAATATAATAGAAATTGTTATTATTAAAATTAATTTTGTAGGGTAGAAAAATGTGACGAACACGAAAACAGCCAGTATAACGTCGAGTGATGCGGCTATGGTGAGATGTGTTATCTCATGGTGCATGGCGGCCTTTTCAAAGCCGAAAGCCCATCCGACGAGAATCACAAAAAGGTATTGCAGAATAAGATACAATGCCACAAAAGCGCATATATCGAGGTAAAAACCGGTGCCGGAATAAAGTATGTGGTTGCCCGAAAACACCAATATTATTTTCTGAATCACCAATGAAAGCAGGGCTATGTATATGACGATGACCGACAGTCCGCTGAGGCTTGCGATAGGGTTCCATTCGCGCGTAAGCTTGTCGACGTCGACGTGCTTGGTGGATAGCGAAAACATGCGGAAACGCATGGCGAACAGCTGTTTGTTAAGCACCAGGAAGAGCATCGACAGGAGGACGATAACGAAGTTCCACGTGGGTATCAAATTGTCGACGACACGCGGCTGCGGTTCGAGCATCGAGGCGAGGCTTTCCGTAACAATCTGATAATCAATACTATCGTTCATCAAAAAACATTTAAATTTTATTCTGCAAAAATATTGAAAAAATTTGGATTTTTAAGAGAAGATTTGTATTTTTGCGAAATAATTTTTTGGAAATTTTAAATCTATAAATAATTGAATAATGGGACTTATTGAAGAAATCATTGCCAACGCGCAGGCAAACAAACAGCGCATTGTGCTCCCTGAGGGAGACGAACCGAGAACATTGAAGGCAGCTGACCGCATCATTGCCGACGGCATCGCCGATGTGATATTGATCGGACCGGCACAGAAGATTGCCGACATGGTGAAGGAATTCGGTTTGAAGAACATAGGCAAGGCTCGCGTCATCGACCCGCAGGCCAACCCTGACCGCCAGAAATATGCCGACTTGCTTTTCGAGCTTCGTAAGGCTAAAGGCATGACACCTGAGCAGGCTTACGACCTCGCAGGCAACTTCATGTACCTCGGCATTTTGATGGTGAAAGCCGGTGAGGCCGACGGTCTCGTCAGCGGTGCCCGCTCAACCACGGGCGACATGCTCCGCCCTGCCCTCCAGATCATCAAGACAGTGCCTGGCGTGACATGTGTGTCAGGAGCTTTCACGATGTTCTTACCAGAAGGATGCCCTTACGGCACCAACGGACGCATGGTGTTCGCCGACTGCGCAGTGACACCGATGCCGACAGCAGAACAGCTGGCTGAAATAGCCATCTGCACTGCAGATACAGCAAAGGCTATAGCTAAGATCGACCCAGTGACAGCTATCTTGAGCTTCTCGACAAAGGGCTCTGCAAAACACGAGGTCGTCGACAAAGTCATCGAGGCCACACGCATCGCTCAGGAACGTCGTCCAGACCTCGTCCTCGACGGTGAGCTGCAGGCCGACGCCGCCATCGTGCCATCGGTAGGCTCAAGCAAGGCTCCTAACAGCCCAGTGGCAGGAAAAGCCAACACACTCGTGTTCCCATGTCTCGAAGTGGGTAACATCGCATACAAACTCGTGCAGCGTCTGGCTGGTGCGGAGGCTGTGGGACCAGTGCTCCAGGGCTTGGCAAAACCGTGCAACGACCTCAGCCGCGGCTGCTCAATCGATGATGTTTATAAATTAGTGGCAATAACCTGCAACCAGGCTATCGCACAGAAGAAATAACAAACCACTCGTCATTTCGACTGAAGCGGAGCGAAATGGAGAAATCACCGCCAAATAATGTCAAATGTACATAAAATTTCAAATGCAGGTGATTCCTCGACTGCGCTCGGAATGACGGTGTAACATGAAATAAATTTATTGAATTATGAAGATATTAGTTTTAAACTGCGGTTCGTCATCAATCAAATATCAGCTGATTGAGATGGACGAGAAGAGCCACTCAGTGTTGGCGAAGGGCCTCCTCGAGCGCATCGGCCTCGAGATGGGCGAGTTTACTCACAAATGGAACGGTCAGAAGCACTACGAGCAGCTTCCTATCCCGAACCATACCGAAGGCATCAAGATTGTGCTTCAGGCACTTACTAATAAGGAATACGGTGTCATCAAAGATCTGAAGGAAATCAAGGCAGTGGGTCACCGCGTGGCTCACGGCGGAGAGAAGTTCACACACAGCGTCCGCATCGACGACAACGTCATCAAGATGATTGAGGACCTCTGCGACCTCGCTCCATTGCACAACCCTGGCGCCTTGCAGGGCATCGCAGCCATGCAGGCCGTGCTTCCTGGCATCCCGATGGCAGCGGTGTTCGACACATCGTTCCACGCCACCATGCCACCAGAGGCATATCTCTACGCCATCCCTTACGAATACTATGAGAAATACCGCGTACGCCGCTACGGATTCCACGGCACCAGCCACAAATACGTCGCTGAGAAAGCCGCTGAATACGTCGGAAGAGACTGGAAAAACACGAAGATCGTCACATGCCACCTCGGCAGCGGCGCCTCTATCGCGGCAGTCGAGAACGGCAAGTCGGTGGAGACATCAATGGGCTTCACCCCTGTTGAAGGCCTCGTGATGGGCAGCCGCACCGGCGACCTCGACCTCGGTGCCTTCATGTACATCATGGACAAGGAAGGATACAACACCAAGGAGATGAACACATTGGTGAACAAGAAGTCAGGTCTCATCGGCATCACCGGCAACTCACAGGATATGCGTGACGTGCGCGCTGGCCGTGACGCCGGCGACGAACGCTGCACCTACGCCTTCAACATGTTCGCGCACCGCGTGAAGAAATACATCGGAGCATACGCAGCCATCATGAACGGCATGGACGTCCTCGTGATGACAGGCGGCATCGGTGAGAACGCATGGTTCATGCGTGAGGCCATCCTCGAGAACATGGAGTTCTTCGGCATCAAGATCGACAAGAAGCTGAACGAGACCATCATGGGCGACGCAGCAGTCATCTCGACACCCGACTCAAAGGTGAAAGTGGTCGTATATCCTACAGACGAGGAATATATGATTGCCAAGGATACTTTTGATTTGGTGAAATAATCAGCCATTAGCTATTAGCCATTAGTCATTAGCAGCTTCGCTAAAGACTAATGGCTAATAATTTTATTATGAAAAGGATATTTGTTGTATTGTCAATTGCATTTTCCCTTGCATTTATTGCGAGTTGCAACCATAATGACAATGTTTTTGAGCCAAAGTCCAATTCTCCCCAAGACCTCGCCTATACAAAAACACTCGATTCCATTGACTCTCTCATCACCGGCTTTTATTACTACGATTTCAACGATTCAATAATTCTGCCGGCATTTGAATTTTACAAGAAAAACAACAGCCGGCGCAACCTCTGGATGCAGGCCCGATGCCATTATCTCATAGGTGCGCTACAGTTTGGCGAAAATCATGTATCCGAAATGGCGGCGAAACATTTGGTTGAGGCGTTGAAGATTTTGGATGATTATGACGATATTGAGACGCACGGCCGTGCGTCTTTACAACGCAGCAAAATTCATTACATCAGTTCAAAGATAGCATTCAATTTCTCTGATGGCAGAAGTTGCAAGCGTTTCGCAATGCTTGGTCTTGACAATGCCGTCATGGCTAATGACACAGCATGGATTGCACGCTCGTGTTCCAACCTCGGCATCACTTACGAGCGTATGGGAAAGGCCGGCGAAGGCGACACAGCCTATATGTATTGCGATAAAGGTTTTATTATCGCCGATGCAAAACGATATCCGCTGGAACGGGCTTATCTTGAAAATACTTACGCCAACTGTCTGCGCCACAGCCACGATTATGACTCGGCGATATGTCATTTCAATATAGCCAAGTCATTGATTAACAATAATGTTTTGCTTTATCATAAAACGTTTTTGGAAGAAGCATTCGTATATTATCAAAAGCACGACTACCAAACCACAATCGCTGAGTTGGAGGTGGCGATTCAGACGCCAGACCATAATATACGGAAACAGTCGGTGGCTGGCTTGGCAGATTGTTGGGAAAAAGTGGGCGACACACTGAAAGCTGCGCCTTATCTCTCGATGTTGAAGACATCAAATGAGAAGGAAATTGTAGACAGGCATCATAATACCAATGCATTACCGATTCTAAACGCCTATCTGCAAAGCCTTGAAAAACCTGACAGAAGCGTCAATATCGCTTGGCTTGTTGTTATAATCTTTACAGCTTCGGCTATTGTTGTGTCCTTTTATTTCATTTGGAAGAAACGTCACCTCAATACCATAAAGGACAAGGATTTTGAGACTTTAAACATAAAAATCCAAGCCATTTACAGCGATCGCAACAACAACAAGCTTGAGCGCATTATGACCGAGTTCAACGCCGCATATCCCGACGCTCTTGCAAACCTCAGAGCCGCTCATCCCGATTTGACCGACACCGAACTCGATATCTGCGTTTTGTCCTTCTTCTCATTCCGTCTGAAAGAAACCGCCGACATTCTCGGCCTCCGCGATAACACCGTGGCGAAATACCGCACAGCGATTAAGAAAAAGCTGGAAATTGACGATTTGGAAAAGATTTTTATCCCTTAATCATCTTTGACGGCAAAAGCTTATCCACGATAACATATTCGCCAACAATGTGAAAAATGATGTTCCATTTCTTGTTTTTTGTAATATAACGTTTCGCTTGGGGATTATACCTTTTTGCCAGTTTCCATTGTGAATAATTGATAATTCCTCCCAAATAGCTCAACGTAGCAATCTCGCCAATTATTTGGTTTTTATATTGGATTGCATGTTCCGGCGTGCTGATTGAAATAATAAAATCAGATATTTCTTCGATTTCAGCTAAAACGGTTTTTGATACTGATACTTTGTAATACTTCATATTTTCCTTAAAATGGTTTCCTCCAGTCGGTCGCTGAATTCCTCCAATGAGATACAGCCTTCTGGAGCCTGTGGATAAACTTTGGTTTTGGTGTTGACAGGTCTTGTCCTTTTTTCGTTAATTATTCGTAAAGTTCTCATAATAAATCTTCTAAAATTACATTTGCAAAATTACAAAATATTTCGTTCCATGCAGCCTCACTTTTCAAAATTTTTTCCAAAAATCAATATATTTTCATCCCAACAACTCCAACTTTTTTTGTGGATTAAATTTTTATAATTATTTGATTATCAATAAT
>CADAFC010000076.1 GCA_902787095.1 uncultured Bacteroidia bacterium
TTGTTTGTATTCAGACTTGGAATATCGTTGATTGAAATTGGATTTGAAGAGATTTGCAGTAACTCATAATCAATTTCATTGTTTTCAAAACCAGAACAGGACTATTTTAACTTTTTCCTAAACAAAAAAGAATTTACTAATGGATATGATTTAAGAAACAAATATCTGCATGGAACCCAAGCTAACCCCGAAGATATACAACAGCATGAAGACGCCTACTTTATATACCTTAAACTTATTGTCTTATTATTATTGAAAATAGAAGACGATTTAATAATTCATATTGTGTTAGAGAAATTAAAATCAAAAGAATCAAATAAACAAAATAACTCATGACCCTAATCTCTTTCAAAGAAAACGATATCAGCCAAATCCCGGCGCTAGAGCTGCTGAAGAAGCTTGGATATAAGTATATCTCACCCGAGGAGGCTTTTGAGATGCGTGGCGAGAAGACGTCGAACGCACTTCTCGAAGATGTGCTACGGCAGCAGCTGCGCGAGCTCAACTCCATCCGCATCGGCAGTCACAACGAGGCACGCTTCTCGGAACAGAACATCGAAAACGGCATCGTAGCACTGCGCAACGTGCCTATGGAAGGCGGCTATATCAACGGCAACGAGACAGTGTATAACATGCTCACCCTCGGCAAGGCTTTCGAGCAAAGCATCGACGGCGACAAGAAAAGCTATACCATGCGCTACATCGACTGGGAGCATCCCGAGAATAACGTGTTTCACGTTACTGAAGAGTTTGCGGTCACACGTGCAGGCATGAACGACACTTATCGTCCCGACATAGTGCTGTTTGTAAACGGCATCCCGCTGGTCATAATCGAATGCAAACGTCCAGATGTAAAAGGCGCTGAGGAACAAGCCATATCACAACATCTGCGCAATCAGCAGGAAGACGGCATCAGAAGTCTGTATGTATATAGCGCACTGCTTATCGCAATCGGAAACAGCTTCGGAAGTTATGCCACGACAGGCTCTCCAGCCAAATTCTGGAGCAAATGGCACGAGATGTTTGTAAATAATGAGGAAGAAGCCGAATATCGCTCACGTTTATTCAATTTGGTTAACGAAAACCATGAGATAACACGCGAGCCTACGGTTCAAGATGAATATCTCTACAACCTTTGCCGTCCGGAACGCCTGCTCGAGATGATGTTTCATTTCACCATTTTCGACGCTGGAATAAAAAAACTCACCCGTTATCAGCAATATTTCACTGTCAATCAGACTGTGGAAAGGGTGAAAACCATTGAAGCAGGTCACAGAAACGGCGGCGTGGTATGGCACACACAAGGTAGCGGTAAGTCACTGACAATGGTTATGTTAGCACAAAAGATAGCACAAGAGCCGAGCATCAGGAATCCGCGCATCGTGCTTGTCACTGACCGCACCGATTTGGACAGCCAGATAACTGGAACATTCCGCAAATGCGGCAAAGAAGTGGAGAATGCCACGACAGGAAAACGTCTCGTAGAGCTCCTCGAAAGTGACACCGACGCAATCATTACCACTGTTATCAATAAGTTTGAGACGGCTATCAAAACAATAAAAGCGCCGCTCACCAACCCGAACATCTTTATTTTAATTGACGAGGCACACCGCAGCCAATACAAAGAAATGGCTATTCAGATGAACCGCGTGTTGCCAAACGCATGTAAGATTGCATTCACCGGCACTCCTCTGATGAGGAAGGACAAAAACACGGCACAGACATTTGGCGGCATTATCAGACCTGTTTACACGGTTAAGCAAGCTGTTATTGATAAGGCGGTTGTGCCACTTTTGTATGAAGGACGCATTGTGCCTCAATCAGTTGCGGAAGGTCCAATCGACAGTTTCTTCAACCAAGTATGTGAAGATTTGAGTGAGTACCAGACTGCCGACCTTAAAAAGAAGTTCTCACGCACCGATATTATCAACCAGACAGAGCAGCGTATTTATTCCATAGCCACCGACATTTCAAAGCATTACGCCGACAACTGGCAAGGTACGGGCTTCAAGGCAATGCTTGTCACACCTAAGAAACGTGTTGCCATTCTTTATAAAAAATATTTGGATGAAATCGGAAAGGTGTCATCGGAAGTGCTTATTACCGCGCCCGATGACCGTGAAGGCGAAGAAGTGGCATACGGCGACACACCTCAGGAAGTCAAGAGCTTCTGGAAGCAGATGATGGACGAGCATGGAACACCTCAGAAATATCAGGAAAACCTGATTTCACGTTTCAAAAAGCAGGAAAATCCCGAAATAATGATTGTTGTTGACAAGCTTCTCACCGGTTTTGACGAGCCCAAAGTAGCTGTCATGTATCTCGACCGTCCACTTCAAGGTCACAATCTTTTGCAAGCCGTAGCACGTGTAAATCGCACATGCGAATGCAAGGATTATGGTTATATTATTGATTATTACGGAGTTTTGTCGGAATTGGATGCGGCAATGACCTTGTATTCAGATTATGACGAGGAAGAACAGCAGGTGTTTCACGACACTCTTGTCCCTGTTGGAGATAAAATTGCCGAGTTACCACAAAAGTACTCCGAGCTTTGGGATATGTTCAAGATGATTCCGAACAAACGGGATCTGGAAGCATACGCACAATCACTGAGAATGGAAGACCGCCGACATGAATTCTATGATAGATTATCGGCATTTTCGTCGGTATTACAATTGGCACTTTCCACTTTGGAGTTTCATAAAAACACTGATGAAAAGACAATCCAGCGATACAAAGACGACCTCAACATGTTCTCGAAGTTGAGGACAGCCGTTCAGCTACGATATTCCGACACTGTAGATTACAAGAAATACGAGGCGAGAATTGAAAAACTCATCAACCATCATGTTGAAAGCGACGCAGTAAAAGTTATCACAAATTTGGTTAACATTTTCGACAAGGAAGATTTCCAGAAAGAGGTTGACAACATCGTCGGAACGACTGCAAAAGCTGATACTATAGCATCGCGAACAGCTAAGTATATCAAGGAAAACATGGATTCAGACCCTGCATTCTACAAAAAGTTCTCGCAACTGATAAAAGAAACGATTGAAGCATACGAGCAGGGGCGTTTGAGCGATAACGAATATCTTGAAAGAATGATGCAATATAAAGAAAATGTGTTGAATCACACTGACAGCGAACTTCCGGCTGAGTTTGAGCACAATAATACCGCCAAGGCATTTTACGGCATCGCATTGGAGAACTATAAGCGTTTGTTCCCAGAAATGCCGTTCAAAGAAATGGCGTTTGCAACAGCAAAATCTTTTGACGAGATAATTCGTAAAAATGTTGTCGTTGATGACTCCATAATGGTTGATTGGCAATCGAAAAGCGACATTATCGGACGGATGAAAATCGAACTTGAAGACGAACTGATTGACAACGTGAAACGCAAATATGCACTGGATTTCTCGTTTGACGATATGGATATTATTATTGACGGATGTGTGGATGTGGCGAAGATATGGATACGATAAATAATGACAGCATAACATACGGTTCAACCGTTATTGACTACTACATTGAATTTGCTGATAGAAAGACTCTTGGAATAAGAGTTAATCCTGATGGCTCTGTGTATCTCAAAGCGCCAGTTGATGCTACGACGGAAGACATCCAGCAGAAAGTCAGGAAGAAAGCGGCATGGATTCTAAAGCAAAAACGCTATTTTGAATCATTTGGAACGCCAACAACTGAAAGGCAATACATCAGCGGCGAGTCGCATCTTTATTTGGGTCGTCAATACATGTTGCGTATAAAGGAATCATCTTCAAATGCCATTCATTATCAGAACAATATCATTGAAATTGAGTGTCGTGACAAAAAAGATGCCAAAAAAATATTGCAAAAATGGTATCTTGAACGTGCAAAAGTCAAATTTAACGAATATGCGCAACCAATAATCGAACATTTTTCCACTTTTGGCGTTAAACCTAACAAACTGACAATCAAAAAGATGGATAAAAGATGGGGCTATTGCACATCTAATGGCTGCATCTCGTTAAATCCAAGACTGATATGCGCTCCGAGATGCTGCATTGAGTATGTTATCACCCATGAAATGTGCCATTTGGTTTACCGCAACCACACAAAAGATTTCTACGCCTTGTTATTGAAAGAGATGCCGCACTGGGAAAAATGGAAGATGAAGCTTGAACGAATGCTGGTGTAAAAGATTTCTTTACTCAGTAAACAAAATTTGTACCATTTCGGAATTATTTACTAATTTTGCATCCTAAAATTAAATGATTTTGAATCATCTCGATATAGATAAAATCAGGAAGCAGTTTCCGGTGCTTGACCAGCAGGTTTATGGCAAGCCGCTGGTGTATTTCGACAACGCCGCGACGACGCAGAAGCCGCTTTGCGTCATTGAACGCGAGCGCGATTACTATCTGCATGAGAACTGCAACATCCACCGCGGAGTGCATTACCTCAGCCAGATGGCTACGGAGGCTTACGAGAACGCCCGCAAGACCGTGGCGCAGTTTATCAATGCACGACAGCCACAGGAGATTGTGTTCACCAGAGGCACAACGGAATCTCTGAATTTGCTGGCAACCTCGTTGGGGCAACTTCTTGTGGGTGAAGGAGATAAGGTGGTGGTGAGCGCCATGGAACATCACTCAAATATGGTGCCTTGGCAGCAGATGCTGTTCCGCTCAAAAGGCGAACTGCTTGTCATTCGAATGGACAAAAACGGCGTTCTGGATCTGAACCATTATGAAGAGTTGCTCAAGCAGAAGCCGAAAATCGTTTCTATCGCACACATTTCAAACACGTTAGGAACTGTGAATCCTATCAAGGAGATGATTGCGATGGCACATAAATACGACATCCCTGTAATCATTGACGGTGCACAGTCGATGGCGCACCAAGTGATTGACGTTCAAGACCTTGACTGCGATTTTTATGTGTTTTCGGGACATAAGATGTACGCCCCGATGGGCATCGGCGGACTTTACGGCAAGATGGAATGGCTAGAGAAGATGCCGCCGTACCAGTTTGGCGGCGAAATGGTCGATAAAGTGAGCTTTGAGAAGACCACTTTTAATAAGGTACCGTTCAAATTCGAGGCAGGAACACCGAATGTGGGTGCCGCTTTAGGTCTGGAAACAGCTGTAAAGTTCATCCAAAGCTTTGACAGACAAGAAGTTGAGGCATACGAGGATGAGCTTCTGAGATATGCCACCGAGCAGCTTTCAGGCATAGAAGGCATGCGTTTCATCGGGCAGGCTCCGAAACGTAACGGATTGATTTCGTTTGTGATAGACGGCATCCATCCTTACGACTTAGGCACTATTATCGACAAGATGGGCGTTGCAGTGCGCACGGGACATCATTGCGCAGAGCCGGTGATGACGTTTTTCGGCATCCCGGGAACGGTCCGCGCCTCGTTTGCAATGTACAACACAAAAGAAGAAATTGATGTTTTTGTAAAGGCAGTTGAAAGGGCTGCAAATATGTTAAGATAATGACTATCAAAGAAATACAAGACAGCATCGTCGAGGAATTCTCGATGTTCGACGACTGGATGGACCGTTATGCGATGCTCATCGAGATGGGCAAGGAATGTCCGATAATCGACCCGCAGTATCGTAATGACAATTATCTGATAAACGGCTGTCAGTCAAGGGTTTGGCTTCATGCCGAGAAAAAAGACGGCAAGATATATTTCACCGCTGACAGCGACGCCGTCATCACCAAGGGCATCATCAACTTATTAATAAAGGTGTTTTCGGGACAGACTCCAGCCGATATTTTGGCAGCGGACATGAGCTTTTTGGACGAAATTGGTCTGAAAGAGCATTTGTCGCCGACAAGATCGAATGGGTTGTTAAGTATGGTGAAGCAAATGATGCTTTATGCGGAGGTAATGAACGGATAAGGCATGCCTTATCCTTACAGGATATAAAAATTAAAACCCGTTGGGACAAGACATGTCTTGTCCATTTAAGATATGAAAGAAGAAGAGAAAAACGAACTGAAAGAGCGCGTGATTGCTGTTTTGAGCGGCATTTACGACCCAGAGATACCAGTTGACATCTACAAACTGGGCTTGATTTATGAAATTAATATCGACGATGAGGGCGTTGTGAGGATACTTATGACGGTGACCGCGCCGAACTGCCCTGTCGCCGACTATCTCCCTAATTTCGTCAAGGAGAAAGTCAGCGCGATAATGGGCGTCAAATCATGTGATGTGGAGCTTACCTTCGAGCCGGCATGGAGTCCTGCGAGCCTCTCCGAAGAGGTGCGCGCGGAGCTTGGTCTCGACGAAGGCTTCGGCTTCAGCGATATGATGTATTAGTGTTTACTTGCAGTTTCCGATAAGATCCTTCGCCATGCCTAAGAACATGAAGGCGACGGCGTTGAAGTCCATATTCAGATCTTTGCTGAGGCCAACTTTATCTTTGAAGATGGCGACGTTGAACCACTGCAGGCACTGGAATGCGCGGTGGAAATACAGGCGGTTCAGCTCTTCCAGCGTAGGTTTGTGTCCGACGTAAGCCTCAAGCAGCGACAAAGCCTTGTCGAAGCCGGCGTTTCCATAGCAAGCGATATCGTAGAACGGGTCGTTCATTCCTGCAAATTCCCAGTCCAAGACATAGAATCTATCCTTTGCGATGACGAGGTTGGTAGGCTGATAGTCGCAGTGGCAAGGCACTTTCTTCACCTCTTTGTAGAGCTTGCGCATCTCGTCGAGGGTGTGACGGAGCTCGACATATTCCTGCGGATGTTTGAAACCGAGGTCGGTGCAGTATTTCTCATATGTGTCGAGACGTCCGAAAGCGTTGTAGTCGTTGAACTTGATGTCGCTGTTGTGAAGTTTCTTCAATGCCTTCACCGACATCTCGTTGTAAGAGACGACGTCGGTTGTCGACATGATGGTGCCGTCGACGTATTTAGCGAGTTTCTCGCCTGAGCGAATCTCGACATAAACGGTCTCGTTGTTAAGATCAAGTTTTTCAACTTCCTTGATGTTGGCGTCTTCTTCCACGCGGTCGACGAAGCGTTCTGCGAACTTGCCGGGCACGCGGTAGGTGTACATTTCACCTTGACATTCAACAACATAGGTATAATTACTCATGCCTCCTTCGAGGCGTTTTACAATCTTGGCGTCGGTTGCCTGAAGCAAGGCGTTGACTCTTCTTAAGATATAAAGTTCTATTTCCATGATGTTATTTTTTTATCGGGTGCAAAAATACAAAATTAGTTATAATATAATAGATAAAAGATAAAAGATTTTTTAGCCATTAGCTATTAGCCATTAGTTTTTTGATAGTCTTCTATTGGCTAATGGCTGATTTTTTAAATAAAAAAGTTGTCATATTAAATTTTTTTGTACTTTTGCAGCGCAAATAAGCGATGGGGGTTTAGCTCATCTGGTAGAGCGTTAGGTTCGCAATCTAAAGGTGGCCGGTTCGAGTCCGGTATCCTCCACAGAATCAAGACTTTAGACTTTAGTCGTTAGTCGTTAGACGTTAGTAGAGATGTTTTAAGGCATCTCTATTTTTATTTAAGCCCGTATTTTTCCTTTAATTTTTGTAACGAGCCGTCTTCTTTCATCTTATGAATGAGGTTGTTGACGTATTGCATGAGGTCTTTCTGGCCTTTTCGCATCAGTATGCCGATTTCGCCATGGGTGAAGGGTTTATTTAATAAAGGCGCCGCCAGTCGCGGGTCGTTTTGGACGTACCACGGCGCCTCTGTTATCTCGGTAATCATCACATCAGCATCGCCTTGTGCCACCAAAGATGGGATTTCTTCGTTGACCGGATATACAATAATCGTTGAATTGGTGAGATTTTCTTTAGCGAACTTCTCGTTCATTCCTCCGGGATTCACCATCACTCTCACCTCGGCTTTGTCGATGTCGCTCAACGAATGAAACGCCGTCGTATCTTCCACGCGGCATAATATGGTCTTGCCGTTTTCCAGATAGCCTTCGCTCATCACCATGATTTGCAGGCGCTCATCAGTAATGGTGATGCCGCTGATGGCTAAGTCGAACGTCTGAGGTTCAGCCAGCACAT
This sequence comes from uncultured Bacteroidia bacterium, assembly GCA_902787095.1. Classification (GTDB taxonomy): domain Bacteria; phylum Bacteroidota; class Bacteroidia; order Bacteroidales; family F082; genus Limimorpha. The sequence continues at coordinate 8,046 of CADAFC010000076.1, forward strand.
CGTTGGTAAGCGTAGGCCATGAGGTCGGCACAAACTGCAGGTCGACACCCAGATTTCGGGCAATCTCCGCTGCCATATCAATCTCAAAACCCCAGTAAACGCTGTCATTTTCAACGAACGAGAGAGGCCTGTAGTCGCCAGTGGTGCCTACCAAAAGCACGCCACGTTGCTGAATTCTGTTGATGGCGACATGTTTGCTACTGAAGCAAGATGTCAGCGTGAGAACCAAGAATAGGGAGATGGCGGTTAGTGAGAGTAAACGAGATTTTGCAAGCATATTACACGATTTTTCTATCCAACCATAATTTTAACAATGGGTCGGAAAGCGAATAAATCTTTTCTTTCCTGGTGATGAGGTCGTATTCCAATAGTTTCAACGCTGCTGACTGTGTGGAACTTGGTGAACGCAGACGATGTTTCTTATTGAATTCGGCTGATGTTATGCTTTGCACCTGACCCTCGGAATGTATCGCATAAAGCAGTTCTTTCTGAGATTCAGAGATATATGAAAGCTGCTCGCGCAGACGAGAGTCGTTTTCATCGATGTAATCTTCTATCAAATTTTTCACAAGATTCAAATCGCATGTGTCGTCAGCTTTTGTTTCCGCGAAAGCGTCTTTCATTATTCTTTGGATATAGAAAGTGACGCCCCAGAACGTGTCGTAAACGTGCGAAAACGCCTCTTCGGTGATGTTTTTATTCGCATTCTTAAAATTAGACATCGCAAAATCGAGATAAACTCCTTTGTCTATCGGCTCAAGCGGAAGATTTTTTGCGCTTTGGTAAAAAGGCCGTTTCGACGAGAAAAACATCTCGTCCATCAGTCGGCGCTTGCTTCCCGAAAAGACGAAATTGGCATCGATTACCACAAGACAGCGTTTATCGACTGACTCGAGATAACTAAAAATCTCTCCCATAGTGAATTCCGGATTTTGTAGGTCGCCGAGGCGTATATCGAATGTCGGGACGTTGAGAATGGGGTCGTAGCCGAAGCTCGCGCTCACCGATTTCAGCAACGTGACAAATTGTTTGCGCAGTTTCTTGCTTCTGGTAGCCACGTTTTCGAACACGGTGGCTCCGAGAGCCATTATGAACTCGCGAAACGTCGTAGTGTGAAGAATATCAACGACTATGGTGATATAATTCTCGCTGATTTCTGGTTTGTCGAAAACAAAATCGACGAGGGAGGTTTTCCCCATTCGGCGAGCCGAGGTAAGCACCACGTTGAGCTGATTGCGCAGTGATTTCTCAAGCTGAGCGGCTTCTTCCACCCTGTCGCAGAAATACTCCGGCGGGATTTTGCCCGACACCACAAACGGATTTAGACTATCTACCATAAGCTTCAAATTTTCTGCAAATATAGCAAAAAATATTTTACCGAAATAAAATTACCTAAAAAAAATAATTTGTTTTCGGTAAAATTTTACAAAAAATGGCAATACAACAGCTACAATGGCAGTAGATATATTTACTCCCTGAACCTTGCTACCCTCTCCGCCATATTTTCCTTCAGCTGCTCCCGGTAAAGCCAGATCTCCCTGGAGTGGTAGTTGCCTTCTTTGCCGATCAACGGGAGGATGTAGTCGGTGGCTGTGAAGCCGTCAACTAAAACAAGGTTGGAGACGGGATCCATTGTGATTGTCAATGTATCTTTCTGCTGTTCCTCAAGCGGCACGAGTGGCGATGGCTCAGTGATGAGCGTGGCTGGCGTGGCATCGGTGTGCCAGTTCACCGGGTTAATGCAGGCCGCGCTGCTTGTCCACATGGTGCAGGAAGGCTCGCGCACTGAGTTGTAGCAGATAGTTACGCCAGTGTCGTCGGGACCAGTCGCTGGGATGACATGCGGACATTCGTCGATTATCTCCTGCGATATGCCGGCACCGATGATATATGCCGCCACCATGCGACTGTATGTGACACTGTCCATCTCGCGCAGAAGCTGCAAGGCTATCATCGCACCCTGACTGAAACCTGCGAGGATAAACGGACGGTCAGCGTTTTTATGACTCAAATAATAATCGAAAGCGCGGCGCACATCGTCGTTGCCGCGAGACTGTCACTAACAAACGACTGCAATGTGCACTGACGGTAAAAAGGTGAATAAAAGTTGAGATTTCCGCCTAACAATGCATCTACGCCATTCATCTCGCCAAGCATCGGCCGACGAATAGCGTCGTCGTAAGTGTTCGCATAATGACACTCTGTGCCGTCGGTGAGGGTGTAGTCGCCAGTTTCTGTAGAAATGATATAAAAAATGTCGGCAACGCCACCGCGGTCGGTGTGATACCATTGCAAAGTGTCAGTATAATCTGGGGATTTAGGAATACTTTTATCAGATGCTTCATTATTGCATCCTGCGAGAATCAGCACCCAAACGGTCATCAGCAGCCATAAAATGGACTTTTTTATAATCATTTTATTCATAATCATTTGATAACCAATTCATTACATCGTATATTTAAACACTTTCCTCTGCGTCAACATCAGCACAAAGGCGAGCAAAGCCCCGAAGACATCGGAAACAGTGCAGGAGCAGAACACGCCGTCGAGACCGTCGAGTCCCAGATTTTGATAAATGACAGGCATGATATACATCATCGGGATGAGGAAGATGACCTGACGTGAGAGGCTGGTGACGATGGCAATCCATGGTTTGTCGATACTCTGGAAGAAGTTGGAGTTGACGATGGTGAACGCGATGAGCGGCGTCATCACGGTAAT
>CADAFC010000077.1 GCA_902787095.1 uncultured Bacteroidia bacterium
GATTTGTTTGTGGTGGTCGCATTCCGGCTGTTGCCGGCAGTGCTATGGAGCATGCCGCCACAAGGCACGATAAACCTTCATGCTTCGTTGCTTCCACAATATAGGGGCGCCGCACCTATCAACCATGCCATCATAAATGGGGAGTCAGAGACCGGCTTGACGACTTTTATCCTTGACAAAGAGATAGACACTGGAGCCATGATTATGCAGGAAAAGCTGGCGATTGGAGAGAAGATGAACGCCGGCGAGCTGCACGATGCATTGATGATGATGGGTAACAAAGTCATCGTAGAGACAGTCAGAAAGATTGAAAAAGGAGATATACATCCTGAGAGTCAGGAGGCGGTGATTGAAAAAGAGGGCATAGTGTTGAAGCCTGCACCTAAAATCTTCAAGGAAGACTGTTACATCGACTGGAACAAGTCGGGGAGGGATATATACAACTTTGTGAGAGGCTTATCGCCATATCCTGCGGCACATGCGAAGATTCAGAATCCGGAAGGTGAGATTCTGGATTTGAAGATTTTTGAGACGGAATTGGCGTTAAAAAATTGCACAAACGATGAGTTATTCGGCATAAAAACCGACCAAAGGACATATCTGGCGGTGGTTTTACACGATTCATGCATAAAAATAACAGAAATACAACAGGCAGGCAAGAAAGCTATGAAAATTGCGGAATTCCTAAGAGGAACAAAGGTTTCCGAAGATTGGAAGCTTGTTTTGTGAGTAAGTGCTGAAATTTTTTTCAAAAAAATTAAAAAAAAAAATGAAAAAAAGTTTGTAAGTTTCTGATTTTGTGTTATATTTGCAATGTCAAAAAAATTACAAACTTATTAATTTTTACAAAATGAATAAAGCAGAATTAGTTAATGTGATCGCTGAAAAAGCTGAACTCACAAAGGTTGACGCAAAAAAAGCATTAGACGCATTCATTTGCGCAGCAACAGAAGCAATCCGCAAGGGTGATCGTATCTCTTTAGTCGGCTTCGGCACATTGTCAACAACAAAACGTCCAGCCCGCAAAGGTCGTAACCCACAGACTGGCAAAGAAATCACAATCGCTCCTAAGACAGTTGTGAAATTCAAAGCAAGCAACGACTTAGTAAAATAATAGGTTTTACTATTGACTTTTAAGGCCGCTTTATAGCGGTCTTTTTTTGTTTAGAACAGTGACTGCTGGCTTTTTGCTTTGAGGTTGCCGTTCTCATCCTGTTCGATGACTCCGCTGTCGAGCATCCAGCGCACCGTCTCGAGAACTTTCTCTTCGAGATATGTCTTCGCCAAGGATGGCGTCTCGTACAAAGGCACTACACGTTTTTTTAGCTCTTCCATTATTGTCTCGCTGATGTTTTTGAATTCTTCATCATTGATATTCATGCGGTTACGGATATTGCAGACATCGCATTTGCCGCAACGTGTCTTGATCTTTTCCCCAAAATACTTTAAAAGTTGTACGCTTCTGCATTCGTTGTCGTTGTTAACGAAGTCAATGACGGCCTGTACTCGGCGAGAGGCAGCTTCTTTACGGTCTTTATATACTTCGTCGGAAAGGATGAAATGCCGTGTGTCCTGACGTTCCGTAAGATATTGAATCTGAGGCTTGTCAGAGCGTTGGATATATGTAAGGAAGTTATATTTCTCGAGTTTTTTCAATGTGTCCTCGACCTGGGCGACGTCGATGCCGAGCCGCTGGCTTATCTGTTCCTCTTTTATCTTGACAAAATCGGATAGTATGCCCGGATAGTTACGGAGCAGATATTTTATCATGACATCGAAATGCGGATATTCGACTTGGAAGCGGTAGAGGTCTTCACGAGAGGCTTTTATGAACAGCTGTGATGGTGTGTCCATGGCTTCGGACAATGCGAAGAAGCCTTCTCTCTCCATGAGTTTCAATGAGTTAAACACTTCGAGCAGTGAGAACCCGTAAGTGTTTGCGAAGTCGTTCATGTCGAATGGATAGCTCTGTCCGTTGCCCGCGCCGGCCGGTATCTGAAGGTAGTTGCCGAGGGCGTCGTATATTGCTTTAATACGACTCAGTTCAGGATACGAGTTCTGAAGGTTGTCTTTTAGCTGCTTGATGTCGCTGTCTGCCACGAGCAGGAACGCTTGTGAGGGCTTCAAATCTCGGCCGGCGCGGCCTGCCTCCTGGAAGTAAGCCTCCAGGGTGTCGGGGAGGTCCATGTGCACGACCACTCGTACGTCGGGCTTGTCGATTCCCATACCGAAAGCATTGGTGGCCACTATGACCTTGATGCGTCCGTCCATCCACAGCTTCTGTCGCTCGTCGCGGGTCTTGGCGTCGATGCCTGCATGATAGAACGTGGCGCTGATGCCTGATGACTGCAGCCAGTCGGCTATGACCTTGGTGCGCTTGCGGCTGCGCACATAGACGATGCCGCTGCCAGTGTCCATCTTCATGAAGAGACGGTACATGAGTCCGTATTTGTCGGCCACTTTGATGACGTTGTAGGTGACGTTCTTGCGCTCGTAACTGGTCTGATAGACGTTACGTTCCTTGAAGCCGAGTCTGTATTGTATGTCCTCGACGACTTCCGGAGTCGCCGTCGCTGTCAAGGCGAGACAAGGCGTGTTGGGTATATAAGGTCGGATCTCCGCTATTTTCAGATAGGGTGGACGGAAATCATAACCCCATTGCGAGATGCAGTGCGACTCGTCGATGGCGAGGAGACACACTTTCATCTTCTTTATCGCCTCGATGAAAGCGTCGGTCATGAGACGCTCCGGTGAGACGTAAAGAAACTTGAGGTTGCCGAAAGCCGCTTTGTTATAAGCTATCTCGACTTCGTTCGGATGCAGCCCGGAATATATCGCAGCAGCCGGAATGTTGATGTTTTTCAGATGCTGGACCTGATCTTTCATGAGTGAGATGAGCGGTGTGACGACGATGCATACGCCATCCATCGCCATGGCGGGCACTTGGAAACACACCGATTTGCCGCCGCCCGTGGGCAAAAGCGCAAGGGTGTCGCGACCGTCGATGACAGAGTCGACGATGTCTTCCTGCATAGGGCGGAAAGACGGATAACCCCAGTATTTCACCAAAACGGCACGCGTCAGTTCACTCATCTGAATATTTTTTTGCAAATATAACAATTTTTTGGGATTTTTTTAGTAATTTTGCACCCGATTTTTTGAATTTTTTAAAAAATGATAAAAATCGGAGTTAAATTATTGGAAATCAGTTAATTAAAAACAAATGACAAGTATTCGTAATGTTGCGATAATCGCTCATGTTGACCACGGAAAGACCACTTTGGTGGACCGAATCCTTTATCAGTCAAAGCTTTTCAGAGAGGACAAAGATAATGGAGATTTGATTCTTGATAACAACGACCTTGAGCGAGAACGAGGTATCACCATCTTGTCGAAAAACGTTTCTGTGCGTTATAAAGATGTGAAAATCAACATTATAGATACTCCTGGCCATAGTGATTTCGGTGGCGAGGTGGAGCGAGTTTTGAATATGGCCGATGGTGTTCTTCTTCTTGTCGACGCCTTTGAAGGCCCGATGCCACAGACACGTTTCGTGCTCGAAAAAGCTATCCAGCTCGGACTGAAACCTATCGTGGTTGTCAATAAGGTTGACAAGCCGAACTGCACCCCGGAGGAGACTCAGGAAGCTGTGTTTGACTTGATGTACAACCTCGGCGCAAGCGATGACCAACTCGACTTCCCGACGGTGTTCGGCTCATCGAAACAAGGCTGGATGTCAGACCATTGGACACACGTCACCAACGACGTGTCTTACCTTTTGGATGTGATTATCAACACCATTCCGGAAGCGAAATACGAAGAGGGAACACCTCAGATGCTTATCACTTCGCTCGACTACAGCTCGTACGTCGGCCGTATCGCGGTGGGTCGTCTGAAACGCGGTATCCTTCAGGCGGGTATGAACGTCTCATTGGTGAAACGCGACGGCTCGATTGAGAAAAATCAGATTAAAGAATTATACACCTTCGAGGGGCTCGGCAAGGAAAGAACGAAAAAGCCTGTGATGGCAGGCGATATCGTCGCTGTGATGGGGCTCGAGAACTTCGAAATCGGTGACACTGTCGCTGACTTCGAGAACCCGGAAGCACTGCCTCCAATCCATGTCGACGAGCCTACAATGAGTATGTTGTTTACAATCAACAACTCACCGTTCTTCGGCCGTGAAGGCAAGTTTGTGACATCACGTCACCTGCGCGAGCGTCTTTACCGTGAGACAGAGAAGAACCTCGCATTGAAGGTTGAAGACACCGATTCACCAGATTCATTGATGGTTTACGGTCGTGGTATCCTCCATCTCAGTATCTTGGTCGAGACGATGCGTCGTGAGGGTTATGAGTTCCAGATCGGTCAGCCGAAGGTGCTTCTGAAAGAAATAGACGGCAAGAAATGCGAGCCTATCGAGGTTATGAACGTGCAGGTTCCTGAAAACTTCGCAGGTCGTGTCATAGAACTAGCGTCACAGCACAAAGGCGAGATGACCAACATGAGTCCTAAAGGCGATCGTATGAACCTCGACTTCGACATCCCGGCAAGAGGTCTGATAGGATTGCGTAGCGCCATGCTTACCGCAACAGAAGGCGAGGCAGTGATGTCGCACCGTTTCAAAGACTACGAGCCTTGGAAAGGCGATATGGACACTCATGAGGTCGGCGCTTTGATAGCCATGGAGACAGGACAGGCAGTGCCTTACGCTTTGTGGAAGCTCCAGGACCGTGGCAAGTTCTTCGTTCAGCCTAATGAAGACGTCTACATGGGTGAGGTCATCGGCGAGAACACCAGAGCCAACGATATAGTGCTGAATATCAACAAGACCAAGCATCTCACCAACGTGCGTGCTTCCGGCTCAGACGATAAGATCGTGCTTATCCCGCCGGTAAGGATGTCGCTTGAGGAATACATGGAATATATTCGCGACGACGAGTATCTCGAGGTAACACCAAAGAGTCTGCGTCTGCGTAAGATTATCCTCGACGAGATTGAGCGTAAGCGTAGCGGACGTCACAGCGAGGAAGTAAGCGACTAATCGGAGATATCATATTTTTCGGCTAATAAAGCCAAGAGGGCATCGGATTGATTCATAAATTCGATGCCTTTTTCTTCCCAGTCGGGTAGGGTGGAGGCATCCTGACCGCGACGGCTGTCCATGTCGGTGAGGTATTCTTCCGATTTCTGCTCCAGCTGGATGAACATCGGGCGCATCTTGTGGCATACAGCCTGCGCTTTCGCAAAATCGTGCTCGGTGATGGCATCGTTCAATATCACGAGGTTGTCGGATGTGGAGTTGACAAAGGCTTGTAAGATGTCACGGATGGCCTTGCTGTCACTGTCGAACATGGCACTGAGCTGTGGAAAGTCGTCGGAGAACTCGCATTTTTTTTCTTCCTCCTCAGTCAAGTTATCGTTTAAAAGCAAAGCTAAGTCTTTGATACTGAATGGTTTCTTGATGTGATCATCGAAGCCTTCACGTAGAGCGTATTTCTCTGAATATTCGTCGCGGGCAGTCATCAAAATGACACGTTTTTCTGGGGCTATGTTTTTTATCATCTTCAACACATCGTTGCCCGAAAACGTTCCCATCTCGCGGTCGGTCAGCACCAGGTCGTATTTGTCGAGCTCGGCGAGGTATTTGTTGAACTCGATATACGAGCGGCAGATGTCAGAGTTATGTCCAATTTTCTTCAACATGGCGCTGACCACGGCGAGGAGGCTGTTGTCATCGTCGATGAGTAGTATGTGGAGCTTCTTTCTGGCTGTAATAACCTGATTATCAGTCGTTTCCTTGACTTCTTCTGGTTGTTTCTCAACCACTTTTACAGGAATTTTAATCTCGAAATGGCTGCCTTTCTCGAGTTCTGACATCACGTTGATGGTTCCGCCAAGGAGTTCGAGAAGACCTTTCACCACATACAGTCCGAAACCGTTGCCTTCGGCAAGTCCCGGGTTGTTTTCAGCCTTGCTGAACGGCTTGAACATCTCCTCAATCTTATCGTTCGGGATGCCGATACCTTGGTCTATCACATTGAAAACCAATTTGTTATTCACCAGATAGACTCCGAAATGTATCTCGCCTTCTATGGTGTATTTTATAGCATTTGAGATGATGTTGCTAACCACTTGCCTGATTTTCAGCGCGTCGGAGTTAACGTACAGGTCGTTGGCGATGTTTTTGTGATAATAGAACTTGAGTTGCTTGTTTTCAGCGATAGGCTTGAACATGTTGGTGAGCTGGTCGCTGAGTTCGGAGACGTTGAACACTGCGCGCGACACGTGCTGCTTGCCCTGGTCGAGGCTCGAGAAGTCCAGCAAATTCGAGAGGAGCGACAAGATGTGCTCCGCTGAGAACTTCATCGAGTCGAGTCGTTGCATGTCGTTTTCTGACGGCTTCTCCATCTGCATCAGCTCGATGTAACCCAAAATCGACGAAAGCGGAGCCTTGATGTCGTGTGACACCGAAAGCAGCAGCTTGTGACGGCTCTCCATGATTTCCTCGGTCTGCCTTTGTGCTTCCTCCATGGCTCGTCGCGCCCTTGAAACACGTTGTATATCCTTGGAAATCAAGAAGATAAATAGTAAGATGCAGAACAAAGCGAGGGTGCCGCCGTAAATCGAATAATCAAGACTACGTTGGAGAATCGTCTCGCTTTTCTGAATCTCACTCATCACTGAGGTGAGCGTCTGCTGGTGAAGCACTATGAGAAGGTTTGAAATCTCCTCTGAAATCTCCTGGTCTGACTTTATGAAGCTTTGATATTGATTCTCAATGGTTTTGAGCCTCTCAAGATATTCCTGCTTACCCTTGTCAGTATAAATCTTGATGCCTTCCATGAGGTCGACTCTGCTACTCGGCGACTCCTCGGTGATGGTGTCGTAAGTTGTCGTGGTGACAAAGATTATACTGTCGCGCGGTGTCTCCGAAGAGAAGACACGGTGGAAAAAGCTTGGCTTTTCAGCTTTTTTGACAATAGTGTCGACTCTGGTGACTGGCACGATACGCGTCGTCTTCTCTTTTGGCTTGTAATCAGATAGGAGTTTGTAAATCTCATCGTAAGGGTTAAAAACATCATATTGGTGAGTTATCTCCTTGATAATGTTTTCCTTACGATTTAAAAGAACGATAATGTCGTTGAGAATCTTAGTGTTTTTTGCATCGTCATCAGAATAGAAAATAATCGAATCTTTAATTGCGGAAGTCTTTTGCAGATTCTCATTGAAATGTATCAGATGATCAGGATTTCCTGATATTGTGTAGAGTTGAGCATGTGACTGCGCCTCGTTCACATTCTGAATCAATTCATTCGTGAAGTTGAGCACCATCTCGTTGTGGTCGATGGTAACTCGTTGATTTATAATCGATTTCTTGAGATTTGATATACGGTAGATGACGAAAGCGCAGATTATTGTAGCCAAAACATAGATGACCACAGCCTCCCAGCGGACGCGGCTTTCGTAGTGTTTTCGTATGAATTTCACCTCTCTCATGGTCACAAAATTACTAAAAAATCTGTTTATGTCAGAAATATTTTATAATTTTGCAATAATAATTTTGTAAAAATGAAAAAGTTTTTGGTTCTAGCATTAAGTGCTTTGATTATGATTGGATGTACAAAAAAGAGAGAGGTTAACCTCATGAATATCAATGATTTCAATACTGAAGTCGATGGCAAGAAAGTGTCGCTTTACACTTTGAAAAACGGTTTTCTTACCATGCAGGTGACCAACTACGGTGGACGTGTGGTTTCGTTGTGGATGCCTGATAATAAAGGCAATTACGACGATATAGTGCTTGGTTATGAAAATATCGATCGCTATATTAATAATAAAGGTGAGCGTTATCTCGGCGCTGCTGTCGGACGTTATGCCAACCGTATCGGACATGGTGAGTTTACTATTGACGGTAAAAAATATGAGCTTTATAAAAATGACCATGGCAACACCCTTCATGGTGGTGAATTCGGTGTCGACCGTGTGGTATGGGATGTGAAGTCGGTGAATGACAGCTCGATAGTGCTTCACACCGTTTTACCTGACGGACTGGACGGCTTCCCTGGCAATCTTGACATCACCATGACTTACACTTTGACAGCTGACAATGAATTTCGTGTTGATTATCAAGCCACTACCGATGCTCCAACGGTTTGTAATATATCACATCACTCGTTTTTCAATCTGAAAGGGGAGGCTGGCGGCACCATCTTAGACCACGAGCTGATGATCAACGGGACTGCCATCACGTCGATAGACGAGCACCTTATCCCGACCGGTGATTTCATTGATGTCAAAGGCACTCCTATGGATTTCACCAAGGCTAAGACAGTGGGGCGTGATATTGAACAACATCATCAACAGATGGTTTTCGGCAATGGCTATGACTTCAACTGGGTTCTGAAGAAAAATCTCGGTGAGATGGGCTTGGCGGCCACTGTTTACGAGCCTGACTCGCACCGATTCATGGAGGTGCTGACCGACCAGCCGGGCATGCAGTTCTACAGCGGCAACTTCTTTGATGGAAAAACTAACGGTAAATATGGCAAACCGCTGTGTACCCATGAGTCGTTTGCCCTTGAGACACAGCAGTTTCCTGATGCTCCTAACCAGCCTAACTTCCCGAGTACGGTGTTAAGACCTGGCGAGGAATATCATCACTCTTGTATTTACAAATTCAGCGTTAAATAGTCTTGTCAATTTTCCAAGAAAACGCTCTCAGACCCAGCTCAGGTGTCTGCAGGTCGTGTTTGTGCAGCGTGTTCAGGATGTCGTCCACTTTGTCGTCGTCGACGAAGGTGAGCATGGCATCGTTGAATGTCGGCCATGTGTGTGTGCCGTAATGCGCCTCGCCTGTCGATGAGCCGCGGCCCGCGGCCTGTTATCTCGTTCCACTTGGTGAATCCCCGAACTCCTTGTTTCTCAAGGAGTTCGGCGATTTCTTCGTAATATGCCTGATTGTAGGCGATGAATATTGCTGTCATGATGTTTCGTTTAAAGTTCGTTTGCTAATGCGAGTCTTGCGTGTCTTCTTTCGTCACGTCTTATCTTTCTTGAAACGAAGATTGCGTACAATGTCGGGATGAGCACGAGGGTGATGAGTGTCGATATTGTGAGTCCCCACGACACCACTACGCCGAGGCCGTTCCACATCTCAGCGCCTTCGCCTGTTCCGAGTGCCATAGGCACCATGCCGAGCACGGTGGTGAGCGTGGTCATCAAGATAGGACGCAGACGCTGGCGTGATGCCGTGACAACAGATTCGTTGACGCCCATGCCACGTTCCAGACATAATCTTGTGTAGTCGATGAGCACGATACCGTTTTTCACCACGATACCCATCAAGATCATCACGCCGATGAGTGCCATCACACCGAGTGCCATGCCGTTGACTCGCAGTCCGATAAGCACGCCAGTGATAGCGAATGGCACAGAGAACATGATGACAAACGGGTCGAGCAGTGACTCGAACTGTGATGCCATCACCACGTATACAAGGATGATAATCAACAAGATAAGGGTGAACATATCGGCGAATGCATCCTGTTGGTCTTCGTAGTCACCTGCGATCTTCACCAGGAACTCAGCCGGAATCTCTGTCTTGTCGATGCATCTCTCCGAAGCTGCCACGCCGTCACTCAAGGCGTAGCCTTTTGCGACTATACCAGTGATTGTTACGATACGTTCACGGTCTTTACGCTCGATGGTAGGAGGGGTGCGGCCTTCCACGATCTTTGCCACCTCACTGAGGCGGACAGCATTGCCTGATGCGCCGTACAGCACAATGTTTTCAATGTTTTCCACGCCTGTACGGAACTCTGGGGCGTAACGCACTCGGATGTTGTATTCGTCACCATCTTCACGGAAATACGACATCACCGAGCCGTTGATGCGGTTGCGCACATATTGCGATGCCGTGGTAATGTTGATGCCGTTGAGCATGAGCTTCTCACGGTCAAAGTCGACGTGCATCTCTGGAGTGTACTCGTCGCGGCTGATGAGAACCTGCGAGATTTCCGGACATTCGCGGAGCTCCAGAGCCAAATCGTTGGCGATACGGTCAGATACGTTGAAGTCGTAGCCGTAGATCTCGATTTTTACGCTTGCCGTCGAACCCATGCCCATACCTTCGGAGACATTGTATTTCTTGATAACGGCGTTGTTTTTCAAGTCCTTACGGATATATTCCGCTATTTCTTGGGTGCTTCTCTTACGTGTGTCCTTGCTTCCGAGGTTGATGTTTATCGCAAGGATGTGGGTGCCGTTGCTCTGCATTGAGGCGAAGGCGTTTTCCTCGTCAGCCACACCATAGCGGTAGTTCATCACCTTGATTTCAGGTATCTCGGCCATGTATTTCTCGGCGAGTTCAGCACCAAGCTGTCCTGTGATATCTTCTTGAGTGCCAACAGGTAACTCGATATTTGCTGTCAGACGGCCTTGGTCCATGCTCGGCAGATACTCTGTCTTCATTCCCGGCAAGGTGATCACGAGTGTCACCACGAAAATCACGATGGCGATGATGATGGTCATTGCACGGTGTGTCACGGCCCAGTTGATGAGACGTCCATAGCCACGGCTCAGTGCGTCGAGACCTTTATTAATAGGTGTGAAAAGTACCTGATGCCATTTGTGCGAGCGAGGGTTGCGTTTCAACATCCTCGAGCACATCATCGGAACCAGCGTCAAAGCAGCCGATGTAGAGACTATCATGATGATACTCACTATCCAGCCGAGCTGGTGGAAGAACACGCCGACAGCACCGTTGACCATGGTCAGTGGCAGGAACACCGCCAACATGGTCAGGGTAGAGGCGATAACTGAAATTGACACCTCCTGTGTGGCATGGACAGCAGCCTCTTTAGGTTTCGCGCCACGGTCGATGTGCGAAGTGATGTTCTCCAACACCACGATGGCGTCGTCCACGACCATTCCGATGGCGATGGTCAAAGCACTCATGGAGATGATATTCAACGTGTTACCTGTCGCAAAGAGGTAAATGACTGAAGCGACCAACGAAATAGGGATAGAGAGCACGATGATGATGGTGGCTCTCCATCTGCCGAGGAAGATAAACACCACCAACATAACCACGAGGAAAGTGATGAATATAGTCTCTTTCAATGAGTTAATGGTGTTGACGATGCTCTCACTGGTATCGTTGATAAGGTTGATTTTGATGTCTGAAGGCAGTGTCTTCTTAATCTTTGCAAGCTCTTTGTTGATGCCTTTACACACCTGCACTGAGTTGGCATCGGTCTGTTTCTGTATTGTCACCATAGCACCTTGGATGCCGTTGGAGAACACCTTTTGCAGACGTTCCTGCTCGCCGTCGTTCACTCTTGCCACATCCCTTAAATAAATAGGTGTGCCGTTGAAGGTGCCGACCACCACGTCGAGCATCTCTTTTGCTGATTTGAACTCTTTCTCCACGCGTACGGCGTAGGTGTTTGAACCGATGTCGATGTTTCCTGCTGGAGTGTTACGGTTTTCGTATGCCAAAGCCTGTGATATCTGCTCGACAGTGAGGTTGTATGCCTCGAGTTTGTTAGGGTCGACGTAAACTTGGATCTCACGTTTCGGAGCACCAGCCACCGACACTGTACCCACGCCGGGCACACGTGCCAGAGGCGTCGTCAGCTTGTCGTCAAGAATCTTGTCGAGACCCGAAAGGCTCTCTTCGGCTGTCACCGAAAGGAACATCACAGGGATGTCTTCCATGCTGAACTTGAAAATGGTCGGGTTACCTGCCCCGTCGGGGAGATACTGCCGCACCATGTCAAGTTTGTCGCGTACGTTGTTTGTCGCTTCTTCAATGTCAATACCATATTCAAACTGAACGGTGATGACGCTCACATTCTCTTTCGATGATGACGAGAGGTGCTTCAGGTCGCTCACGCCGTTCAGAGTGTTTTCAAGGGTTTTGGTGATATTCGTCTCAATATCTTCCGCGCTCGCGCCCGAATACGATGTCATCACCATGATGGCGTTCGTCCCCATGTCAGGGAAGAGGTTGATCGACAGCTTAGAGAGCGCGAAAATACCCAGGATGGCCACGGTGATGAAGACCAGCGAGACCGTTACCGGATGATTTACTGATGTTCTATATAAACTCATGATTCTCTTTGATTTACAAGATTAATTCTTAACGACATCGACGGTGATGCCATTTTTCAACTTTGTCTGTCCTGTCATGACGACGGTGGCGTTGTTGTCCAAGCCGCTGATGACTTCGTATCTGTTGCCCATCCTGCGACCGAGCTCGACCACGGTGTAAGTCACTGTGCCGTCGTCGTTTAGTACGTATACATACTGCTCGCCCGAGCCCACTTGTTTCATGACGGCTCTGTCAGGAACCACGACACGGAAGTTGTCGCCGTAGTTGACTGTGACGCGTGCGAACATGCCCGGACGAAGGATCATGTCGTTGTTTGCAAAACGTACTTCGACAGCGAAGGTGTGAGTCATCGCGTTGATGGTAGGGTGGATGAGGTCAACCACGCCCTTGAACACCTGGTCGCCGTAAGCCTCGGTGGTGATGTCGACTTCCATGCCTTTCTTAATCTGTGAATACTGGCTCTCCGAGATGTTGATGAGCATCTTCACCGGGTCTATTTTCTGTATCACGAAAAGCGGCTGTGTCATTGCGTACATGTCGCCTTCATCGTAGTTGCGGGCTGTCACAATGCCGCTGATAGGGCTCTTCAGTATGGTGTTTTCCAAAAGGTTCATGTAAGTGCGCTTAGAGACATCGTATTTCAACGTCATGGCTTCGTAGTCGGATGTCGAGGTGGCTCCGATTTCGTAAAGCTGGGCGATACGACCGAATTCTATGGAGTCGTTGATGAGCTGAAGACGCGCTTTCTCAAGATTGACCTTATCCATGACGGCGAGTGTCTGACCGGCATTGACTTTGTCGCCAATCTCGACATTAATCTTGCTGATACGTGCTGCTGACTGCGGAGCGATGTTGTTAACCACGTCGGCCTCCACAGTGGTCGGATACACTGAGAGCTGTGATACATATTCAGCGTTGACGGTGGTGATGGTCACTTTCGGGTTTTCCTCCACCATCTGCTGTGTGTTCTGGTTCTGCTGTCCGCACGACATCATAATACCTGCGGCTGCAATAATTAATAATGTGTTGAATCTTTTCATATTTTTGTTATTTATATTCTTCTTTTGTTTCTGTCCTTTCGACCGAATTTGGGGGATTAAAACTCATTTCCCATAAGCTCTTCAATCGAAGCTTTCGTCACCATGAAGTTGTACACTGTGCGGCTCATTGTGAGTTGTGCCTGCACCAATGCCAGCTGGGCGTCGTTGAGTTCCACGAGGGTGGTCTTTCCGAGTTCGTACATGCGTTCGGCGATGTCGTAGCTGCGTTGTGCCATCTCCACTGTCGATTCCGCCGCGACGTAGTTTTTCATGAACGTGGCTATTTCGTTCTCGTAGTTCTTGTATGCCACCCTCAGGTTACGCTCGGTGTCTTCCATGCTGAGCTCCAACATGTTTTGTGAAGCCTTGTATTGGCGTATGCTGTTACGTTTCGAGAAACCTGAAAAAATCGGGATGTTGAGGCTCAATCCTGCCACCGAATAAGGGTTCCATTTGAAGTTGAAATCGTCGCCCATGGCGATGTAATTGTATGCAAATGAAGCAGATAAGGTGGGGACGTACTGGTATTTCGTCATCCTGATGGTGCGCTCAAGCTGTTCATTCTGTATCGAGAGCTGTACCATAGTGCTGTTGTTTTCAAGGTCGACGTCGTCGCTCGACACTATGTACGACATCATCTCATCGGTGTATTGGTCGATGCTGCCTTGCACGCCTATTTTCGTCTCGAGGTCGATGCCCATAATGGCTTTGAGTTGCCAGATGGCGAGGTCTATGGCTGTCAGTGAGCTGTAGACGTTAGGCTCGGCGTTTTTCACGTTAACCGAGGCTCTAAGATATTCATACTCAGAGGTTTTGCCGGCGGCATAAAGCTGAGAGCTGTACTCGTAGTTCTTGGCTGCGTTGTCGTAAACGTCTTTATACACATCGTATACCTGTTGTGCGAGCAGCACTGCGTAATAGGCTTTTTTCACTTGTGCCACCATTGAGATCTTCGACGAACGTGCCTGTTCCACAGCGAGTTCCACGTCGAGGGCCGACAGCTTCAGCGATTCCCACAGCTGTGCGTTGATAAGTGGCATGGCCGCGCTGATGCCTGCGTTCACGTTGTTCCATTTTCCTACCTCTATCTCCATCGACTGGCCGCCGAAGTCCATAGCCATCACTTGTTTTTTGATGGTTCTCTGGTAGCTTCCGCTGGCGCTGATGTTAGGATACAAAGCCGCATACGAGCCTTTCTTGGCGTACCCCGACTTCTCGATGCTGATATCGGCGATTTTAATGGTTCTGCTCTCGTCAAGAGCGATTTCGATGGCCTGGTCTAAGCTGATGATGACCGAGTCCTGGGCCTGCTGAGCCTTTACGCTACCTGTCAGAAGCAAAAGGCCTAATGTAATCGTTAAAAACAATCTTTTCTTATGCATTTCAATTAAATTTTTCACCTTATAATAATAAGGTTGCAAAAATACATTATTTCAATGAGATATATGTTCTTTTCACTCATTATTTTTTCCGTTTCAGGATGTTAATATGTCATTTCGACATAATGGACGGGTCGTTTTTACATAAATGACTATTAATTAAAAATTTTATTGCTTTCGGTTGTTCTGAAATTTTTTTTGTATTTTTGCAAGTTGCACATTTGTGAAATATGAAGGCGAAGATATATGGCATATTCATTCTTGTTGAGGCTTTCTTCATGCTGATTGCCTCGATGGTGGCCTTGCATTACAACGTGCACGGTGGTGAGCGCGACGTGGTGGCACTGCTGGCAGCGACAATGATTACTGGCATTTTCGGGTTTATCCTGCTTTCAGCAGGTCGTGAAAAGGCGAAAAAAACAGGCAGCCGTGACAAGGAAATAGACAGCCTCACTATGAAGGATTCGTTTATCCTCGTCACAGTGACATGGATACTTTTCGCTGTGTTTGGTATGCTGCCGTTCATCTTCACAGGGGCCATCGACAATATCACCGACGCTTTCTTTGAGTCGATGTCTGGCTTCACCACCACTGGCTCCACAATCATGAATAACATTGATTCTCAACCGCATGGCATTCTTATGTGGCGAAGCATGATACAATGGTTGGGTGGTTTGGGCATCATCGTGTTGTTCCTCGCCATTATCCCTGCAGTGAATAAAAATTCCAATAAAACCATGCTGTTTTCGGCAGAGGCGTCGGGGTTGGGTGTGCAGAAGCTGCATCCAAAGATGGCTGTCACCGCACGTCGTCTGTGGACTATCTACATCGTGCTGACTTTCGCATGTGCGATGGCTTATTGGGCGGGTCCGATGAATCTGTTCGACGCTGTGTGTCATGCGTTTACGACACTTGCCAGCGGCGGTTTCAGTACCCATCAGGCGAGCATAGGCTATTACAACTCGAGGTATATAGAGTATGTCTGCATATTCTTCATGCTGTCGTCGGGTGTCAACTTCTCTTTGTATTATTTCCTTTTCAGAGGCGACGTGAAGTATTTTGCGAAGAACGAGGAGCTGCGCTGGTGGCTGAGCGTCGTTTTCCTGTGTGTGGCGGTCACCATGGCGTTGTTCTACATCGCTCCTGATGTCAAGACAGTAGCCACCGATACTTCAGTATATCCTGAACATGACGCAGAATCGAGGTTCCGTACAGCCTTTTTCCACGTCACTGCCATTGTTACGTCAACGGGCTATCAGGGCTCGTGTTACGACTACAACCTCTGGGGCGGCTTGTTCCTGGTTCCAACGCTTCTGCTGATGCTCAGCGGCTCCTGCGCAGGCTCCACATCGGGCGGCATCAAGATAATACGTTGGATGGTGTGCATGAAGTCAATCGGCAACACCATCAAACAGATGCTGCATCCAAGCGCTGTTTTTACTGTAAAAGTGAACAAAGAAGTGGTGTCGAACGATATCTTGCTCCGTACGCTGAATTT
>CADAFC010000078.1 GCA_902787095.1 uncultured Bacteroidia bacterium
ATCTGAACATGTCGTATACGTTTTCTGTGAGGTTCTTGACAGTGTTAGTATATGCTGCGTAATAATTATATGGGCTGGCAAAAAGGTCGTTGTACACTGGTGAAGATAGCAGATACCAGTTGGTTTGTGCCGCTCCATCCGCTGCGCTGATGTTCTTTTCGACGGTCACCGGCAGCTCCATTGTTCGGCCTGGGTTAATATAAAGCTGACCGCCGTCCTTAATGGTGATGCCGCCTCCGACGGCTGCCATTATATCTTTAACTTGTGCCAAATAGCCGTTTGGAATAGCCGCCTTTCTGCGCATAGTGACATAGTCGTCATTGCCTGGCACAGATTTGTCAAGCCAGTTATCCGCCATATTCCAGTCGCCTGCTTTCACAAACACCTTGTCGCAAGGGAACAAAAATTTGTTGGCCAAAGCAGTTAAGTCTTCAGTATTCCAATTCCCATAATATTTATTCCCATACGGGTCTTCGTAGAATCTCTTAAACATTATATCGCCTTTATAGGCTTTTGCGCTGATCTTGCCTCCACGAAGGAAAACTGTTGCATTATCACCGCCTAATTGGCCATTGCTGTCAATAGTCTCCACTCTGCCGCCGTTCACAGAAATAGTGCAAAAACATTCTGAATGACCAATCGGGTTGATATCAGCAGAAGGGTTCGCGACCTTCAGCAAGCCAGTGCCAGTACTCTGTCCCCAAACAATCAGCTGATAGTTGTCATCGGCAAATGTTACGTATGAATCAGTTCCATCGTTAAGATCCAGTGTCTTGTTGTCACAAAGGATAATGTTTACATTATCACCGTTGATGGTGATATTCTTTAATCCTGTTGAACTATAGACATTGTTATTTACCACATACCAGCCATTGTCCAATGTTAAATTACCGCCTCCGCTGATAGCTATTGCTGGCACGGTACGTAACTCTCCAAATAGACTGACATAGTCGGCCAAAACCTTGTTCTCAAATTTCGCAGTGACGTTGACTGCCTCGTAAGGCATGACAAAGGTAAAATTATTGGATGTGCTGACACGAGAAACGGCTATATCTTTGCCTGTAGTTGCGCCTGTAACAGTGATTTCGGAGCACAATGGATGTTCAGCATCGGCCGGAGTGCCTGTCAGTGTCTGGAATAACATTAGTACCATCGTAGAATGACTTCTGAAGCGTAACCGTGCCATAATAGTTACCTCCTACCGTGATATTTTCGGTAGTAGTGGCATTGTAATCGGTCCAGTTCAAGTTGATTGATTTTGCGGAGATATAGCTATGTATATTGACCATACCTCCATTGATGGTGATTGTACCATAGCAATTATTGTCACCGATTTCATTATACGCGAGAAGATATCCCGACTGTCCGCGTTGACCGTAAATGGTTAACGAATAATCATCGTCTCCTATTTCTATACCTTGGATAACAGTCAGGTTATGACCATCCCCAAGGATAATGTTAACATTACCATTCAAGTCGATGCGTTGGTTGAAGGTCTTGTCAGCATCAACCATATACCATCCGCTGTTGAGTGTAACGCCCAATTCGTCTTTGACACTACTCAAAGGAATGCAGTCGGAATAATAAGCCTCATTGCTATCAGCATCGATATAGTAAGCCTCCACGACTGAAATGCTCGGGTCTTGTATCACCTCATTGCTTGCATTCAACTTGATAAAATATCCGTTGTCGGAGAAGAATATTCTGGCAGGATCTACACCGCTGTTGTAAGCGCTATAATTATTGGTTAACCTATTGCCGGCAGTCTGCGGCGTGACGCCTATGCATGCGCCCACGGTGAAGCTGCCCGTCACGTTGATAACCTTGGTATCAGGGATATAAACGTTGCTGTTGATGGAATTCTTTGTGTTATTTTTAATGACGGGGTTGCCTTTCATGAAAATGCCGCCTTCGTCTTTCATCCATATTCCGCCTCCTTCTCTGTCGCAAGTGTTGCCAACAATACTGCCACCGTTTATATTAAGGAGACCGAAATTGGCGATACCGCCACCGATGCCGTCATCATCGTAACCTAAATGTGTAGCATGGTTATTCTGAATTGTGCCGCCATTAATCGTCGTTGTCCAACTGTTAACATTATAAATAGCGCCGCCATAATATGCAGTGTTGTTCTGTATGATGCCGTTATTTATTGTCATATTGCCGTTGTTATAGATGGTGCCATGGCCCCGTCCGCTGGTGGCTGTGCAGTTTTGTATTGTGCCACCGTCAATGGTTAAAGTGCCGAGATTGTAGATAGCGCCACCATCTTCAGCTTTGCAGTATTCAATAGTGCCGCTTTCGATATTCAGAGTGCTTCCTGCTTCAACATAAACGGCACCTCCTTTGTCGGCATCACCGCCTGAGATGCTGCCGGTGCCATGGATTGAGCCGTCAAAGACAGTAAGTGTGGAGTTGCCTGTCACTTTTATTACATGACCATTATCGCCGCTACCGCCCGATTGTATGAGACGTGAAAACGCTTTGCCGTTAAGGTCGATTACAGCGGTGTTATTATTTCCAACGTTTATAGTCGAAACAGTGACGACAGAACCATTGACCGCATTGTCCGACAAGCGGAAATAAAGAGGCTCATCGCTGTGAGCGTTCAAAGGAGCAAAATCATATTGGTCATCAACATCAACCACATCTGTTGTCAAGGTATAGCCGTAATGCATATAGATATAATCGCCACTGGCGCCCTCGTTGATGTCTTGAGGCGTAGTGCTTCCGTTGCCGCATACGGCACCGAATGAGTCATCGTTAAATGCTATGCTGGTGATGCCACGAGGATAATCCCAAGCATCAATAGTATAATAAAGGTATATGTATTTGCCTCCGGCACCGTCATTCAAGTCGCCGTAACTATCCATAAACGACTCTGAGCCCACAACAGCAGAAATGCGGTGATACGTACGGTTATTGTATGTAAGCTGGTCAGGATGGTCGTTTTTATCGCTCGTCGATTTGATGTAAAAATCGGTGATAGCCGGAATGGTGACATTGTTATATGTTGTCTGGTACAACAGATAGATACTCTGTCCGCCTGCACCTTGGTTCAGGTTATAGTCGACTAATGTCCAACCCTCTTTTTCATAAATGTCAATATTATTGTCAACTATGTCATCATAATCGCCGAGAAGCATCAGATGATTGATGTACCATGGTTGCGCCCAAGCCCCATATCCAAAGGCAAACAGGCTGATAAGGATCAGCAATGATTTACGTAAGTTATTCATTTTGAATATAATATTTTTGTTATGTGTTTAAGTTTTAAACGTTTAAAAAAACTCGCAAAGATACAAAAATACTAAATAGCAAGAATAATTTTTGGCACTAAAGTTTTCAACGAAGCGAAAGTCCTGTCCTCAAAATCTCTAATATGTTCTTTATCAACGAGATACACCTTGGATATCCCTTCTTCTGTTTGAGGTATGTTTTTCATTCCGGATTTAGTCCGCATCAGATACCAGCTGGTTTTTTTGACAGTCCATTGATTATCAAGCAGATAGCAATGCCATGTTGAAGGCAGTTCTTTTATTATCTCAAGGTCTTTGATGCCTGTTTCCTCCTCCACTTCGCGGATTGCGGCGACTTCTGGTGTCTCACCTTTTTCGATATGACCTTTCGGGAGGTCGGGTATGCCGTGGCGTTCGATTGCAACAAATTGATTGTCAATGACCACCACTCCGCCTGCCGCAGGAGCCTGTCGGAAGATTTTTTTCACTGCGAGAGCGAGCTGTTCGCCGTCGGCATCGCCCAAATCGAGGTTTTCGACGGTCTCGTCGGCGAGCCATCCCATGATTTTCTCGGCCAAATCGTCATAATTTTTAACACATTTATTATCAACAGATAACAAATTTTCGGAAAAATAATTCGCCGTCAACGTCCGATTGTTACAAAAAAGTCTGTACATTTGCAAAAAATTTAGTCAATATATGAACGAGAAAGATACCGCTTTAGCATTAGCGAATTTTCTGCTGCAAATTAAAGCAATAAAATTGAATCCTGCAAGTCCTTTTACATGGGCGAGCGGATTAAAGTCACCGATTTACTGCGACAACCGCATCACTTTGTCGTATCCTAACATCCGCACGTTCATCCGCGAGGCCTTCGTTAGGATCTGTACGGAGCGTTTTGGCAAGCCGGACCTCATTGCTGGCGTGGCAACAGGTGGCATCCCGCAAGGTGCTTTGGTGGCTCAGGAACTAGGTCTGCCGTTCTGCTATGTGCGTTCGGAAGCCAAGTCGCACGGCCTGAACAACCAGGTTGAAGGCATAGTGCCGCAGAGCGCGTCGGTGGTGGTCATCGAAGACCTCGTATCGACAGGAAAATCAAGCCTTGCAGCGGTCGAGGCACTGCGCGAGAAAGGCGCCAAGGTGAAAGGCATGATGGCTATTTTCACCTACCAGCTCGACGCAGCAGCCGAGGCATTCAAGAAAGCCAACTGCGACCTCGTGACCATCAGCAACTACGAGGCTTTGATAACGAAAGCCGTTGAAGAAAACTATGTGAGTGACGACCAGATGCAGAGCCTCAAGGAATGGAGAAAGAACCCGCAGAAATGGTCTGACGACCATTTAGTTTAAAGTTAAAAGTTATAAAGTTATAAAGTTAAAAGAGGGTTAGCAGTCCGACTGAAAGAAACTAATATGATAATACAATCAAAATACGTCGACAACAGCAGGAGCGAGCAGGAATTTTTCGGCATCGTCAGCGACATGCGCAACATTCCGGCTTTACTGCCCGAGCAGGCCATCAACGTGCAGGCGAATGAAGATAATCTGTCGTTTACAGTGCAAGGCATGGGAAGCATCGCTCTGCGCGTAAGTCAGAGAGTGACATACAGTTTAGTGCAGCTGGTACCGGTCGGGAAGACACCGTTTCCGTTTGTGCTGAGCATAAAAATCGCAGGACTCGGCAACAACTGCCGCGTGATGTACGAGATCGACGCCGACCTCAACCCGCTCATGGCTATGATGGCTAAACGTCCGCTCCAGAACCTGGTGGACATGATGGCTGACAGAACTGTAACTCTTTAACGTCACACACGATTTCGGCTCCTTCTTTGTCATGAAGAAGGAGTCGTCCGTATTTATCAAAACCAGTGATTATCAATGTCTTAACCTGATTTTGATACACATATTCAGCCCATTGTTGATAACGATACAGTTTTGAGATATATTTGCTGTTGATTTCCTCACGTTTTTCAATAAAGCGAAGGCTTTCGACAGCATTTTTTATATTGACAATCAATTGGTTAAGCATATTTTCAAGCTCATATTCCTCCCCTGTTATCAATTTTAAAGAAATAGGATTGGGAATATCTCTTGAAAAATGCAACTGATTGACATTCAAGCCAATGCCGATTATTGAGATTCCCATCATTCGGCCTTCTATGGTGTTTTGTATCAATATCCCGGCAAGTTTTTTGTCGCCGTAATAGATGTCGTTAGGCCATTTTATAAAAAGTTGCTTATTATCAATAACTTGAGACAAGGTTTCGACAATAGCCACCGACACTGCCTGTGAGATTTTAAACTGATTTTCGGCTTCTAAGAAATTGACTCTCAACGCGATACTGAACAGCAGATTCTTTCCTGCCTCACTCTCCCACCGGTTTTTGTCCATACCGCGCCCCGCCGTCTGATGCGCAGCGACCGCCACAATGTCAGAAACATCAGTGTTTTCTGCCATTTTGTCATAAAGCCAAACGTTGGTCGATTTTATTTCATCAAAATGAAAAATTTTCATCGCGATTATCTGATCATCAGTTTTTACAAAGAAAAAACAAAAATAATAAATTTTTCTCAATCACATTTCAAAATCATCAAATTTATTGATTATCTTTGCAAAAAATTTTGTTTTGATGAGAATTAGACACGAAAACGACAATACTGAAGAGGTCTTGAAGACCATCGTCGAGACCATGTTGGAAGCCAAGGCTCAAGATGTTACATCATTGGATATGAGAGAGTTACAGTCCGCTGTGACCGATTATTTTGTCATCTGCAATGCACAGTCGAAAACGCAGGTGAGCTCCATCGCCGAGAAGGTGATCGACAACGTGCGCAACAAGCTCCATGTGCATGTTTATCATGAAGAAGGCTTCGAAAATTCGGAATGGATTTTGTTGGACTACATCGATGTGGTGGTTCACATCTTCCTCACGGAGAAACGCGATTTCTACAAACTGGAGGATTTGTGGGCTGACGCAGAGAGAAAGAATTACGAAGATTAATTGATTTAAGATGGCAGAAAACGACAACAAATCCAAGAAAAAACTGGGGTTTTACTGGATTTACATCATCCTGATAGCATTTTTCATCGGGTCGATAGTGTTTAGTGGCACTGACAGTGCGAAAGAGACGACCATGAGCGATCTCACACAGATGCTCCGAGACGGCGACGTTGAGAAGATAGAACTCGTGAACGGCAAAACGGCCGAGATATACCTCAACGACAAAGGTATGAGCAAATATTTTCCAAACCAGACGGCTCCGAAATACGGGAAGTCTCCTAGTTTCACATTGAAAACCAACGAGGACCGTTTTTACAAGAAGGTCGACGAAGCTCAGGAAGGCCTTGCGAACCCGGTGGAAGTGACACCAGTGGAGCGTCATAACTGGATGGGCGAGATTGTCAGCTGGATACTACCATTGCTGCTCATCGTCGGTTTTTGGATCCTCATCATGCGTCGCATGGGAGGTGGCTCCGGCGTGGGCGGTGGACAGATATTCAACATCGGGAAGTCGAAGGCGCAGCTCTACGACCAGGAGAAAGACACCAAGACCACTTTCAAAGACGTGGCAGGACTTGAAGAAGCCAAGGAAGAGGTGATGGAGATCGTCGATTTCCTCAAAAATCCTGGCCGGTACACACGTCTGGGCGGCAAGATACCGAAGGGAGTGCTTCTCGTGGGCCCTCCTGGCACCGGTAAGACTTTATTGGCAAAGTCAGTGGCTGGCGAGGCCAACGTGCCGTTCTTCAGCATCTCGGGCTCCGACTTCGTAGAGATGTTCGTGGGCGTGGGTGCCTCACGTGTACGCGACCTCTTCAGTCAGGCCAAGGCGAAGTCACCTTGTATCATATTCATCGATGAGATCGACGCCATCGGCCGTGCCCGTGGCAAGAACCTCGTGAGCGGCGGCAACGACGAGCGTGAAAGCACACTGAATCAGCTGCTTACCGAGATGGACGGCTTCGGCACCAACTCTGGCGTCATCGTGCTGGCGGCCACCAACCGCGCCGACATCCTCGACAAGGCCCTGATGCGTGCAGGACGTTTCGACCGTCAGATATACGTGGAACTGCCCGACTTGAATGGCCGTCGCGAGATTTTCGAGGTACACATGCGCGGGCTGAAGCTCGGCAACGACGTCGACAAAGAGTTCTTGGCAAAACAGACGCCTGGATTCTCTGGCGCCGACATCGCCAACGTGTGTAACGAGGCGGCTCTTATCGCTGCCCGTCGTAACAAGGAAAGCATTGAGAAACAAGACTTTCTGGATGCCATCGACCGTATCGTGGGCGGCTTGGAGAAGAAAAACTCGGTCATCACACCGTCAGAGAAAAAAGTCATAGCATATCATGAGGCCGGACACGCCACCACAAGCTGGATGCTTGAGCACGCTCACCCGCTGGTGAAAGTGACTATCGTCCCAAGAGGCAAGGCATTAGGCGCGGCCTGGTACCTGCCTGACGAGCGACAGATAACCACCAAGGAACAGATGTATCATGAGATGATAGCCACACTCGGCGGCCGCGCCGCAGAACAGATCATCTTCGGACATATCTCCACAGGTGCCTTGAACGACCTCGAGAAGGTGTCGAAACAAGCCCATGCCATGGTGATGTATTATGGCTTGGACGATAAAATCGGCAACGTAAGTTATTATGACTCAACAGGTCAGCAGGAATACTCATTCCAAAAGCCTTACAGCGAGAAGACAGCCGAGACCATCGATGCCGAGGTACACAAGCTCATAGAAGACGCCTATCAGGAAGCTCTGAAGATACTCGAAGAACACAAAGAAGGCCTCACGCAGCTTGCAGAGAAGCTCATCGACAAAGAGGTCATATTCACCGACGACCTTGTCACTATCTTCGGCGAACGTCCGTGGAAACAGGAAGAACGCACTTTTACAAAACGTAAGGAAGAGCAGCCTGAGGAAGACAATAGCCAGACATTAAACCCTGAAAACACTTCAATAGCATAGCGTTATGAAACTATTCTCGTTCGGCAGCATCGGCGAAAGCACCAACAAGGAACAGATCCTTGCAAAGGTGCGCGAAGCCGTGATGGCTCGGGACGAGAACAAGTTCTCGGACGTGAACATGCAGGCCGACACGTGGACGCCTTTCAAGGAAGAAGACGGTGCCGACTTCACCTTCGTGGAACGTTTCAAAGACAACGGAGGCATCTTCATCTATTTTGAGAGCAAAGACGACTTCATCGAGGCGATGCGGCAGTATGTCGTTGACAACCAATGGCAGCCGTTATGCTCTACAAGCCCGAAAATCGCTGAGGTTTTCAAAGACTCAGGAATAGAGTTATGCCCCGACTACGCCACGAAACGCAATAAGACAGTGAGCATCACCGACTGCGAGTGCCTGATAGCGCAGACGGGCAGCGTGATGGTTACCGACACCTGCGCGGGCTCACGTGCGGCTTTTTCCAATGCCGACGTGCTTTTGGTGTACGCCTCCCCCACTCAGATCGTGGCGAGCATGAAAGACGCGATGAAGCTCATCAAAGAGAAATATGGCTCTAAGAAACCCTCCGAGACCGTCATCATCAGCGGTCCAAGCAAGAGTATCGAGATTGACAATCA
Organism: uncultured Bacteroidia bacterium; assembly: GCA_902787095.1. Lineage (GTDB taxonomy): Bacteria > Bacteroidota > Bacteroidia > Bacteroidales > F082 > Limimorpha. The sequence continues at coordinate 8,835 of CADAFC010000078.1, forward strand.
ATTAGTTATCGGGGCACAGGGTATCAGGCAGATAGCGCTGTTTTTGGTGGAAGAAGAATGATTTAGCCATTAGTAAATAGCCATTAGAATTGTCTGTATAATAACTAATGGCTAATGACTAATGGCTAATGGCTATTATAGGCTATTTCCTCAGTCCCTTTATCTGCTGCTCAAGCACTGCAATCTTAGCTTCAGCATCGGATTTTTTCTTGCGTTCCTTGTCGACCACGGCGGCAGGAGCTCCGTTGACGAATTTCTCGTTCGAGAGCTTAGCCTCGACAGACTTCAGGAAACCTTGTGCATATTTCAGCTCCTCTTCGAGTTTCTTCAACTCAGCTTCAGTATCGACAGAGTCGGTCACTGGGATGAAATACTCCTTCGAGCGGACGAGGAATCCGAATGCGTCGGCCGGTTTTTCAGCAGTGTAAGTTATTGATTTAACGTTAGTTAACTTCTCAATAATACAATCAAAGTCCTTGTTGGCGCCGCCGTTGTCAATGACGACCAAGTCCAAAGCCTCCTTGAACGAGATGTTCTTCTCGGCACGGATCTTACGGATGTTGTTAATGACATCCATGGTGAAATCAAACCGTGCAAGCACTTGGTTATCAATCTCTTTCTGCTTAGGCTGCTGTGCGATGATGATGTCGTCGCCTTCGTTGCGTTCGTTGAGGTTATGATAAATCTCTTCGGTGATGAACGGCATGAACGGATGCAGTAGCTTCATCAGGTTCTCAAAGAAAGTGACTGTGGCTCTGTATGTTACGCCATCGACAGGCTGTCCCATAGGGGCTTTCACCATCTCGAGATACCATGAGCAGAAGTCGTCCCAAGTA
>CADAFC010000079.1 GCA_902787095.1 uncultured Bacteroidia bacterium
TTTAGGTTTGGGGTTTGAGGGTGGTTTGATGAAGGAGAAACCTTGTATCCTGGTGGTGGATGATGATCCGAATATCAGCAGGCTGGAGCAGCTTTACCTGGAGAAGGAGAACTTTGAGGTTCAGACGGCGGACCGGGGGGATACCGCGCTGGAGGAATTCCGGCGGATGCCGCCGGACCTGATCCTGCTGGACGTGATGCTGCCCGGGATGGACGGATACCAGGTGCTCAAAACCGTACGGAAGACCGGGAACATTCCCGTGATGTAGCCATAGTTGTCGGGAGTTCGGAACATGCGGCGCTGCGGCTCCACATCCGGGTCGTCGCTCCATTGTTCCGGTTCGTTATAGCGGCTCTGCTGCCAGGTGTAGCCAAGCTGAAGTATAAATTCACCATAATCGAGCTGCGTCTCTATGTTCACGCCGCCCACATGAGCACCCGAGCCGTTGCAGCGTTCGAGAAGCATATTTCCTTGAGCGTCGTAGCCGTTAGGACGAAGCACGAAGACGTCGTTCAACACGGTGTAGAATCCTTCCACCATAATGTCAAAACAGAACGGTCCGAAATAATGCTGCCATCCTACCGAGCCGCTGAAGCTGTGGCTGTATTCCGGCTTCAAATCAGGACTTAAGGTGATAAGCGACACCTCGCCTCCCACCGCCATGATATGCAAGTCCTCGTCAAAGACCTGAGGCGCGCGGAATCCCGAGGAATAGCTCAGTCTTGTGGTGACCGAAGGCACTATAGCCCATCTCAAATTGGCTCTCGGGCTGAAAACAGGGTCGTTCATCATGCTGTGCTTGTCGACACGGAGTCCCAGAAGGAAGCCGAAAATCTTGTTTTTCCATTCATTTTGCAAAAAAGCGCTTGCCACATTAGCCTGCTGGTCGACCTCACGATTGTAAGCCGGTTGCTCATCGACGAGATGATTCGTGGTCCATTCGACACCAGCCATCAGCGTCGAAGGCATGAAAATAACACGTTTAAAATTATACGATGCCTGCGTGCCCAACACCGAGCTGAAGTCAGTGGAGTTTCCGTATGCATTCAAATCGTATTGGGTGCCGTAATAAGTGTCGCGGTGGATATCCTGCAACGAGCCATACGCCGACAGATGGAAACGCGTGTCTTTACTAAGGAAATCGTAAGTCAAGCCGCCACCGTTGATATGATGTTCAGCCTGTTCCGCCACCTGACACTGATGTGGTCAATCATAGATACGGGTATCTGCTCGAGACCGTAAACTCCCGCCAACGCACTGAACACCGGATGGCTGTCAATCAATATCTGTGAGTATTTTCCTTCCAAGCCGTTGATTCTCACTTGGTTAGCACCACAGTTCTGGCAGGTGTTCTCCACCCTCAGTCCCGGCTGGAAATTCAATCCTTCTGCGAGGTTGACGGCATTAACCCTATCTAAAGCCTTGGGGTTCAGCACATTAACCACCACTGCCGCCTCCTTGCGGTTCACCTCTACACGGCTCGCTGATACCACCACGTCCTTCATAACCTTGGTGTCAACTTCAATCACTATGTTAAGCTCATGACTCTGACCTTTGACAATCACCACCTCAACTGACGTCGTCTTGTAACCCACACAGGATGCTTCAATAATTTGATTTCCTTCAGGCAAATTCGTTATGTAATAATGTCCGCTTTCATCAGTCGATGCGCCAAGTTTGGTCCCTTTCACCACCACATTGACGAACGGCATGTGCTCACCTGTGTTTTTATCAATAACGTGACCGAAAATGTTTGCGTCGGTATTTTGCGCCACAGCAGCAAAGCCAACAATCAACAATACAAATAATAATTTAATTTTTACAAATTTCATACAATAATATTTTCTTGATAAAATAATAATAAACCTTTGCAAAAGTACATCTGCCATTTCACACAAATCATCACTACTAATGGTGATTTTTCAACAACAAATACCTTTTAATGGTTAAATGTATTCTGCAAATGCCATTATTTACGCTTGTTTGTAAACGCCTTAGAGTCGCCCCAGGCGTTGTAAAGCACTTTATGCCCTATTGACGCCATTCTGACATCCAGACATGTCTGACATTGGTCGGGTTTGTCATTGACGCAAGCTTTATCAGGATAAATGAGATAATTCTCGCGGAACTCATTAGGTGTGAGGTTTGGCATGATGACGTTAGCTCCCACCATTATGGCTTTCTCGCGGCCGAGCGGGTCGACGGTCTGGTTGGCAGTAGCCGCCACCATGTTGATTTCAGGCATCATCAGGCGCAAGACGGCTATCATCTTCAGGGTGAGATTCATGCGGTCTTTCGCCGATGGAATCTGGTCTTTATATTCATATAGTGGCGTGTCGGGATGCGGGATAAATGGTCCCATTCCCACCATTGCCACGTCTTTTTTCTTGAAGAAAAGAAGGTCGTCGGCCAGGTTGTCCAAGGTCTGGAACGGGAGTCCGACCATGACACCGGTGCCTGTCTGATAGCCGAGGCGCAACAGCGAATCTATGCATTCCATACGTTTATGGAAATCGTGTTTTTTATCCTTCGGATGAATCTTATAATAAAGCTCTTCTGTCGAAGATTCGATTCGCAACAGATAACGGTGTGCGCCAGCTTCAAACCAGCGGCGGTAGGTCTCTTCTGTCTGTTCGCCCAACGACAGTGTGATTCCGAGGCTGCCGTTGTCGATTCTCTTTATTTCCTTGACGAGATATTCTATTTTATCGACAAATTCCTTATCGTCGCGTTCGCCGCTTTGGATAGCGACAGAGCCATAGCCCAAATCATGAGCCATGCGGGCGCATTCGATCACTTCGTCGTCGCTCAAGGTGTAACGCTCCACCTTGGTGTTCTTGCTTCTCACGCCGCAGTAGAGGCAATATTTAGCGCAGCGGTTGCTATACTCGATGAGTCCGCGCAGATGGACATAGTTGTCGAGATATTTCAGTTTGGTTTTCAGTGCCTTGTCGAAAAGACGGGACATCTCCTCGCCTTCTGCGGCAAGGAGAATTTTCAGCTCGTCTTTTGTGAAATCGTGTTTATTAAGAATATCGTCGAATGTTGGCATCTTAACTTAAATTTTCAGAATTATACTTGTCCCAGTAAACCGCCTCTTTGACACCGATCTCCTCGGGATTGAAAACAGGTTCTTTGCCTTCTTTTTTCTGGCGTTCGTATGATTTAAGAGCCTTGAATGCCTTTGGTGAGAGCAGCAGTATCGCGATGACGTTGATCCAAGCCATTGCTCCGACGCCTGTATCGCCGATGGCCCATATCACCACAGCGGTGGCGGTACACACCAGCAGGGTGTCGACATACACCGAGAACGCCTGAAATGAGGAAACACCTGTATTTCGGCTCTTATCTTTTGCAAACAGCAGCCGTGCCATCTCACGGAAACGGCGCACCTGAACAAAACGTGTGCCTATTGAGAAATACAGCCCTGCCATCAGGCAAATGACCACCAGCGCAGGGCTCCACACCCATTCGCTTATCGTTTTAATAACTTGCTCCATAATGTATATTTGCCTGCAAATATACTAATATTTTTTCACCAATCGCACCGACAAGCCATATTCTTGGTCAAAAACATTGGTCGATGTGCTCAACATCGCGTTATTGAAGTGTAAATACGGCGTGTCTTCCGGGTCACTCGACCAGTAATAGCCGTCAGTGCCGACAGATTTTTCCCAGTTGTTGAAACGATAACCGGCAGCAGGCAGAAAAACAGCGCCATTGGCTTCCAATTTGTTCGTCCAATCGGATTTTGAAATGACAGTGCCGTCTTTTATACCATAAATGGTAGTTTTCCAATCGTCAGGCAATAAAACAAGTCCGAAAACACCGTTAACAGTAGCTTTTGCATAGCGGATGCCGGAATCAGTTCTACGTTTGGTAAGAAGATATTTCCACTCATCTGATGAAAGCACAAACCAGACACTGTCGACCACCGACTGTATCTCGTCAAAGGCAATCAAGTCGCCTTTATCCCATTGATTATCAGTAAATTTACGTTTATCAGAAGACTTAAGCCTTACATTGCCTTTTGAGAAAACGACCTCATTTCTCGGGCTTATTGAGAATATGCCTTCTTTTTTCTCAACGGCCATCGGTTCTGAGATTTGGTTTATAACTTCATTATTCTCTTCAGTTATATTCTCGCTCACAAGTGCAAACTCCAATGCTATCTCCTCTCCTTTCTTTATTTCAAGTCGTTGGGCAGCGGGCTCATAGCCTTCTAATCTGACCGAAATCTTATGATTGCCGACACTTACGCTCTCCGAAAGATAAGGCGTCGTGCCTACGATTTTATTGTCGACAAGCACATACGCGCCTTTGGGTGTGGTTTTCACGGTAATATAACCGACATCTGTTTTCGGTTTTTCAACTACTTCAACAGGCACAACAACAGGGGCGACATTACTGGCATTTTCAAGCTTTTCCAAACGCTTCACGATGTCTTCATCGACAGCGGGCTTGTTGACGAGAGTCAGTTCATAGCCTTTTTTGGGTTCCAAGTCGAATGGCAGGGTAAATTCAATGGAACTGAAATCGGGATGCGAAATCTTAAGATAATCGGCATATTTTGCAGTGAGATACACCCACACCTCTCCTGTTTTGTATTCGAGCACTATGAAAGTGCCGCCGTTGCCCTCAAAGCGCAGCTCACGGCGTTGTTTGTCGGTGATATTCTCGGTTCGCACCTTAATCACCGCAAAAGGCAAGTCGTTGTCATCAAATTGATAATCCTGATCAGGATTGATGTTGACAAAGCCCGGAACTTCTTTGAAGGAGTTGGATTTCACCTCAAGCTGTGCGAAGGAACATAACGATATTACCAATGCTATCGCCAATAATACTACCTTTTTCATATTCATAGGATTTTGAGGTGCAAATATACAAAAAAGTCTTTAGTCCTTAGTCGTTAGTCATTAGTTTTTAGAAAAAAAGTAGAGACGGTCTGTTGACCGTCTCTACTAAAGTCTAATGTCTAAAGACTAAAGACTAGAGTCTAAAGACTAGATGATACCCTGAGCTAACATAGCTTTTGCAACGCGCATGAAGCCGGCGATGTTGGCGCCCTTCACGTAGTTGATAGTACCGTCAGCCTGTTTACCATACTCAACGCACATGTCATAAATGTCGTTCATGATCTTGTGGAGTTTCTGGTCAACTTCTGGAGCTGTCCAGTTGATGTGAGCTGCGTTCTGGCAGATTTCGAGGCCTGATGTGGCGACACCACCTGCGTTGACAGCCTTACCTGGAGCGAATGGGATACCAGCTTTCTGGAATGTCTCAATTGCGCCTGGTTGGCAACCCATGTTAGAAACTTCAGCGACAAACTTGACGCCGTTCTTGATCAATTCCTTAGCATCTTCCTCAGCCATCTCATTCTGGAATGCGCATGGGCATGCGATATCGCATTTCACTGTCCAAGCTTTCTTACCAGCGGTGAATTTAGCTTTGCCCGGGAACTTGTCGGCCATATCCTGAACCTTGTTACGGTTTGAAGCACGCATGTCGAGCATGTAGTCGATCATATCTTTGGTGATACCGTCAGCGATTTCGCAAACGCCGTCTGGGCCAGAGATAGCGACGACTTTAGCGCCGAGTTCTGTAGCTTTGATAGCAGCGCCCCAAGCCACGTTACCGAAGCCTGAGAGAGCGACTTTCTTGCCCTGCATTGTCTCACCTTTCTGGTGAACCATGCGGTCGACATAGTACATAGCGCCGAAACCTGTAGCTTCTGGACGGATCAATGAACCACCCCAGCCATAGCTCTTACCTGTGAGAGCGCCTGTGCTGTGCTCGCGAGCGAGTTTCTTGTAAGCGCCATAGAGGTAACCGATCTCACGGCCGCCGACACCGACGTCACCAGCTGGTGAATCCTGGTCAGCACCGATGTTTCTCCAAAGCTCATACATGAAAGCCTGGCAGAAACGCATGATTTCAGCGTCTGATTTGCCTGTTGGGTCGAAGTCAGCACCACCTTTACCACCACCGAGTGGGAGGTTTGTCAATGAGTTCTTGAAGATCTGCTCGAAGCCCAAGAACTTAAGCATTGAAACGTTGACAGCTGGGTGGAAACGGAGACCGCCTTTGTATGCGCCGAGAGCGGCGTTGTATTGGACACGGTAACCGAGGTTCACCTGAACCTGACCTTTGTCGTCAACCCATGTCACGCGGAATGTGAAGATGCGATCTGGTTCAACTAAACGTTCAACGATCTTAGCAGCCTCAAATTCTGGATGCTTGTTGTAAACTTCTTCGATTGATTCGAGCACTTCGCGAACTGCCTGCAAATACTCTTTTTCGCCTGGATGTTTCTTTTCCAGGTTTTCCATGATAGTCTGTACTTTCATTACTTTTGTATTTAAAGTTGTTTAATACGTTTATGAATTTCTATGAATTTTCCTTCAAAATTTTCTGCAAAATTATAACTTATTTTTATATTTAACAATAAAATTCAAAAATATTTTTTATCGCCGCGTTTCCACGTAATTTCCATTATTCCAAATGATGGTCTCTATAACGTTTCCGTCGATGTCGAGACGTTTCTCCTCCCCGTCTTTCACACCGTTTTTGTATTGAATTTCAGCATTTTGGTAAACTCCGCCCTCGGAATATCCTTTTTGCACTCCCGTTCCCATGTTGTATATGGCGTTGCTGCCGATGCTGCCGTCCTGATAATACATCACCCAGCTGCCATGCATCATCCCGTCAACATATTCGCCCTCGACAAACACCTTTCCATTGTCATACCATTGGTAAAAAAGTCCGTTCAAGACACCATTTTTATACGTCGAAAGCTTTACCATAGTGCCAAAAACATTATATTCCTCCACCACCCCATCATATTGATTGTCAACATAATAGGCCTTTTCCTCAAGATTGCCGTTCTCATACCAGCGGGTCGAAGGGCCATTCAATATGTTATTATCATATACAGCCTCCATCGATGGATTCCCGTTGTTGTAATACCATTTGCAAACGCCATCAAGCTTATCGTCTTTATACCTTAATTCAGATTTCACTTTCCCGTCAGGCCAATACGACACTACAGCGTTATCTTTCTCTTTACAGGAAAATAAGATGGTGACAATCAACAATATAGCTACTAAAAACTTACTTCTCATAACCTATTTTCAAAACCACTTTGTTATAGCCTTTAAACTGATAAACGTTCCAAAACATGTTCTCATAGCCCGATTCCTCGTCATTTTTCACAAAATTGAAATGCGTTCCGAGCAGTGGGATGTCGTAATCCTGCAGATTATTCAGCATCTCGCCTCCGTAATTACGCAGCGCATTAAGGAAATACCAGCCTATATCGAAGCCCTGGTAGGCATATTCCGAAGGCTCGGTCTCGTACCTGTTCCTGAATTTACAAATAAAACTTTCGACTCTGATACTTTGATAATCAATATAATCGTCATCAAAATAGATAGCGTGCATCTTCATCAGATTGTCGTTGAACAGATTCTCGAATTTGCTCCATTCCGGAAGCAAGATGACCGTAATCGGATAATATTCAATGAGTTTTGTCACCTTGTTGACAATCTCGTTGGCGAATACCTTGTCATTGCCATAAATGATGAAAAGGTTGTTGCGCATAGTCGAAGCATAACGTGACACATTATTCAAACTGTCGCGATCGTAATTGATTTTCACCACATGGTTTTTGAAGGCTGTACTGTCACTGATTCTTTGCTTCAAGATATTGACATCCAATGATATATTGTCAGTCAGATAATCTGTCGCTTGAAAGTCAATTTTAAGATATTTCCACCTTTTCTGATGTCTTTTTATCACATCGACAATGTGTCTGTTTGGCACATACGACACCGAATCGATATTGCGGTAAGCCATCTCGGTTATTCTGTCGACAATCTCGACATCGAGATTTTTGTCCTTTTGGACGATAAAAATATTGTTCGAATGATAATATCTTTTTATGATGCTGTCGAGCTGACCTACCTGCGCCTCTATTGCGGGTTTCACTTTAACCACATTAGGATGATAATCAACGATTTCGGAGCGTTGCGTGATAGGATTAACGATAGGTATATCCTTTTCAGCGGCGTAGTTTTTCACCACGTTGAAAGCCTTGAGGTAGAAAGGCCCGACGATCATATCGGCGGTGTTCAGCCAAGGGTCATCGATGGCAATCTGAGCCTTATGCACGTCGTTGTCGACATCGTAAACCTTCAGCTCCAGCTGCATATTACGGCTGTTGACCACCGAGTCAGCGGCTATCATGAAGCCCTCGTAGAAATGCAGGAACGAGAACGGCTTTGTGAGCAACGTCTTGTTTGACGGCTCAGCCTCATAAAATGCCTCGTCGACCTGTTCCAGATATAGCGGCACCATGAGCGCCACACGATACGTCTCCTGCGCCCTGACTTCTGCCGAAGCCAGGAAACACAGGCATATCGCGATATTTAACAGTTTTTTAATCATTATTTATCGTTATGCGGGAGCGGCACAAAGCCGTTGCCCATCACTTCTGCACTCTCAATCACGTTGACGAATGCGTTCGGGTCGAGGACACGCAGGTTCATCTTCAGCTTCACCAAGTCGGTACGGTTGAGGTTGGTGTAAATCATCTTACGCTCCTGGCCTTTAAACAAGCCTGTACCCACGAAGCATGTTCCACCTCTCTCCAAGTCATTGATAATGAACGCTCTGACATCTTCCACCTTGTCGGTGACGATAAATGCCGTCTTGTAGCT
>CADAFC010000080.1 GCA_902787095.1 uncultured Bacteroidia bacterium
TGGTGTGTGCACGCCGTCAGTCGGGGCGGAATACCTCTCGCTGGCACAGAACTCCGAGCGTGTCGCCGACCACCTCACCAACGTGGGCAAGACGATTTTGGATTTGTTGAAGTGATGCAATAGTACAGAATCATCCTTGTTATTTAGGATGAAATATTCCGATGCTGAAGAACGTTGCAGCTCCTGTGATAATTCCTGTGAAATTCATTGTATAAGGTTAATTTTTGGGTTGAAAAAATATCATTATATTGATAACTTGCTTACTTGTTTTTTCAATACTTTTTCAGCTAATCTCATTCCTAAAATGGAAATAGGCAATGTCAAGACCAGCACCACGACAAGCATCGGAACGTTGTCGATGACGGGTTTCATCAGCTCGTCGTAGCCTGCGGGCATCTCCTCGACGGCTGCGGCAAGCGAGCCCTCAGTGTCGGTCCACCAATGGAAGGTGTAGGCGAAGAATGAATAAGCTAACGGCACAAAGCTCCAACGAATGCCTTTTCTGGTGTTATATCCCAAGAAATACCTGAGAATTTCGGAAAGCGCCGTCAAAATCACAAAGCCGATGACAAGCGTCCAGTCGGCCTCTCCTGCTATCAGAAACAGCACGAGAAGAACTCCGTTGAGGAAAGTGGCTGCGCCGAAGCCTTTGATGATGCTTGCCGTTTTGAGATACACGAATGCAAACAACAACGGCAGGATTGCGCCGACGTAGGCATAACAGGCGGGATGAATCATTCCGCTGGTGGCCCCCAAGATGAAAATGGCGAGGTATGCAACCGCCATAAGCAAAAGTTTTGATACGTTTTTCATAGTTTTAAATTTTAAAAGTTATATTTTAATTTTAACCAAATTTCAGAGTTGTCAGCGTAAGCTTTGAACATGCCGTCTTCGGCGTGGAAATAGTCGAATCCGACGAGGGCGTGGATCTGGTCGGTGGCAGCCCAGTCGATGCTGAGACGATTGAAAAGACCAAGGTCCTTTACGTCGGCATAGGCGAAGGTGGAGAGCGTCAACGCATTGTTAAACAACGCCTTCGAGATGCGTAAGGTGGCAAGCGACGCCTGCACTCCCGACTCGTATGTCTGGTTGAACTGTGCCGAGAGCGTCCAGTCGGCACCAGGATACCAGTCCAAGCCCGCCAAGGCGCAGCCCTGATGGTTGCCGTGGTCGTCGATGTAGTCGGCGAGCTCGCCGCGGAAGACGAGCTGTCCGAAAGGCACCGACACGTCGCCGCCGAGTGCTGTGATACGATGATAGCCGAGATGGTCGTCGACAATCTCAGGTATCTTGCTCCAGGTGCGCAGCGCCATCAGCGAGAAGTCGACGCCACCCAGGAAGCAGCTGAAGCGGCCGCCATATTCCATGTTCCCGATGGTCTTGTCGGGTCTCACCTCAGGTGGCAGTGGCCCCATCGACCAAGGATTCGCCGGATCGACAGGTATCTTATAGAACTCCGGCACGGGCACCAGCACCGCCTCGAGGCTCCATGCGTTGTGGATGTAACGTGCACGCAGCGCGCCTACAGGCACACGGATGTCGTCGTAGTCCTGAGCCAGAAACTCGGTGTAGTCCATAGGCGAGATGAGGTCGGTGACACGCAGCCCGTCGGCGACACCCCAGGTGATGATCTGGTTGCCTGCGCGTATGTCCCAGTCGGAGTTACCCCAATAGAGATAAGCCTCACGCAGCTGGAACCCTGACTGGTCGCTGAGCAGGGCGTTGTAGATGAGGTTAGCCGACACGAAGGCGCCGCCGCCGTCTTTCTCGAGCCGAAACTCGCCCCTGACACGGGAGCGTGACGCCATCCAGTCGTTGGGCGCCTCGATGCGCATGGCATGATAGGTGTCGACGAATCCTTTGACTGACACATCCATGCCATCCTGCGCCGAGACTGTTGCCGCCGTGCACAGCACGGCGGCAACTCCAAACAAAAATGATTTTAAAGCAGTACTCATAACCCTTTCTCCAGTTTCGTCACCGTGAACATGTTCTTGTCAACCTCGATGTCGTATCGCGGGTTGCTCACGACGATTTGTGTGCTGTGGCCGTTCTGGACGTTCTTCATCTCCATCTTCATGATGGTCCAGAAGCCTTCAACCTGCTGCAGGTCGAGCACGGTCATCACACGATGCAGCTTGTTAAGCTTATCGTAAAACTCCACATAGACGGCGGCGTCGCAGTCCTGGCGTATCCAGCTCACCTTACGGCTGTATATCTCGCGGGTGTCGACAGGCACCGACTCCACGACCCAGCATTGATGATCGTCGCGCATCTCTTCACGCAACAAGGTGTGTGTGTCCTCGTCGACGTTACGACTGCCCATGTCGTCGTAGGTGAAATCTGTGCCCATGAAGTAATCTGTCTTGGAAGAGGCACCGCTGATTCGGCGTGTCTTCTTCATCGCAGGCAGGTAGAGCCACTTGTCATCGTCTTTGCCTGTCTCGTCGTAGTCCCAGGTGAGGAACCCTGTGCCTTTCACGTCGCCGGGATAGGTGAAAAACATGATTTTCTTGGTGTCTTTGCCCTCGTCCATAGCCCACGACACCATCTTGCGCTCGCGTTTGTCGCCGTTTTTCTTGACAAGTGTCAGCTGCATCTCGGCGTAACGGGTGTCGCCGTCGGGACGGTCTTTCACACGTTGGGCTATGTCGCGTCCTGTCTGGGCGTTGGATAATGTCGCGACAGCGACAAACAACGCTGTCAGAATGATATTTCTTTTCATATTATTACGTTTTTAAAATTATAAATTGATTTTATTTTTCTTTACCAAAAACATTGAATCTCTTGACCAAAAGCGGTGTGATGAACAGGTCGGCGAGCAGAGCCGAGATGATACCGATGACGGCTAACACTCCGAAGTTGATGCACATGGCGCACACCGAGGTGGCGAAGCAAGCAAACACCGCAGAGGTGACGATTGATGTGGTGACGATAGCCACGCCCACGACTCTGAAGGTGCGTCGGATAGCCACCGAATAATTAGGTGTTCTATCGAACTCGAGTTTCGAGTGGTTGATGAAGTGTATGGTGTCGTCGACGGCCATACCGAGCATCATAGGGATCAGGGTGGCTGTCATCATATCCAGTGGGATGCCTGCCCAGCCCATGAAGCCGCCCACGAAGATGGCAGGCATGAGGTTAGGGATGAGACCGATGAGGCCGACGCGCACACTTTGGAAGGCTATCATCAGGATGACGGCGATGATAAGCACCGAGATGAGGAACGACAGCATCTGGCCGCGTACGAGATACTGCATCATGGTGGTGTATTGAGGGATGTTACCTACAGCTGTAACGGTGACACCAGGAAACATCTCCGCGGTCTGCTTGGCGATGTCGTTGAGCTCACGCTCCACCTCAGCGGAGTTGAAATCGGAGATCTCGACCATCATACGCAGACGACGGTAGCCGTAGTCCATCCAGTATTCCGTCTCGGAGCCGCCGGCGTTCTCGTAGAGAACAAGCATCTGGGCGACCTCTTCTTCGGTGTCGGGTATGCGGTAATAAGCCTTGTCGCCGCCGTTGAGTGTCTGGTTGAGGTCTTTGAGGATGTCAAGAATGGAGTTGGTGCGTTTGGTGAGCGGATAGGTGCCTATCAGGTCCTCCAGCTGCTCGAGTCTCCGCAGGTTTTCCGGCTGTTTGGCGTCGTCTTCATTTTCGAACTCCATCACGAGGTCGTATGAGTACAAGGCGCCCAGCTCGCTGCGTCCCACCGTGAGCACGTCTTTGACATAAGGCACCTTGATGCCCATGGTCTTCTCTATGTCGAATGCCGGCTCTATCTTCCACAGCCCTATGCCGAAGGCTACGCACACCACGGTGAATATCGTCACGATAGCCTTGGAGTTTCTGAATGTGAAGTCGTTCAGACGCTCCATCAGACGGCTCAGGCGGGTACCGCCTGAGCCGTCGACACCGCGCTTAGGCTGTCTGTCCTTGCCGAACGAGAGCAGCACCGGCGCCATCAGCAGAGTAGTAAACAAAACGAAAAACACGGTGAGTGAGCTCGTCATGCCGACACATTTCATCGGCCTGATAGGAATCACCATAAACGACAAAAGTGAGATCACGGTAGTGAGGCCGCAGAACACCACCGACCAGCCTATCTCGCTGACGGTCTCCACCACCGCTGCCTTACGCTTGCCATGCGTGCGCATGAGCTGGTTGAAATAGGAGAATATGTGTATGTTGTATGCGATAGCCACCGCAAAGGCCAATATCGCAGGTATCATCAGCACGGTGCTGTCGACATACATCTGGGTGTGGCCCGCGATGCCGAAGGTTATCACCACGCCGCCAATCACCGCTAACAGCGGACAGATGATGCCTCTCAACGAACGTGTCATGATAATCATCACGATGATACAGATGACGGCGGCAATCATCACCAGCCGCCCCATCTCCTGCCCGATGTACACCGACTTCTGCTGGGTCACATACGGCATGCCCGTTGCCTTGGGGTTCAACGGCGCGTATTTCTCTTTCGCGATGATACGGCTCACCTCCCCGCCTGTCACGATGTCGGGCGACACGTTGCCGGTCTTCTTCCACTCCTCTTCCGAAGGGAAGGCGCGCAGTTTCACCAATATCCAGGCGTTACGGCCGTCTTTGGAGATGAGCTTGCGCGCGACATGGGGCTTGCTATAAGCAAGAGACCGGATCTGCTCCATCTCTGGCGACCCGGTCTCTGGTATCTCGTCTGGGACTATCTGAACGATTTCCATCCCGTCGTCCGAACCCAGCATAAACTCAAGGTCAACCAGCGTAGTTATCTTGTCACCGTACGACAGCGAGTCGAGCAGTTCCTCGCCCAGCTCACGCAAAATGGTAAGATTCTCTTTTGTGAAATGATCGTCGCATTCGGTGAGGATACCGATGAAATAGTCGTTACCGAAGTTTTCTTTGAACTCATTGGTTTTCACCAACATAGGGTCGCCTTCGATGAAATAGTCGTCAAACGAGGTCTGCTGCACCATCTTCGACATTCCGACAAATGAGACAATCAGGATTACTGCAAACAAGGCAATGGCAGCCCATCGCCATCTTAAAAGGAAGGCCGCATACCTTCCGAAAAACTGGTTAATTTTATGCGATTTCATGGTTTAAATATTTATGATTAATAATTCAATTTTCAAATAGTTAATTTTACGACTGCAAAATTAGAGCCTTCATCCTTATCAAAACATCATCATTTTTAGTGATTTTCAAGCTTTTCAATCATAAATATTGATGAAAATGTTGTGTCAATTGTTTTATTTGTTTATCTTTGCAGCTCCATTTAAAACTGAAAAAATGAATAAATTTGCAGAAAAACCTTTAATGCTGCTTGTCAGCGGCATCATCCTGACCGCCTTGGTTTATTTTGTCTCTATTTTTATGGGACATCACTCAGATATCATTGTAGGCGAGACTTTTGACCTCACAAAGCAAGGCGCGCATTATGTGTTCAATGCTAATGTCAATGGCACGGCCGACGCCACAATACTGGTGGAATCGGGCGTTTTCAACAGCGGGATTTTATCGGAAATGACTCTGACGCCAACAGGCGGAAAACAGAAACTGAATCTCGGGGGACGCGTCTATAAGATAACCCACAAGGCCAACGGCACGGTGCGAATCGGCAACAGCACATCATATATCGGAGAGGTGTTTGTTTTGTCCAATTACGACTATGGAAAATACGAACTGGCAGTGCCTGTGATGTATCTGCACAACGACCTCGACAACGGCAGCCGTATCGTCAATCTCGACCTCGGAAACAAAAAGATGCAGATGCTCAGCAGGAAATCGCTTCGCACAAAGAAAGCGAGCTATTCGACAAGCACCATGAACACCGACACTTACATGGGGATGTTCGCTGTCGAGACCAGCACGACAATCGACGACGGGATAAAAACAAGGACGCTCAGCGGCAATTTCCTCATCGACTTTGGTAATCCGGAGCTGTTGTTCCTCATTTACCAGACCGAGGAAGTCCAGCGGTTTCTTGCCGACAATGCCGATATGGAGCTTCACGAGGCTGTCGCTCCGAACGGCCAGGTGATGGGACAATACATCATCGCCGAACAATGTCAGCTCGGCGGCATCACTTTCCCTGACGCGATAGTCGCCATCACCCCAAATCTGCCATTGAACACAACGCCAGGCAACATCGGACTGAAATTCTTCGAGAAAACCGACGCTGTGTTTGATTTCGACAAGTGTGTGGTTTATATGAAATAGTCAAAATATCTTTGCAGAATCTTTAATATAGTGAATGAAAACTAAGGATAAATTCCAAGACAATCGTCTGCAATCCGATTCATTTTTTTAAATTTTTATGATTTGACTATGAAAAAAATGTATTTTTGCCTCAAAATAATATAGAATGAGCTACGACAAAGGAAATAAACTACTACACATATTATTATTCTTGTCTGTTGTGATGACGGCCTGCACTGGCGGCAGTGGCGTTGCTGATGACGGTGAGAGGAGCCGTGTCACACCGTCGGCTGACACCATCCACACCATTCGAGTGGCGATGGGCATCTATGGCTACCAGCCCGCAAGGGCGTTGCAGATCATCGACTCGGCGCTCATCGTGGGCAATATTGACGAGGTGCAGGCCGAACAGTGTCGGGCACGCATATATGGCATGACACTGATGCACGAACAGATGGACTCGCTGCTCGGCGGACCGGCAAACATCCGCTTAGACTCAGCACAGGCTATCGCCTTGCGTCTGCTAAACAACGACCACATCAAGACAAACCTGATGAGACTGCGCGATGTGTATGATATTCTGGCCTACACCGAGCGTATGCAGAACGACACCTTAGGATGGCTCCAACGGTCACGACAGCTGGTCGATGTGTGCCACCAGATTGGCCACGAGGCCGAGACCGACGCTCTGCGCACTGAGGCGGAGATTGGCGCCGCACTCCATGCCATGGGTCATGAGGAAGAAGGCATTGCGAAGATGGATAGCGTGTTGGCTCTGCTCAGTGACAAAAGGAAATTCAGCGAGCTTGATGCATACATCGTCGCCTCACGACGTAAGATAGTCATGCTAGCCTCGCACGACCGTTATGCCGAGACGCTGCCTATATCCCGCCGTATCATAGAGCGGCTCGACGACTACGAGGCGCACCCCGAAGAATATCACGACGGCAGCCATCGCGAGCCAAAGACCGACCAAAAACGTGCCGACTACATCCGATTCTACCGCAACCAGGCCCAGAACTATATCACTGCAGCATACGCATCATTGGACGAGCACGACAACATGCTTACGGTCTTCCGCCAAATTGAGAATGGTGTGCGCGACGCCACGGCCCGCGAACATATCGCCCGCTATAACGCCCTGCAACAGCAAATGGAGGCCGAGCGCCAGCGTGATGCCGCACGACGGGCTAAAGAATCGCGCAAGGTGACAGGTTTGGTGAGTCTCCTGATACTTCTGTTCGCCATCTATGTCTTTTGGCAGTGGCGCAAAACGAATAAGCAGAACAAAATCCTTGCACAACAGATTATAGACGCCATCGAATACAAGGAAAAGTATAGAGAACTTTCAACTCAAAACTCTCAACTTCAAAACAACTCTACACTCTCAACTCTAAACTCTACACTCTCAGACGCCGAGCTTTCATCTTACCTTTGCGCTCTAATCGAAAATGAGAAGCTGTATATCAATCCTTTGTTCGACCGTCAGACGCTTATCGACCGCACCGGTCTCTCGAAAGAGCGTATCGGTGCCGCATTCTCGCATGGCAGCGAACACGCAAGGCTCACCACCCTTGTGCGCGAGCTTCGTCTCAGCCATGCTGTCCGCCTCATGAACGAACATCCCGAGATGAGCCTGGAGCAGGTTTGCACGGCAAGCGGCTTCTCGAACACAGTTTCATTCTATCGCAGCTTCAAGACAAAGTTCGGAATGACACCTTCCGAATTCCGTGGAACGAAGAATTAAGGTATATAACAAACTGTCTTTTTTTATAACAATACGTCTTTCAGACTAACCATTTGTCTGAAAAACGGCTATTATTTTGTCTTTTTTTGTATTATTAAAAACTTTTACATATTTTTGTAGTAATAAACTTAATATTAACAAAAATTATACAACATGAGAAAATTATCTTTACTTCTTTTGGCAATGGTAGCAGCATTTGCGCTACAAGCCCAGTGGACCGATGACCCGGCCACAAACAACCGCATCAGCAACTTTGAAAACCTAACAATTCCTGGCGGATTCTTAATCATGACAGACGCAGTGACCAACGACACTTACGTCCAATGGAACTCCCTTGGGGGCGGCAACGGTGTGGCCCCTACATTGCAACGTCTCACCGCTGACGGCACTCCACAATGGGGCGAAAGCGGCATCCGCTTCAATCAATTCGATTTCTTTACTCATTCGGCAGGTACCTCTATGGACATCACCCCCGACCATGATGTTTTGAGCTGTTTCTCCACCGCCGACAACGTAACCGTGGCTTTGAAACTCCATCCCGACGGCACATACGCATGGGGCGAACAAGGCGTCACCCTTTTCGACGGCAACGGCGGCTACCGCGCTGAAATCATCGCCAGCAACGAAAGCGGAGCTTGGGCTTTAGGCTCTGACAACGTAAATCTTTATCTGCAGTATGTCAATGCCGATGGCACGTTGAACCCACTAATCACCATCGAACCGGACAACGACACCACCCAATGCATGTTCGGAAAGCTCGTCCTCCGCGATGACAACAGCGTTTTCCTGACCTACGAACATGTATATGTTTACCAAGATGGATCTTCGTTGAGTTCAATCGTGGATATCCATCTCACGGGCTACGCCAAAGACGGCACACAAACCGTTTCTGACGTTAAATTGATGGGAAAAATGAACAATACAGGGACCTACTGCCAGGAAGTGGAGCCAGACGGCTTAGGCGGTGCTTACGTGTACATTAATCAAGGGGATATGTTACTTGACCAGCCATTTAACGTCCGTGTGTTCCACTACGATGCCAACGGCAACAGCACCATCAGCGACACCCTTGGCGTCACAGTACACTCTACTGACCTAGCCCACGTTTATGTTGATCCTTCTGTCTCTGTTGATCCTGTTTCTCATGACCTGCTCGTCACCTATGTACAGGAAAGTAGCTCTCAATATGAAGATAAAGTATTTGTAAACCGCATCACTGCCACAGGTGAGCGCGTTTGGGACGATGGCGTAATGGTCTTCTACAACGATGGCGAACCTATTAGTAAGCCATTTATTGCCGCCTTTGAAGACGGCAGTGGTTTTGCTGTGACTTATTTCAAAGGTGTGGATATACTTGATCCCAACACCACCATCGGGGCTGTTGGCATGGACATGAACTGCAATGTGCTGTGGCAAACCGTACTGAGCTCGTCCTTATATATGAGACAATACCCCGACTCCATTTCTGGCTTCCACAATGGACAATGCATCATAGTCTGGGCTAATGACGAAGACAACGGCAATGTCTACGCCCAGAACTTGGGCGTAGACGGCTCAATGGGTCAGGGATTGGATGTGGAAGAAATCTTCGAAGATGAAGAAATCGTCACTATAGTAAAAGTCTTCAACGTCAACGGTCAGGTCATGCAGTGCAATGACTTGAACGAGCTCAACACCGGTGTCTACATCATCCAGGGAGAGACAGAGAGCGGAAAGATTGTGAACAAGAAAGTCGTTTTGACGAAATAATAAACCAACATGGGCGACCGTCGCGGGAGTCGACTCCCGCGACGGTCACAAATGTCACCATCACGGGCGGCAGCGACATCATCGTCACAGACGAGGGCGAGCTTCAGGTGTTCGACATGATGGGAAGAATGATATATACACGGTATTTGAATGGCGTTGGGACACACCGCGTGTGTCCGTCCCAATACGGTGTTTATATCTTCAAATTAAATGAGAAAACATAAAAAATTGTCATTCAATAAAATATTTTTTTTAACTTTGCACCTATCAATTAATATATGATGGGTCTGTTTAACAAAAATAATGATTTCGCCAAGAAAGAGATGATGAGGATATTCCTGGCGGTGTTTATTGTGGTGGCGATAAGTCTGGTTTATTATTTTTTCATGCGGAACGAAGCCCAGAAAAACGCGGAGCGTCGTGCCCATGAGGCTTTGAATGCAACCGAAACAATGATATTGTCCCGATTGGGAAAGATAGAGACAATAGTTACAACCATGCAGTTTATGGTGGGTTATTCCCTGGATGACCCCAACGAGATGGATTCAATCTCCATTAAAACCGTTAAATCCAGCAAAGTTATCCTGGGAGCAGGCGTGGCTTTTAAGGAGGATTTTTTCCCTGACAAAGGGAAATTGTATATGACTTATGCCTGTTATGATAATGATGGAGACACTCTCGGGGTGGAACATCTGAGAAAAGATGACGAGGAATACACAAAAGAGGAGTGGTTTAAGAAGGGTATAGAAACAATGAAAGGCACATGGATCGACCCATACTATGATGACGTTGAGGGGATAACGAAGATGATTTCATATGTTTGTGCCGTCAAAGATAAAAACCAAGAGCCGGTGGCAGTGATAATTGCCGATGTGTCAACGAGGACAATCGACAGTGTCGTGCAAAGTGTGCACGTATTCCCCAACAGTTTCTGCACCTTGGTTTCCCAATCAGGCAAGATGATAGTGTCACCCCTTCATAAAGTTGAAGATAAAAGCCATACATATACTGAGGAAATTGATAATAAGAATATGATTCTCAGTGTCACGATTCCAGACCGTGAGATGTACAAGGAACTTTACAGGTCAAGTATGATATTTGCCTTGCTGGGATTGTTTGAGTTGCTGGCTATCATTTTCATAGTGTTACGTGCTGCGCGGAATCTGATGCAGCTTCACGATATGAAAATCAAAGAACAGCGCATAGAATCGGAGCTGTCGGTGGCACGCGATATGCAGCAGTCGTTGCTGCCCGATGCCTTGTCGCCCGAGTTGTCGGCGAATGTGGATGTCAGAGGGCTCCTGGTGCCGGCACGATATGTGGGCGGTGACTTATACGACTATTTCGTGCACGACGGAAACCTTTATTTCTGCATTGGCGACGTGTCGGGTAAAGGAGTGCCCGCCGCCCTGCTGATGGTGGAGGCGCGCCAGCTGTTCAGGACATTGGCAGCCCACGGCCCTCATCCTGACCGCATATTGCATGACATCAACATCTCGGCAAGCGAGAACAACAAAGACATGATGTTCATGACGATGTTTCTTGGCGTCATGGAGCTGTCATCGGGTAAGGTGCGCTACTGTAACGCCGGTCATAACCCGCCAATGATAATACGCGACGGACATGCCACATATCTCGACACCCCGCCATGTCTGCTGCTTGGCATCGACACCAATGCGGAATACGAGCCTCACGAACTGACACTGTCGGACGGCGACATGCTGTTCCTTTACACCGATGGCCTCACGGAGGCGGAAAACAAACAGAAAGAGCTTCTTGGCGAAAAAAGAGCCCTCGAAACAGCGGAAGGCTTCAATGGCAAGACCAACGAGCTGATTGAAAAGATGCAACAAGTGACCAGCGGCTTCGTGGGTCAGGCTGAGCAGAGCGACGACCTCACCATGCTGGCGATACGTTACACCTCGGCGTCTTCATCATTGGTGTTGAAAAACGACTTCAACGAACTCGCCAAGGTGAAGCCCTTCATCGACAGCTTCATCGCAAAAAACAATATCGACACATCGCTGGAACCTCAGATAAGCCTGGCACTGGACGAGGCTCTCACCAATGTGGTGATGTATGCCTATCCTAAAAATGTGACAGGCGAGGCTGTGGTGACAATGAATGTCGTCAATGATGAAATAATAATAGAAATCAGCGACCATGGAGTGCCTTTCAACCCGTTGAACTACGAGACCGACTTCAATATCCCGCTGGAAGAACGCCACAAAGGAGGCATGGGGATACACATCATCAAAGAGTCGATGGACACAGTGAATTACGATTATCGTGATAACACAAATATATTGACTTTAACTAAGAAAATTATAAAAATCAAATAAATAAAGCTATGGATATCAATATTATTGAAAAAGAAAACGTCATAACCGCTGTTTTTGACGGCCGTTTGGACACTTTGGCAGCCCAGCAGATCGCAGAGACTTTGGAGCCTTTGATGCAACATGCCGACCAGACCATCATCCTCGACTGTGAGAAAATGCCTTTCATCAGCAGCTCGGGACTTCGTCTTTTCTTGAAAATCAGAAAAGAAGCGACAGAGAAAGGCGGCAAGCTGCGCCTGCGCAAGGTTTGTCCCGACGTGATGCAGGTGCTGAAGATGACAAAGCTGGAAGACGTGTTTGAAATCGTCGGCTGAGCGTTTAATTTATTGATATATAACAACATAAAAGGTTAACTATGAATACGGCTCCTTTGTCTCAATCGCAATTAGGTGTTTATGCCGAATGCGTACATCATGAAAATGAGGTGTTTTATAACCTTCCTTTCCTTTATGTCTTTGACGGCAGTATTGATGCCGACCGTTTGTGCCGCGCCATAGAGGCGACGATACAGGCTCACCCCGTTTTTTTTACACGCATAGAGCTGAGTGACGAGGGAGAACCTCTGCAAACCATTGATCTGGAAAAAGAGGAATTCAGCCTATCCGTCGAGCAGGTTACGGACCTCGAGGCTGAGAAAAAAAGATTCATAGAGCCTTTCCAACTCCATGGCGGCAGGCTGTTTCATACCAAAGTGATGCGCGACGCGGAGCATGTCTACTGGTTCTTCGACATGCACCATATCATCAGCGACGGCTCATCATACCATATTGTCGTTAGCGATGTGGAGACAGCTTACAACGGCGGCACGCTGGCGCCCGAGGAGATGACAATGCAGGAATTTGCCCTCACCGAAGCCGAGATGCGTAAGACACCTGCCTTCGAGGAAGGCAAACAATGGTACGCTAAAAACTTCGACTGCGGCGACACGTTCACACAGCTCATGCCCGACCTCGAGATACCAGAACACTCTGATGCCAATAAACTCCGTATCCTCGACACCGACATGGATCGGGTGGATGCCTTCTGCAAAACCAACGGCATCAAGAAAAGCACTTTCTTCACTTCAGCATATTCTTTCCTGCTGGCCAAGTACAACAACGAGCAGGAGTCGCTGTTCACCACGGTCTTCAACGGCCGTACCGAGCCGAAGTTCCAACATTCCGTCGGCATGACGGTGAAGACACTGCCTGTCTATGCCAAGTTCACAGAAGAAACCACCGTGCTCGACTTCATGAAAGCCGGTGAGGAACAGATGATAGGATGCCGTAAACACGACATCTATTCCTATACCGACATAATGAACGACCTCAACCTGCAAACCAACTCCATATTTGCATGGCATGGTCTCATACTTGATTACACCGAACTGATGGGGAAACCCATGGAGGCCATTCAACTTCGCAAACACAACGAGGACGTGTCGTTTTACATGATGGCTTTCTATGTCGGCAAAAAATATCATATAAGAGCGGAATATAGCTCCAACGAATACTCCGAGACACTGATAGACCAGTTCATGGAGAGCTACGAGGCTGTTTTGGAGGGCTTCCTGAGCCAAACATTCCTTCGCGACATCGACATCTGCACCGAGAGCCAATGCACCGTCCTTGACAGCTTCAACCAAACCGATACGAAGCTTGACGAGAATGCTACTATAGTATCCATGTTCCGTGAGCAGGTGGCGAAAACACCCGACAACATCGCTGTGGTTTATAAGGACAAACGTTACACTTACCGTGAATTGGATGAGATTTCCGACCGTATCGCCGCCTATATTCATAGCAAAGGCCTTCACGAGGAGGATGTCGTCTCCGTGCTGATTCCCCGTTGCGAGTGGATGCCTGTCGTCTCC
>CADAFC010000081.1 GCA_902787095.1 uncultured Bacteroidia bacterium
TTTGCACCATGGCGGGCATTTATCTCCATATTCCGTTTTGTAAGTCAAAATGCGCTTACTGTAACTTCTTCTCTGTCGTTTCGGAGAAGCAACGTGTTGATTTTCTTGATGCTTTGAAAAAT
Organism: uncultured Bacteroidia bacterium; assembly: GCA_902787095.1. Classification (GTDB taxonomy): domain Bacteria; phylum Bacteroidota; class Bacteroidia; order Bacteroidales; family F082; genus Limimorpha. The sequence goes on from CADAFC010000081.1 coordinate 123, forward strand.
GAGGCCGTAGAGCGGAAAGGCTATCTTGGCGGTGAAGACGTGCGGACGATTTATTTTGGCGGAGGTACTCCGTCGATATTAAAACCTTCAGAAATTGCAGGGATTTTGGAGGTTCTGTATAAAAATTTCAAGATTATTGACAATCCTGAAATCACGCTGGAGGCAAATCCTGATACCGTTTCGAAAGAATCGCTATCGGAACTTAAGTCATTGGGAATAAACAGGTTAAGTGTTGGGATACAGAGCTTTTTTGATGACGATTTGCAATATCTTAGCCGAAAACACGATTCAAGACATGCCCGACAGGTGTTGGACTGGGCTCAAGAAGTTGGTTTTCAAGAAGTTACTATGGATTTGATTTACGGCATCCCGACTTTGACCGATGATAAATGGCGTCAGAATCTGGAGATTTTCTTTACGACGGGCATTAACCATCTGTCAGCGTATGCGTTGACAGTGGAGGAGAAGACTGCGCTTGGGCAGCGTATTAATAATGGTGCAGCGGCTCCTGTGGATGAGGATGCGGTGGTCCGACAATACAAAATCCTCGTGGAATTGGCTGAAAATCAAGGCTTTGAACATTATGAGATAAGCAATTTCGCTCGTTCCGGACATTATTCAAAGCATAATTGCATTTATTGGAAAGGCGAGAAATACCTCGGTTTGGGGCCTTCGGCACACTCGTTTGATGTGGTCTCGCGTCAGTGGAACGTGGCGAGCGTGAAGGATTATTGTGATGACTATTCCTTTGAAAAAGAAGAACTTACAATCGATGACCGCTACAATGAGTATATCATGATATCGCTTCGGACAATGTGGGGCGTTGATGTGAATCATATTCGGGAAAACTTTGGAATTGAGTGTTCCGAGAGGTTTGAAAAAAAGATAAAACGGTATATAGCCGTGGAAAAAATATATCAAAAAGGTTCCAAATACATCCTCAATGACGACGGTATGCTGTTCGCTGACGGCATTGCAGCAGAATTGTTTATTTAAAAAAATTGATATGCAGGCGAATAAGATAGAGAATGCTAAGTTGGAGATGGTCGATAAATTCGTCCGTTATACCAATATGAATATATTTCTGACTGGAAAAGCAGGCACTGGAAAGACCACGTTTTTGCGAGGCCTGGCTGAGAATCCCACAAAACGAATGGTGATTCTGGCGCCGACTGGTGTCGCCGCCATCAACGCGGGAGGGCAGACAATACATTCGTTTTTTCAGTTGGAGTTCGGACCTCAAGTTCCCGATGACGCAGTATTATCTGGCAATTCCGACATGATACGTCGCGCATCGGCGGTTCAATATCAGAAGTTTTCGGCACAGAAATTGAAAATCATCCGCTCGCTGGAACTGCTGGTGATTGACGAGATATCGATGGTGCGCGCCGACCTCCTCGATGCCGTCGACGCAGTGATGAGACGTGTGAGACACAACGAGAAACCTTTCGGTGGCGTGCAGGTGCTGATGATAGGCGACATCCACCAGCTTGCACCTGTGGCAAAACAAGAGGAATGGGCACTGCTGCAGGACTATTATAAGTCGGTGTATTTCTTTGACAGTCATGTGCTTACGAAGACACCGTACTGCTGTATTGAACTGGAACATATCTATCGTCAAGAGGACCGACAGTTTATTGATATATTAAACAAGGTGCGCAACAACCGCCTCGACATTGAGAGTCTGAACATCTTAAACAGCCACTATCATCCTGATTTCGAACCCGACGAGGACGCCGGCTACATCACCTTGATGACACACAACCGTCAAGTGGATGAGATAAACGAGAGCAAACTTAATTCGTTGAAAACCAAATCGTTGAAGTTTACAGCAAAGGTGTTTGGCAACTTTCCGGAGACTTCTTATCCGACCAAATTAGAGCTCGAACTAAAGATAGGTGCTCAAGTGATGTTCGTAAAGAACGACCCCTCAGCTGAAAAACAATATTTCAACGGAAAAATCGGGCGGATTGTGAGCTATGACGAGGTAAGCGGACTTGAAGTGAAATGTGGCGACGAGGTGATTGAGGTGAAACCTGTGACATGGCAGAATTTCGAGTACAGCATCAATGAGGAGACCAAAGAGATAGAGGAAAAAGAAGTGGGAAGCTTCACGCAGATACCGCTGAAACTCGCGTGGGCGATAACGATTCACAAGAGCCAGGGACTGACATTCGACAGACTGATTCTTGACGCGAGTCTGGCGTTCACACACGGACAGATTTATGTGGCTCTGAGCCGCTGCACCTCGCTCGATGGACTCGTCTTGAAGGCGAAACTGTCGCAGAGAGGCTTGTTTAACGACTTGACAATCAATCAGTTTGTAGCAAATCTGCCTTCGAGAGAGCCTGACGATGAGCAGTTTGAATACAACAAGAAACTGTACGAGTCGCAGATGCTGTTCGAACTCATTGATTTTCTCGACCTTGAGGGCGATTTGAACGGCATAAGAAAGGTGGTCTTCGCCAACAAAGGCAGTTTTGAGTCTGTTGTGAGCGAGAAAGTGGCGCCGAAAGGGCAGAAGTTCCATGAGGAAGTGGTGGAGGTCTCGGATAGATTCAAGCGTCAGATTGGCGGTATTTTGAATGATAACTTCCAGATAAACAATAATATACAGCTTCAGGAAAGAATCAAAAAAGGATGCTCGTACTTCTTGGATAAACTGTCGGCATTGGACGAGATTTTGGAATTGCCTTTTGAGACCGACAACAAAGCCGTTAACGACAACATTAAGAAGGAGCTGGACACTTTCCATTCGGATTTGTATGTGAAAAAAGCGTGTCTTGAGGTATGTTTGGGTGGCTTCGAGATGAAGGGTTATCTTGCGACCAAAAACAAGAAAATCGTTGAGGCTGAGGAACTTGGAAAGAAAAAGAAGGCTAAGTTAACTCGCAAACAGCTTTCGCGCGACGACATGAAACTGTTCAAGGCATTGGTGGCGTGGCGTGAGCAAGTGGCTGACGCTCTTGACGTTGCAGAGACGAAAGTCATACCGACAACCACGTTGACGGCTATTGCGGAACAGAAACCGACCACCGTGAAAGAGCTCAAGTCGCTGTCGAAGATCGGAGCGACGCGATTGCAGCGTTTCGGAGCCGATATTTTGAATATAGTGCTTGAGCATCAAGGGTTTAAAAAACAAGACTTTGATGACGAGGAGTCGAAAGAGGAACTTGACCTTGGCGCTTCGGTGTCGCGTACTAAAGAACTGATAGAAGAAGGCCTCTCGATTGATGAAATAGCTGCGAAACGAAGCATGGCGCGGTCAACGATAGAGCAGCATGTGGCGGAGCTCGTGCTGAAAGGCTATGCCGACGCCAAAGATTTCATGAGCGAGGAGCATTATGAAAACATCCTTGAATACTTCACCGAAACACAGGACTCATCGCTCGGAGCGGCAAAAGACGTGCTCGGCGATGAGTACTCGTGGGGCGAACTGAGGATCGTGCTTAATGAGATGAAGCGAAGTTTTTAGTCTTTAGTCTTTAGTTTTTAGTCTTTAGTAATCTGAACTAATGACTAGCGACTAAAGACTAGAGACTAATGACTGTAAAAGCTCCTTCATTCCTTCGCCGGCACCTTTTTTGATATGGGTGATAGGACGGCGTGTGTTGATGTTAACGTCTTTAGGATCAATGAGATAGACGTCGGCGTTGGATGGGACGTAATACAGCAGGCTTGCTGCCGGATACACGTTCATCGAGGTCCCGATGATGACGAAGATGTCGGCTTGTTCCACATATCGTACTGCTGTCTCGATTTCAGGCACTGACTCGCCGAACCACACTATGAACGGTCGCAGCTGGCTGCCGTCACCGGCTTTGTCGCCCATTTTCACCTCAAACTCCTCGGGTTTCAGCTCGCGGATGTAGCGAGGGTCATTCGGATTATAGCTTGAGCAAACTTTTGTCAGCTCGCCATGAAGATGGATGATATGGTGGCTGCCGGCTCTTTCGTGGAGATTGTCAACGTTTTGCGTCACCACGGTGACGTCAAAATATTTCTCAAGCTCGGCGCAGAGCAAGTGACCTTGGTTTGGTTGCACCTCGAGCAGCTGTTTGCGGCGTTCGTTGTAGAAATTGATCACCAGTTCAGGATTAGCTTCGTAGCCTTCTATTGAGGCGACCTGCATCACAGGGTATTTGTCCCACAGCCCGCCTGCGTCTCTGAATGTTGAGATTCCTGACTCTGCGCTGATGCCTGCTCCTGAGAGAATTACGAGTTTTTTCATGTTATTTGTTATTATATTGATTCATTGTCAAATCGGGGCCAATTGCGACGAAACTCTTAATCATTTCTACCGCTACATCAAGTCGTGGCTGGATCTCATCGATTTCCGACTGTTTCCATTCGCCTATGACATAGTCAATCTGTTTGCCTTTGGCGTAGTCGTTGCCGATGCCGATGCGCAGGCGGCAGAACTCGCTGCTTCCGAGCGCCTCGATGATGTTTTTCAGTCCGTTATGACCGCCGTCGCTGCCTTTTTTCTTCATTCGCAACGTGCCGGTCGGCAAGGCGAGGTCGTCGCACACCACCAGGATGTTCTCAATCGGGATTTTTTCTTGTGTAGCCCAGTATTTCACGGCTTTGCCGGAGAGGTTCATATATGTGGTGGGCTTGATGACGATCATCTGGCGGCCTTTGTGTTTCATCTCCGACACCATCGCCAAACGGCTGGTGGTGAATGTGCACTCGAGGTCTTTCGCCAGATGGTCGGCGACCATGAAACCGATGTTGTGACGCGTGTTGGCGTACTCGGCTCCGATGTTTCCCAAACAAGCAATCAAGTATTTCATGCTGCAAAAATAAAAAAAAGCCTTCATACGAAGGCTTTTTACTTATAAATTTCTTGAAATTTACATTATTTTGCTTCTGCTGCCGGTGCTGCTGCGCCTTCTGCTGGAGCTGCCTCTTCAGTCTCTTCCTCTGCTGCTGCGTTACGAGGAGCTTTGACATCGACCACGATAGTGTTTTCGGCCACGAGGACGGTCATCTTTTCGAGGTTGAGGTCTTTCACCTTGATTGACTGGTTCATCTGGAGCTTTGTCACGTCGACGATGATGTTATCCGGAAGGTCGTTGACATAGCCACGGACTTTGAGTTTCGAGAGGTTCATGTTCATGCGGCCACCACGCATAACGCCTGGGCATGTGCCCTGGGTGCGGATAGGAAGCATGACAGTGATCGGGTTGTCTTCGTTGACATCGAGGAAGTCGGCGTGAAGAACCTCGTCAGTAACAGGATGATACTGAATGTCTTGGAGGATTGTGTGGTAAACTTTACCGTTGATTTCGAAGTCGATGATCAAGGTCTCAGGTGTGTAAAGAATCTTCTTGAAGCTTCTTGCATCTGTTGCAAACTTCACCTGTTCGATGTTGTTACCGTAAATGACGCATGGTACGAGACCTTTTGCGCGCAATGCTTTAGCATCTTTTTTCCCTACGTTCTCGCGAAGAGAACCGCTCAATGATACTGAATTCATTTTTTGTTAGTTTTTAATTGTTATACAATATTAATACTGTTGAGACGCACGGCCGTGCGTCTTTACTATTTGGCGTTGAAAAATTCGCTCAATGACTCATAGTTTTCCACTTTTTTGATGACCTCAGCGAAGAGCTCGGCTGTTGAGAGCACGTGGATCTTCTTGCTTGGGTTCTTCAGCGGGATGGTGTCGGTGACGACCACTTCGTCGAACACCGAGTTGTCGATTTTCTCCATTGCTGAGCCTGAGAATATCGGGTGTGTCGCGAAGGCGCGGACGCTGCGTGCACCGTTGTCTTTCAGCAGCTGGCCTGCTCTGGTGATGGTGCCTGCTGTGTCGATGATGTCGTCGAGGAGGATGACGTCGCGGTCTTTAACGTCGCCGATGAGCATCATTTTCTCGATCTCATTCGGTTTCGAGCGCTGTTTGTGGCAGATGCAGAACACGGTGCCGAGCATCTTGGCATACGATGATGCGCGACGTGTGCCGCCGGCGTCGGGTGATGCCATAATCGGGTCTTTCAGGTTGAGGCTCTTTATATAAGGTACAAAAATCTTCGATGCATAGAGGTTGTCGACCGGGATGTCGAAGAAACCCTGAATCTGGTCGGCGTGGATGTCCATCGTGATGACGCGTGTGACACCTGCGACCTGGAGGAGGTTGGCGACCAACTTGGCGGCGATGCTGATACGCGGACGGTCTTTTCTGTCCTGACGGGCAAATCCGAAGTAAGGGATGACAGCGATGATGCGGCGTGCTGAAGCGCGTTTCGCAGCGTCAACCATCATCAAAAGTTCCATGAGGTTTTCTGTCGGCGGGAAGGTCGACTGAATCAAAAACACGTCTCTTCCGCGTAAGTTTTCCTCAAAACTTGGCTGAAATTCTCCGTCAGAGAACACCGTCACGTTACATGTTCCGAGTGGATTGCCATAATATTTGGCGATTTGATCTGCCAAATATTTCGTGGCTCTGCCTGAAAAGATTGATACAATGGGCTCTTGCATAGTTCAAATTTTGTCTGTTTAATTTTTCGGGTGCAAAAATATAAAAAAAAATGTTGCGTGTAACAAAAAATGTATTAATTTTGCAGCCGAAAAAATAAGTTCTTTGAAAACGTATGCCTAGGTGGCGGAATTGGTAGACGCGTCGGTCTCAAAAACCGATGAGGTAACACTCGTGCCGGTTCGATCCCGGCCCTGGGTACGAATTTGAAAAGTAAATCCCTTGAAAATACTTGCATTTTCAAGGGATTTTTTCTTATGTGATTATTTTTCACGTTTTTTCTTCAAGGCGTAGGCGGTGCCGAGGGCGGTTAAGATGAGAAGGCCGCTGCCCACTGGGGCTGACGGGGTGTCCTCACCAAAGCCGTGGCTGGCAGGCAACACAAAGCTGAAGCCATCCTCTGCAAAACGGTCGCTTACATCCCAGTCGTTGAAGAAAGCGTCGGTGTTGTTAAACTGCGCGTTGGCGGTAAATCCCAAAGTGATTGTCAATGCTATTGCGAATAATATCTTTTTCATATATATTTCCTTTCTTTTTGTCATTTCGAGCTTGTCGAGAAATCCTATTTTTCACATGTCATCGGAGAAAGAAGATTTTTCCACTTCGGTCGAAATGACGGGTTGGGTATTTATTTGATAACAATTTTCTGTGACTTTCCATTTAATCTGAGAATGTAAACACCCGTTTGTACGGACGCGGCGCGCAACGTCCCTACGCCGTTGATGTGCTGGGTCATTACCATGCGGCCCATCACGTCGAACACCTGTAGTTCGCCGTTGCCGCTGACGATGATGTCGTCGCCGTTCTGGTAGGCGAAGATACCGTCGGTTTCAACTTGAGTGAACACCAAAGTGAACCTGTCGCTGCGATCGACTGTCGATCCCATAAAGGTGTAGCTGTCGTTGGCGTTGAGGTCGATGATGATATCTTCCAACTTATCGACGATCTGGATTCTCACGCCCTTGACATTTTCGAAGTTGAAGCCGATGGTGTAGCGGCCGGTTTCGTTAGTTTTGAAATTCAGAGGAATCTCGCCGGTCATCTCTGATGAAGCGATTGCATAATCTTCACCATATTGAGGGATATACAGCTTGGCATGATTCTCATTGAAGACGAACTTCTCGAGTTCGCTGCCTTCGTTGAAGCTCACGATGGCCTTGTCTTGGAAGGCATCGTTTCTTGCACCTGCTTTTGTCAGTGTCATCTGGAGGTTGCCGTTATTGCCTGTCGATGTTACAGGTGCCTCTGTGCTGAATGTGATGCTCTCGTATGGGCCGGTAGCTCTCACCACAACGCCAGTGCAGACTGGTATTGTGGTTGCAGCATAGTTCTCAATTACTTCGATATCTGTGCCTTCTGCATTCATCCTGTAGTAGCTTCTGCTTGCGTAGGCGTCAACGACGAACGGGTTACCAGCGAGGTTGAAGCCTTCGCTGAGTCCGACTGTCTTCTCGTTTTCCATGTTGAACGTGTTGAGGAACACCAATGTTTTCGTTTCCTTGGTGGCGTAGAGGTATCCTTTACCGTTTGTGAGGTTGAAGCCTGCAGTGTGCTGTACGTAGTTTTCCCATTGATTATTTACTGAATTGAGACGGAACAGGTCGTAATCGTACAACGCCGGTTCGGTCTGAATTTGAGTTCCTATGAGGTTAGTGACTGTTGCTGGATTGATATTACTATTGACAGGTGAAGCGATGAATGCCCACTTGCCTGTTTCGTCGCCGTAGCCTTCCACTGTGCGGCTGATGTTGCCCGTTGATGGCACATAGTATGTGCCGTCGAAGAGGATGCCATTGGCATAGGCCTTCACCATACCATAGTCCGTACCAGCGTCGCCGAGGTTGGCAGGGGTGGTAGCGAAGGTATAAGCAT
>CADAFC010000082.1 GCA_902787095.1 uncultured Bacteroidia bacterium
AATAGGCATCACGATAGCGTTCGCGTACATACTATTTCTGGAATTCTTCAGGGTTTTTGCCATCTCCGGCGTCATCTCGCCATTCATGGCAGGGTGGCTCCCCAATATCATTTTCGCGACAATAGGAAGCTATTTCGTGGTTAAAGCTCCGAAGTAGTCTTTAGTCTTTAGTCTTTAGAGAGATTTGTTGGGTTTCTCTTTTGATGATATAATATTTTTTATTTTTTTTGTTATGTTTTCAATTATTTTTCGTAATTTAGCGAAAAATTTGGTTTACTATGCATATTGCTATAGCTGGAAATATCGGCTCTGGTAAGACGACATTAACTCGTTTGTTATCAAAGCATTTCGGATGGAAGCCTCATTTCGAGGAGGTTGACAACAATCCGTATCTGGAGAGTTTTTATGAAGATATGAAGCGCTGGTCGTTCAATCTGCAGATATATTTCCTTAACAGCCGTTTCCGTCAGGTGATGGAGATACGCAAGAGCGGCGACAATATCATCCAGGACCGAACTATCTACGAAGATGCTTATATTTTCGCGGCTAACTTGTATGATATGGGTCTGATGGAGACACGCGACTACGAGAATTATCAGGCACTTTTCGAGCTTATGAGCTCGTTCCTCCAGGCTCCGGACCTTCTGATATATCTGCGTGCCAGCGTCCCCACATTGGTGCGTCAGATTCAGAAACGCAACCGCGACTACGAGCAGTCGATACGTCTGGATTATCTGAAAGCCCTGAACAAACGCTACGAGAACTGGATCGCCAACTATAACAAGGGAAAACTTTTGATCATCGAGAGCGACAACATCGATTTGGAGAAACCTGAGGATTTGAGTCTCGTGATTGACGACATTAACGCATCATTAAACGGATTGTTCTGATTATGAAGATATTAGGTATCATACCGGCACGATACGGCTCGACCCGTTTTGAGGGCAAGCCTCTGGCACTCATCAACGGAAAGATGATGATTCAGAGAGTATATGAGCAGGCAAAAAAGGCTGATAAACTTGCGGAAGTGGTTGTGGCTACTGACGATGAGCGTATATTCAACGCCGTGGTCGGGTTCGGTGGCAAGGCGGTGATGACGTCGACAAATCATAAGAGCGGCACCGACAGATGTCGCGAGGTGGTTGACAAAATTGGCGCAGGCTTTGATGCGGTGATTAACATTCAAGGCGATGAGCCATATATCAACCCATTGCAAATCAATCAGATAGCGGATCTGATTTCCGATAAGGACACGCCATTGGCATCGTTGTGCAAGCCAGTTCATGATGATGATGAGCTGAAGAGCCCTAATGCAGTGAAAGTGGTGTTCGACAAAAACGGTAAAGCGTTGTATTTCAGCAGGTTTGCCATACCTTATCTGAGAAATCAGGTGGAACGAACTTTTTATAAGCACATTGGCATTTATGCGTATAAGACTGATGTCTTGAAAGAGGTCTCAGCGCTTCCGCAGTCGGGGCTGGAGCTTGCGGAGTCGCTGGAGCAGCTGCGCTGGCTTGAAAACGGATACACCGTTAGGATGGGAGTGACTGAATTTGAGAGCTATTCGGTGGATGTGCCCGAGGATATTGTAAAAATTGAAAAAATATTTACAGAATGATAATTAAGTGTTTATCGGAATTATTGCTTGACCACGAATGTGTCATCGTGCCTGAGCTGGGGGCGTTTATCACGAAGGAGATGCCCGCCATGCTCGATTATGTCACCGGCAGGCTGACACCGCCTTCGAAGGAGGTGGCATTCAACGGACAGATTGTCACCGACGACGGACTGTTTATCGGCTATCTGGCGGAGCGTATGGACATCACGACGACGAAAGCTGCCGTGATGGTGCACGAATTCGCCATGCATAGCCTCGCAGTGCTGGAAGTCAGCGGCGCACTGCGCCTCGACGGAATGGGTGTGTTGACACGAGTGTCTGACAGAAATTATATCATCCAGTTTGATGACGACACCAATCTCTTGGGTGACTCGTTCGGCTTGAGCACAATCAAGGCGCAGCCAGTCTACAGAAAAGAGACATATCATAATCTTGCCAATAAGATTGCGGCAGAACAGAAGGCTAAAAACACTCTGATAACAGTGCAAGAGGAGACCAGCGAGCCGCAGCCACATCGCGTGAACCGTCATAACTACAAGTGGTTCCGCGCAGCAGCTTATTCCATGATGATTGCCATGATTTTGGTGCTTCTCGGATGGGGAACCGACAAAAAAGACTCCAACTTCGCATCATGGAACCCGTTCTTCTATTCATCACCTAATGAATACATTGCCAAGCATTTAGGCGAGGCCATCGGTAACAGAGAGTTCGTGGAAGTTGACGTCCTGGTGTCTATCAAAGCCTCGGTAATTGATTGCAATTGTGATGTGAAATATATCGAACCGCTTAATTATCAGCAAGTTAAGCCTGTTGATAGCCGAGTCTATTACATAGTCGGCAGCTCTTTGACAAACGATGCCGATGCACAAAGATGCATTGAGAAGTTCAAGAAACAAGGTTTCGACGACGCAGTGGCACTTCCGAGGAACAAAAAAGGCAACATCCGTGTCGCATACGAGACGGTGATGGGCTATGACATCGCTCTTAAACGATTGGAAATCATAAAGAAAGAATATAACGAAGCCGCTTGGCTGTTGCGTAAAATATAATTGTCGTGGGAAAGAAAAACAAACTCGAGCGTTTTGCCGAATGCAAGACTTTTGACAATCTTTTTGAGTATTCATTCGAGCGCATCAAGGAGGAGGGTTTCCCTCTGAAAGGCCGTTGGCATGAGTTTTTCGGCAACGACAACCCCATTGTGCTTGAGTTGGGCTGCGGAAAAGGTGAGTATACCATCGGTTTGGCGAAGGCACATCCCGACATCAATTACATCGGGGTGGACATCAAAGGCGCGAGGATGTGGGTCGGACTGAAGCAAGGCATAGCTGAAGGTCTGAAAAACGTGGCATTTGTGCGCACCCGCATCGAGCTGATAGAGCATTTCTTCGGCGAGAACGAGGTCGACGAGATATGGATAACCTTCCCTGACCCGCAGATTCTGAAGGCACGCAAACGTCTGACAGCACCGATATATCTTGAAAGATATAAGACGTTCTTGAAAAACGACAGCTATATCAACCTCAAAACCGACAGCGACCTGCTATACGACTTTACCTTGGATGTCGTGAAAGAGGCAGGTTATCCTATAGTTTACAACTATACTGACCTTTACGCCAACGACGACGAGCTCGAGGTGAAGAATATCCGCACCTATTACGAGTCGATGTGGCTGAAACAGGGGTTGACCATCAAATACTTAAAATTCAAGGTAAAATAACCTTACTCTTGATGTAACTTCTAATAACTTAAAACATTCTAGTCGTTCCCTATATTTTTCAGCATCGGGACAAATTTGCAGTCGCCGAACTCCTCGCGTTTCAGCGTGCCGTCGTTTAGTTTGGTGAGTCGCAGCATCTTCTCGTTGAGTGGTATCACCATGATGCCGCCTGTTTTCAGTTGATTTACAAGGTCTTGCGGTATCTCTGGCGCTCCAGCGGTGATGATTATCCTGTCGAAAGGGCTGTAGGTGGGCAAGCCTTTGTATCCGTCGCCTAAAAATGTGTTGATACGGTAAGGAAACTCCGCGAGCAGATGTTTCGTCTTGAAATACAGGTTACGTTGGCGTTCTATTGTGAACACCTTCGCGCCCATGTGGCCGAGGATACAAGACTGGTAGCCCGAGCCGGTGCCGATTTCGAGCACTTTCATGCCGCGGCTGACGTTGAGCAGCTGGCTCTGCATCGCCACAGTGAGCGGCTGTGAGATCGTCTGGCCCGAGCCTATGGGGAAAGCCTGGTCCTGGTAGGCGAACTCCACAAACGACGAGTCGAGGAAGACATGACGTGGCACCGCACCTATCGCATTAAGTACGTTGGCATCGGTAATGCCTTTATTTTCAAGCTCTTGCACCAAATGTTGGCGCATGCCTTTGTGTCTGAAATTGTCTTCCTGCATATTAAAAATTTATGTTACAAAAATACAAAAATTTACTATCTTTGCAAAAATTTTGTCTATGTTAAAAATCGGAGTTTTAGGTGCAGGACATCTCGGAAAAATCCATATCAACTGCATCAAGCAAATAGAAAAATATGAGCTGGTCGGCTTTTACGATCAGGATGAGAACACCGCGAAGAGAGTGGCTGATGAGGCTGGCGTGAAAAACTATAAATCTATTGACGAACTTATTGATTCTGTTGATGTTGTAGATATTGTAACTCCTACAATAGCACATTTTGAGTGCGCGTCGAAAGCCATAGCCAAAGGCAAGAACGTGTTTATCGAGAAGCCTATTGTGGCGACGGTGGAGGAGGCCAACAAGCTCATCGACATGGCAAGGAAGGCCAAGGTGAAGGTGCAGGTGGGTCATGTGGAGCGTTTCAACCCCGCGTTTATCGCCGCCGAGCCGCACATCCAAGACCCGGTGTTCATCGAAGTGCATCGTCTGGCATTGTACAACCCGCGTGGCTGCGACGTGCCGGTGGTGCTCGACCTCACGGTGCACGACATCGACATACTTATCACCATTGTGAAATCGCCAATAAAGTCTATCAATGCCAACGGAGTGTCGATAGTGAGTCCGACGCCAGATATCATCAATGCGAGAATCGAGTTTGAAAATGGAGCCATAGCCAACCTCACCACGAGCCGTATCTCGTTGAAAAACATGCGTAAATTCCGTATCTTCCAGCAGGGAGCATACATCACAATGGATTTCATGGAGAAAAAAGCCGAGGTCGTGAGAGTGGAAGATGTGCAAGGTGTGCCTGGCCCGTTCGACATGACAATCGACTTGCCTGATGGCTCAAGCAAGAAAATATCAGTCGAGGAATTGGAAATCAATCAGATAAACGCGATAAAGACCGAGCTCGAGCGTTTCCACGATGCCATCGTGACCGACACCGAACCGCCTGTCACCATTGAGGATGGCGTGAAAGTGCTGAAGACAGCCTACATGATTCTCGACGAGATAAAAAAACATGAAGGCCAGATGAAAAAACATTTGAGATAATACAATAAATTGTATTAAATGACGTTTGGGTTAAAAAATAGCAGCCTATGAAAATTTTTCGCTATTTGTCAGTTTGTATAATCGTTTTGGTCCTATTCTCTTGTAATAAATTCAAAGGAAGTCAGGAGATACCGGCGTATCTGCGTGTGGAGCCGTGGACTTTTACCACCAATTATCTCATTTACGGTGCCGCCACACATGCAATCACCGACGCTTGGGTGTATGTCGACGGCAACTTGTTGGGCTGCTATGAGATACAGCCACATTCTGATGGAGATTATGTCATGGTGCCGATTTTGGCGAAAGACACACATAGGCTTCAGATTTATCCGGGCATAAAGTTGAACGGTATGTCGTCCACAAGAGTTGAGTATCCGTTTTACAAGCCATACGTTATAACAAGGACGCTGACACCTGGAACTGTCGATACCGTAAGGCCATCGACGGTTTATTACAGTATTGACAGCACACAGCTGCGTTTCAAACGTGAGGCTATGGAAGATTTTGAGGATGTCAACAATATCAAGCTTGACAGCACCGTACACAGCAAGACGAAAATCAAACAGATAAGTCATAGGAATAACCCGAATGCATGGCTTGACCCGAATGACACGTTGAATCATTACAGGTCGGGACGTGTGCAACTTACTGACAGTATCAATATGTTTGATATTGCGAGCAAAGAGCTCAGAAACCTGCCAGCAGTGGGAAACTATGTCATGCTTGAGATGGATTACAAATGCGACAAAGATTTCCTGGTCGGCATGTATATTAATTCACCGCAGAGCGGCATCATGGACAAAGAACTGTATTACTTGAAAGCGACAGACGCCTGGAAAAAGGTTTATATTAACTTCAGCCCTACAATCACTGAGAATTTCAATGCGGAATATGTGAAGTTCTATTTCAGAGGTTACCAGGGCGAAGCTGATACCACGAATTTCTATTTCGACAATTTGAAACTGATTTATCTTGACAATTAAAACTGATTTATCTTGAGTAGGAAGATTAATAAGAAAAAGCAGACTTTTAAATATGTCTTGTGGGATTGGATCGCATCTGTTGTGACCTGGTTGATCTTCTTCTGCTTCAGGAAGACGATGGAGCCAGATGGTTTTCATGCTAATTTCAATGTGATTTTTGACGATAAGAACTTCTGGGTCGGCATCATCGTGATTCCGCTGGCATGGCTGCTGCTTTATATGCTCGCAGGCTCTTACCAGAAAGTGTATTTCAAATCGCGTGTTCGTGAGCTGGGGCAGACTTTCCTGACGACACTGATTGGTGCGATAGTGCTGTTTTTTGCAATCATTCTTGACGATCACATCACCAATTACAAGATTTATTATACCTTATTCTCGATATTGTTCCTGTTGCAGTTTATGCTGACATACATCGGACGACTTGCCATAACCTCTGTCACGGCCAATAAGATACACCGTGGTGAGATTGGTTATAACACTTTGATTATCGGTAGCAACGGCAACGCCTGTAAGATTTATAAGGAGATAACAGGACAGAGGTTCTCGTCGGGAAATATCATTGTGGGTTTTGTCAATGTATTTGATAAAGATATCTATAAAGTCGAAAAGTATATCCCGCATCTTGGCAACTACAAAGACATGGTTCAGGTCATCAAAGACCATGATATTGAAGAGGTTATCATTGCCATTGAGCGTTCTGAGACCGAGACTATCGACCGTCTTTTGGTGATGCTTGAGAACATTGATGTGACGGTGAAAATCATACCGTTGATGCACGAGTTCGTGTTCGGTGCGGTGAAGCAGGAGGGTATCTGGCACGCCTCGTTGATTCAGATCACGCCGGAGCCTATGCCTGTATGGCAGCAGGTTACAAAACGAGTGTTCGATGTTGTGGTGTCGTTGCTCGTAATCATTTTACTATCACCGATTTACATATTTACAGCCATCATGGTGAAACGCTCGTCTCCAGGTCCTATTTTCTACAAACAGGAGCGTATCGGTCAGCATGGCGAGCCGTTTAACATGTTGAAATTCAGGAGTATGTATGTCAACGCGGAGGATATGGGGCCGCAGCTCTCGAAAGACGATGACCCGCGTATCACCAAGTGGGGCAAATTCATGAGAAAGGTGCGCTTGGATGAGATTCCTCAGTTCTTCACAGTCCTTGGCGGCAAGATGTCGATAGTGGGCTATCGTCCTGAGCGTCAGTATTATATCGACCAGATTGTGCAAAAGGCTCCGCATTACAGGATGCTTCTCAAGATAAAACCTGGCATCACAAGCTGGGGTGAGGTGAAGTTCGGTTATGCCTCAACTGTCGATGAGATGGTGGAGCGACTGAAATACGATATCCTTTACATCGAAAACATGAACCTCGCTGTGGATCTCAAGATCTTGATTTACACTGTTCTTATTGTGATTCAAGGAAGAGGAAAATAGTTAAAAGATAACAGATAAATGTTAAAAGACTTTTAACTTTACTCTTTTAACCTTCAGCCAGCATTTAATTCGTTGATCTTTGATTTCTCAAACTTTTCTTTGGCGTAGTTGAGGTCGACTACAAGTTCTTTTTCGTCGGCTGATGGCATGTCGAACATGGCGTCGTTGAGGATGGCTTCAAGGATGGAGCGCAGACCGCGTGCGCCGAGTTTGAATTCTATGCTCTTGTCGACGATGAAGTCAAGCACTTCTTCCTTGATTGTCAATGTGATGTCATCCATTCCGAACAGCTTGGCAAACTGCTTGGTGATAGCGTTCTTTGGCTCGGTGAGGATGCGTTTGAGTGTTTCTCTGTCGAGTGGGTTGAGGTATGTCAAGATCGGGAAACGGCCGATTATTTCGGGGATGAGACCGAATTTCTTCAGGTCGCTTGGGGCGATATACTGAAGCATGTTGTCGCGGTCGATTTGTTTCTTGAGGTCGGAGCCGTAGCCTATGGCGTTGGTGCCCACGCGGTTGGCGATTATCTTGTCGATGCCGTCGAAGGCACCGCCGGCGATGAAGAGGATGTCTTTTGTGTTGACTTGTATCATCTTCTGTTCCGGGTGTTTTCTGCCTCCTTGTGGTGGCACGTTGACGACGGTGCCTTCGAGCAGCTTAAGCATAGCTTGCTGCACGCCCTCGCCCGACACGTCGCGTGTGATGCTTGGGTTGTCGCCTTTGCGGGCTATCTTGTCTATCTCGTCGATGAAGACGATGCCTTTTTCGGCTGCTGCCACGTCGTAGTCAGCGGCCTGGAGCAGTTTCACGAGTATGTTTTCGACGTCTTCGCCAACGTAGCCGGCTTCGGTGAGCACGGTGGCGTCGGCGATGGCGAACGGCACATGCAACATGCGGGCTATCGTCTTGGCTAACAAGGTCTTACCTGTTCCTGTCTCGCCCACGAGCACGATGTTAGATTTCTCAATCTCGACCTCGTCGGCGGT
>CADAFC010000083.1 GCA_902787095.1 uncultured Bacteroidia bacterium
ACATGCGGCTTCTTCGACCAGTATTGTGAGCCGAGACCCCATGCGAGGTCGGTGTGTAGGCTCTCGTCAGCCCATTTCGGGGCGCCGTAGTCTTCCAAGTCGAAGAAAATCAAGTCGATACCGATATTGTCGGCTATGCGATGCGTCTTCATCACGCGTGCCATCTCCATCATCACGCCGCAGCCCGAGGCACCGTCGTTGGCACCGTCGATAGGCTTCTGCCAGTTGGACTCGTCAGGGTCGTTGTCGGCGTAAGGTCTTGAGTCCCAATGTGCTGCGACGATGATACGTTTCTTGGCGTTGGGGTTGAACGAGGCTATGATGTTCTTTCCGTCGATGCCGCGCTCGTTGTAGATTCGTGTCCTGAAGTCCTGCACAAACACCGTGTCGGCGTAGCCTCTCAACGTCTCAATCATCCAGTCAGCGCACTGCTGATGTGCCTCGCTCTCTGGCACACGTGGCCCGAAATAACATTGTCTCTTGACAAAATAATAAGCCGAGTCGCCGACGAATGCCGGCACTACCACGTTCTTCTTCTCCTGTTTCTGCACCGTCTGCGTCGGTTTCTTCTCGTTTTCACATCCCGCAAAAACGAGAATCATTCCTATTATAACAAATAATCTTCTCATTGTCTAATTGTCTAACTACTAATGTCTGTCAAATGTCTAACGTCAAATGTCTTAAGACTAAAAACTAAAGACTAAAGACTAAAGACTTATTTCCCGTTTCCTGCCGGCATATCACCTCCCATGTCTTCGCCGCCTTCGCGTGCGCTTCTCTCGAGTTCCATCTTTCCGAAACGGAACGTCACGCCTGCGCTGATAGAGCGGCTGTTGAACTTATACGAGCTGTATGAGATGTAGTACGGGTTGCTGGTGTTGTTGTCCCATCTGTTCCAGTTGAAAATATCGTTCACATTCAAATGTACCGACATCTTCTTGTCGAAGAAATCGGCTCGCAAGCCACAGTTGATGGCGTATGAGGCCTCTCTCTCGGCATAAAGCGTCTGCGTCGGTGAACGGTAAAAACCTGAAGCATGCACCTCGAGCTTGTTCCATAGCTTTGCCCACACGTTCAGGCGTAGACTGTACGACCACATGTCGCTCTCCACTTTTTGTCCATAGAACTTCGTTGAATAGTACGAGTCGTACACATTAGCGTAAAATCTGACGTTTAAAAAACCGGTTGGACGGTACATGATGTTCGCTTCAAAACCGAGATTGTACGAATTATCGACGTTGTAAGGCTTGGTGGCGCGCACCCAACGATGGAAGAACACAGTGTCGTAATAGTTCTCCGTCACATTGTTGATGGCACCGTCTGAGTCTCTGTAATACGCTGATAATCCTACACTTCCGAATTTCATGAAGAACTTCGTCCAGCCTGCTTCAATGGAATTTGTATATACCGATTTCAAATCCATGTTGCCCAAATCGACGCTCTCCTGTTCGTATTCAACGAAGTTTGTCAGGTAGCGCGCGCTCGGATTGTTGATGCGTCTGGAATAATTAAACTTGAAATTGTGCATCGATTTTGTCCTGTATGACATGTGAATCGACGGTCTCCAGTTGACGTATTGTTTCGATTCGTGGTCCACCATGTACCCGTCCATGTTGCAATGCACGTCGGCAAGCTCCATCCTGATACCAGGTTTGATGACGAAATTGCCGAATTTCTGCTGGATAGTGAGGTAAGCGTCGAACTCATTGTCCCAGCTCAGTCGGTCGAGTGTCCTCAGATGGTCGTTGACGTATTGTGCGGCTGATACCAAGGTGTCGTAAATGATGTGATAGTTGTCGGGCTCGTGTGTATACGACACGCCAAGTCCTATCTCGCCACCTTTGATATAAGGCAGGTTGTAGTCGATGTTGGCGTCGTAGTTGAAATCGCCGTAGCGATAGTTGTTCCTGTATCCTGAGAGTCGCTGCACGCTGCCGTCGGGGTTGAAATATGTCCTCGCATTGGTGCTGTTGTTATGGCCTCCCCAATAGCCTCCGTTCAAGCTGAAGGTGATGTTATGCCCTTCCTTGTTAAACAGATGCTGGTATTCCGCGCCTCCGTTGAAACCCGTGAAGTTGCCTGAGGCGTCGGTCATGGTATAGTAATGGTTGCGTTCGTGAATCTCATTGTCGCGGTACTCGTTGCGGTAGTAGTCCTGCCAACTGTCGCTGTTGCTCCAGTTGGGCCAGCCGCCCATCCACACAGAGACGTTGTTCATTGTGTCGATGTTATATTGGAAATTCAGGAAGAAACCGCCGCCATAGCTGTTGTCCTTGCCTCTTCCGTTGTAGCGCGTCGTGGTGGTGGTGTCGAGCGAACCGGGGTTGATTTCGCTGTCCATGAACGAATAGCTGTAGCCGTTGTTCTCATTTTTGTTGTAACGGTAATTTCCGTTGAGGTAGAGGTTCAACGACAGCTTGTCGGTGGCGTAGACGTATGATACCCAAGGCGATACGTCGGGACGTGACGAGCCTCTCACGCCGAAGCTCACGAACTGGTTTTTCTGCACGTTGACGTTGGTCACGATGTTGATGATGCCGCCGTCGCTCTTCGAGGCGTAACGCGCCGAAGGGTTGGTTATCACTTCGATGGTCTTGATGGCGTTTGCCGGCAGCTGCTGAATATACGTCTTGAGGTTCTCCTCGTTGAGATGCGACGGTTTCCCGTTGATCCATATCTCCACCGATGAGACGCCTCGCAAGGTGATGTTGCCTTCCACGTCGACTTCCACGCCCGGGGCGTTCTGTAGGGCGTCCGACAGCGTGCCTGTCTGTATCGACGGGTCCTCGCTCACGTTGTAAAGCGTTTTCTCGCCTTCATTGGCGAATAGCGGCCTGCTCTCCACAATCACGACCTCGTCCAAGCGTACCGCGCCCTCATGCATCTTGATGGTGCCCAAATCGATGTTGTCGGTGACGTCCAGCACGTTTTTGTAATTCTCATATCCTATAGCCGTGATCTGTAGGATATACTGGCCGTTGCGCACGTGCTCCAGCTTGAAGAACCCTTTGTCGTTCGACGCTGTGCCAGCCACATAAACGGTGTCGGCTGCACGTATCAAACCGACGTTGACAAACATCAAAGGCTCGTTGGTGGTGTCGTCAGCCAATGTTCCAGTGATGGTGTGCTGAGCTAATAACATGTTGATGTTCAACACTATAGCTGCTAATAGTATTATTGCTCGTTTCATTTTAAATGATATGTTTCTTTTGTCATTTAACGTTACAAAATTACAAAAAATTATGCCGAACAAATAAATTCGGCATAAAAAATTCATGGTATGAAAAAAAGATCATTTGTCTTTACGAATATCGACGTCGCCGAATTTTGTGGTGATGTCGAGAAGTCCGGGCTCGCCATCACCGTAAGTGCCGTTGCCGCCAATGCTTTTCTCGTCGAAGAAGCCCCTGAAAGTGATGTCGCCGTACGACGATGCCAGCTTGTAGTTGAATGAGGCGTTCCCATCGAGGTACAAATTCACGTCGGAATATGCGCCATCAATCTCAATTATGGGTGCCAATGACGTCATGGTGACGCTCATATCGGAGTATTTCAAGTCGGCAATCAGCTTGTCTTTGACGTTTCTCAGCTTCACGTCCGAATAACCTACATTCGTGAACTTGACTTTGTTGGCCTGGTCGATTCTGGCATCCGAATATTTGATTTCCAATATCCCGCGATTCAATTCGGTGATGAAAAGCTTGCCGTATTTCACAGTCGCGTTGACGTAGTCGCACTTGTTGATTTTGGCGTCACCATACGACATATCCATAAATACCTTCTTCGCCTCGTCGATGTTGATGTTGCCGTATTTCACTTCGATGGTATTGTTGTGTAATGTGTCAATCATCATATTGTCGGCCTTGAAATCGCCATATTTTATTGAGGCTTTCAACTTTTCACGCACCTCATCGATGGTGATGTCGCCGTAGCGTGTCGTCAGGTTCATCAGCACGTCTTTCGGGACTCTCACGACATATTTGATTGATATAGATGCATTGTATGATTTGTTTGACTTGTTGTTGAATATAGTCTTGGCGTTCACTGTGTTACAGCTCTGGCTCAATTCCACATCGATGATTTCCATCAGTTTTTTCACGGTGCTTTCACGGTCGCTTTTCACAGTAATTTTCACCTTGAAATCAATCTGAGGCTGATCCCATGTCGTGATGATGAAGTCGCTGTAGATACCGTCCATGACAAGGTCAGGCAAAGCTTCCACGTCGAAAGTCTTTTCGACAGTCTTCGTCTCCTCAAATCTGTAGTTGTAATGATTGTTGTCTCTCCATTTGTTGGCGAAAGCCAAGAATGCCACCAACATCAAGACTGTTAAAACCAAAATCTTTTTCATAATCTTTACTTGTTAATTTGTTCTGTAATCAATTCTATAGTTCTCAGTTTGTTGTCGTAAATCTGTTCGGTTATTGCCATCTGGCGGTCTTCAGGCAGCGGAGCCATCTCGGCGAAAACGTCGCCCATGTTCATCAGATCGCGTATCACCGCATTGATTTGCATCTTTGTTGAATCGTCAACATTCTCCATCACGTCTTCCAGGTTGATGATGGCTTCCTCCACCTTCTCATCGTAAAATTGACGCATCTCAACTACCTTATTATCAGCCACTTGCGGCGATTCCTTCCACATTTGTCCATATCGGTTCAGACCGAAAATCACCAATAAAATGGCAACGGCGGCGGCTGCAATCGTGGTGAATGTCAACCATTTGTCAATTCGACTGGAGCGGAGCGGAATGGAGAAATCCTTTTTGTTCGTGTCATCTGAAGAGGATTTCTCGACTCCACTTCGTTGCGCTCGAAATGACAATCGTGTGCTCAGCCTCGCCGCAAACCGCTCTCGGCTGCCTTCCGGCATTTTCATGTCGTCAAATGCCTCCCTGTTGTTCCGAATCTTTTCTTCTATATTCATAATTCTATATTTTCTCATCCAGTTGGGATAAGGCATGCCTTATCCTCTACAGGTTATTCTTAATTTTTCCAGCCCCCTCGAATACTGCGACCGCACTGTCGATTCCTTGATTCCCATTTGTTTCGCGATGTCGCTGAATTCCATCCCGTCGATCAGGCGCAGTGTTATCGTCAGGCGGTAGCCGT
This sequence comes from uncultured Bacteroidia bacterium, assembly GCA_902787095.1. Taxonomy (GTDB): domain Bacteria; phylum Bacteroidota; class Bacteroidia; order Bacteroidales; family F082; genus Limimorpha. The sequence goes on from CADAFC010000083.1 coordinate 5,112, forward strand.
CGGGCAGATTGTTAAGCGCCTCCTTTATCTTCTCTATCGGCAAATCCTCAAAATCGTCGTTGTCGTCTTTGATATCCGATGTCTTGTAGTCGATTTCCTCGTAAAACGGCTCGTGGCTGTGTTTTCTGAACAAATCGATGCTCTTGTTGATGGCAATCGTCTTCACAAAAGCGACGAAATCGCGTTCCGAGCCGTTGAAACTGTCAAGACTGGCGAATGTCTTCAGAAACGCGTCCTGCGTTATCTCTTCGGCATCCTGCGCGTTCAGCACTATCCGGTAAGAGGCGTTGAACACTGTGCCGCAGCAGAGGTCGTACAGCCTCATCAGCGACTCCTGTCGTCCTTTTCTTGCTCTTTCCAAAACAATGTTGAATCCTAACATTTCGTCCGTTTTACATCTTCTTAACGAAAGTAAGGTGTTTTTGCTGCATCAAAGATGAAAATTTATTTGTTTTCCATCGCGAAAAGCGCTGCGCGGTTCAAAAACGAGTTGAAGTCGTAGCAGCTGCGGAACTCGTCGACGACCCATTCCACCAGGTGGTCGGAATACAAAATGTCGTCAGGTATGCTTTCAAACAGGCAGTAATCCTTCAATTTCAGATATTCGGCGTAAGGGTGGTCGGCAGGGTAGTCCTTCGGCACCTTTTTCAATGCCGCGGCTAAGCTGAGGTCGAAGTTCTTGGCTTTCTTCAAGGCTTTCACAAACTCGTCGCCCTTGGTGCTGATGTCCTCGCGCACACTCCTTGTTATATAAGGCTCGCACATATACATTCCCGGGTACAGCCCATGATGTCCGAGATACTCGGCTCCCTCGCCTTCGACGTGGAAATAATAGCCCGCCAAGCCCGATTTTTTGCCGTTCGGACAGATAAACAAGCCGAAATGTCGCTTGTATGGAGACTTGTCAGGGGAGAAACGGGTGTCCCTATAGAAGCGGTAAGTGCAGTCTTTCAGAGTCAGACCACGTGTCAGAGGGTCGAATTTCTGCACCCCGACCAGTATCTGCTCGGCTATGGCGTTGAATCGGCCTTGAGCGTTGATATACAAGTCTTTATGCTGCTGAAACCATGGTCTGTTGTTGTTTTCAACTATCAAATTAAGGAAGCTGATAATCTCTTTCATAATATTTTTTTCAATATTTTCTGCAAATATAGTACAATATTCAAAATAATTCCTTACCTTTGCGATACTTTTTTTATAACTGTTTAATTATTTTTTAAAGCAATGGAAACTAGAGAGCTTTCGAAAGAAGAAATTATCGGTTTGATTGCGGAGTTTAAATCCGAAGTGAGAAAAAATCTCGCGAAAATTGACTTTTTTAATGAAAAAATCGACGAACTCACCAAATTATTGGGTGAGAGTCCTGAAATCATCAGTGTTGAGAGTGTGAGGCCTGTTGGCGCGCGCAAGCCTTATCCGTTGTCGACATGGGATAATATCATCATTGATGTGATAAAAGAGAACGGCAAGCCTGCCACGAGCAAGGAGATATACGACAAGGCGATGGCGAAGGCCGTTGCTATGGGTATTGGGATGGACGAGGCTAAGATGAAATCGAAGATCAACCAGTGCCTTGTGAAGCTCGCCAACCGCCGTGGTGACCTCAAGAAGGTGAAATACCAGGGCAGAGGGTTTGCTTATATTGTTAATGATTGAATTACGTTTTTTTAATCAAATAAACCTCTGAATTCAATTTCGGGACATCATTTGTGACGAGGTCGCTTACTTGAATGTCTCACAACTTCCTATTCTTCCGTGGTTGCCGCTGCCACTACCGCCCATTGCGTTAGGACCTTGAGAAAACACGCAATTGCTAATATAATCCATTAATAGCCAATGCGATGCCTTTTATCAACAACGAGGTGTCCGTGTGTTTATTATTCCTTGACTATTCTTTCTGCATACTCCCTGCCGTCGGCCAGACGCACCTTTATTATATATATGCCCGGCTCCAGACCCGACATGTCCACTCTCTCGAAATCGGAGATTTGCGACTGCAGCAGGCGGCCGTCGATGGCATAGATCTCGACCAATTGGCATCCGGTGTTTTCAGCAAAGCTGAGGTTTATAACGCCGCTTGAAGGGTTGGGATAGATTGCAACCGGGTTGCTCGGAGCCGTGTTTTCCTCCGCAGACCACCAGTCGTTGTCAAACATTATGGCATATATTTCCTTTGAGTCATAATAATATTGGTCGGGAGTCGCTCTCCAGCCGCTGAGCGCAACACCGCCTTCATCGGTCAATGTAAGCCCATAGTTTACAAATTCTTCTGTGCCACTTGCCTGCAACGTGTTTGTTCTCCACACCGGATTCAAGTCAATATCAAAATATGTCACCATGAGGGCATTCTTTACCTGACCATTGCCGCCCTTGAAGTTTTCCCAAACCACATATATGCCTTCAGCAGCCGCGACAATTGTATTGTTTACAAACTTGTTTTCAACATAAAAATTACTGAAAGGATATGTATTGGGGTCATACTCTCCCCAGATGTATTCTTTCTCTATCTCCAGCTCGCTGTTGATAACGATTAGACCCAACGCAGCTGTTCTTTGTGTGCCCGCCCCTTTGTATAAGGACAAACTTAGCACAAAGCGTCCGTCACCGATTCCGCAGACTTGCATATAAGGATGTCCAGGGTTACAATACCAGTTACCAATTTTGAGAAAGGTCTTCTGATTGACGGTGTTAAACTCCGAGTCCAAAATCTCCAATGTCAACCTGTTGTTTTGCGTAAACCACACGAGCCCGTATAACAACGGCTCATTGGAAACATGACAAATAAGGTGCTCCCATGTGTTTTGGCTCGGTATCGGTTTAGAAACAGTCTTTATCTCTCCATCAAGCCCCAATTTCACAAAATGACACATCCCGTCGCTGACTTTGGTCCGGCATACAATGTCGTTGTTGCCGTCAACCATGAACTTGGTTGGAAGCTCCAAAGTGTAAGGGTATTCCGCAACCACCTCACCGGTAATTTCAAGGTCGTCGTTGAAATACATCGCCTTATAGTATTTTTTGCCAATACCGTTAGCGCTTTCCTCATAGAACGAAGTCATTATGTTGCTGTTGGTGTTGTACGGGTCGCGAAGCAACGGATGCAGTCCATCGATACTGTTTGACCCAATAAAAAGAGAGTCAATCGGCTCGCCATCCGGAGTGATCTTGTGGAGCATGTAACCGATGTCATTGTTATTATTGTCGAAAATCGCCTCCCTGACGACAAAATTGCCGTCGCTCATCTGCACTATGTCATAACACTGGCTAAAGTGATAATCACCTGCATAATTACCAGTGTGCTCCCAAGTCCTGAAATCCTGGGC
>CADAFC010000084.1 GCA_902787095.1 uncultured Bacteroidia bacterium
CAAAAATCATCGGACAATACATCTTCGGATACGATGAGAAACCTATAGCGGAAGCTGTTTTGGAGAAACTCAAGGTGGCTGGCAAAACATTGTCATCGGCTGAAAGCTGCACCGGTGGCACGATAGCGAAGATGATAACGGCAATACCAGGCAGCTCGGAGGTTTTCAAAGGCACTGTGGTGTCGTATGCAACCTCAGTGAAAGAGGAGGTTCTGGGTGTGAACCATGCCGATGTGGAGAAGTATACCGTTGTAAGTCAACAAGTCGCGGAGCAGATGGCGACAGGTGTAAGGGCTTTGCTCAAGACTGACTACGCAGTGGCGACCACAGGCGTGGCCGGACCAGGCGGAGCGACAGAAGAGAACCCGGTAGGCACAGTGTGGATAGCAGTGGCCGGACCTGATGGTGTGGTGTCGAAACGCTGTAACTTCGGAAAAGACAGAGGAAACAACATCGAACGTGCTTCAATCACAGCACTTGAGATGGTAAGACAATATGTCATTTCAACTGAGATTAAAGTTGAGAGTTGAGAGTCAGTATTTAAGTTTAGAGTTTGTAGTATGAAGAAGTTTTGTTTTGGGATATTTGTGATGCTGATAATGTGTGTATCATGCTCAAAATCAGCGGGTTACAAGAAAAAGCTGAATGTGCCATATCAGAAAATGGAGCCGAAAGAGGTGACTATTGTAGAGTTCAACAAGGCGCTTTTTGCCATCGACACCGCCAATTTCGAGGAGGAGTATCGTGCGATACTGCCGCAGTTCAGCGATTTTTTGATTGAAAACCCTAATGAGGTGGAAATAGGTTACATGAAAGACTTTGTAACTGATACTTTTATGCTGAAAATCAATGATTTAGTGGATGAGACATTTCCTGATATTGGGGTTGTGGAAGATGAGGTGAGAGATGTTTATCAGCATTACAGGTATTATTTCCCCGAATGGAAGCCTGTGCCGACATACACTTACGTGTCGGGTTCCTATTACAACAGTCCGATAAGCATCAACGACGAATGTGTGATGATAGGACTGGATTTCTACTTGAGTAACAACGACTTAGTCTACGACCAAATCGGATTTCCGAGGTATCAGTCACGGCGTATGCAGCCTGTTGCGTTGACGAGAGATTTGGCGGAAGCCTTTTATTATCATACATACGGCAACCGTATTAACCAGAAGAGCGTCCTCGCCGAGATGGTAGAGCATGGCAAAGAGCTTTATTTCATTGAGGCTATGAATCCTTCGTTACCCGACTCGGTGATTCTTGGTTATTCAAGGCAGCAGATGGAGTGGGCAGAGGATAACGAGGGTGCTGTTTGGGCTGCTGTTGTTGGTAATAATATGTTGTATAACAATGTGTTAGACCATCGTCGGGCATTGTTCAACGACGGTCCGTTCACGACAGCGTTTGGCAACGACTCGCCTGCACGACTGGGTGACTATCTCGGATTGCAAATCGTGCGCTCTTTCATGACGAATAATGATGTTATGCTTAATGAAATGATGCAAATTACTGATTATCAAGATGTTTTACAAAAATCACGATATAAACCTAAAAAATAGGGTATCCTCATTTCGACTGAAGCGGAGCGGAATGGAGACCCGAGCGAAGCAAGAGCATTCACCTTTGGTGAATAAATCACTGGCATTGAATCAATACATGTGCATCTGAATTCTGGTGGCGGTGATTTCTCGACTTCACTTCGTTACGCTCGAAATGACGGTCGGAATAAATAACAATAACATTAACTAAAAACCAACTATTATGTTAGTAAAAACTTTTGGAAGTGCCTTAAATGGCATTGATGCCATTACTGTAACCATTGAGGTCAACAGTGATCGTGGAGTGCAGTTTTTTCTGGTCGGATTGCCCGACAGTGCGGTGAAAGAGAGCCAGCAGCGGATAGAAGCGGCGTTGAGTAACAACGGGTTAAAGTACCCGAAGCGGAAAATCACCATCAACATGGCGCCAGCCGACATCCGTAAGGAGGGCTCGAGTTACGACCTGCCGTTGGCGATAGCAATACTTGCAGCCACGGAACAGGTTAGCGTCGATTTGCTTGACAAATACATAATAATGGGTGAGCTTTCGCTTGATGGCAGCATCAACCCGATAAAAGGAGCCTTGCCGATAGCGATAAAAGCTGCCGAGGAGGGCTTCAAAGGCGTGATAGTGCCTAAAGCCAATGCCAATGAGGCTGCGGTAGTGGAAGATATCGAGGTGTACGGAGTGGAGACAATCATGGATGTAATCAACTTTTTCAATGGTTTTCATCATCTGGAGCCTGTAAGACTGAACCTTGAAGAGGAGATGACCGACAATGTCTATGACTTCGATTTCTCGGATGTTCGGGGGCAAGAGAACATAAAACGTGCTCTCGAAGTGGCGGCTGCAGGCTCACATAACGTGATTCTTATAGGTCCGCCAGGTAGTGGTAAGACCATGTTAGCCAAGCGATTACCGACGATTTTGCCTCCGATGACGCTGAAAGAGGCTCTTGAAACGACAAAGATTCACTCTGTGGTCGGTATGCTGGGGCATGGTGTCTCGCTGATGCGCACCCGACCATTCCGAAGTCCGCATCACACCACGTCGTACGTCGGCTTGGTTGGTGGCGGCACCTATCCGCAGCCCGGTGAGATATCGCTGGCACATAACGGTGTGCTTTTTCTCGATGAGCTGCCGGAATTCAAACGTCAGGTTCTTGAAGTGCTGCGCCAGCCGATGGAAGACCGTATGGTGACTATAGCACGTGCCAAGCAGACGGTGGAGTTTCCGGCGAATTTCATGCTTGTGGCGGCCATGAACCCGTGTCCGTGCGGCTATTACAACCACCCGACGAAGGAGTGTACATGCAAGCCAGGACAGGTGGAGACGTATCTCTCAAGGATTTCAGGGCCTTTGCTTGACCGCATCGACCTTCATATTGAGACGTTTCCGATCTCTTACGAGGAGCTGGCACAGAAGAAACCGGGAGAGAAAAGTGCCGACGTCCGCGCACGTGTCGTCAAAGCCCGAATGATTCAGGTGCAACGTTTCGCCGATGTGCCAGGAATACATTGTAACGCTCAGATGACTGCAAAAATGATTCAAAAATATTGCGATTTGGATGAACAGTGCGGTCTTTTGCTGAAAAACGCCATGGAGCGGCTCGGGCTTTCAGCCCGAGCCCGCGACAGAATCCTTAAGGTTTCACGCACCATCGCCGACCTCGCCGGCTCAGAAAAAATACAGCCAGAACACCTCGCCGAAGCTATCCAATATCGAAGTCTGGACAGAGAAAATTGGGGAAAATAATGTCGTAAACAAATTTATAGTAAATTATTTTACTATTTTTGTATCCGTTTCAAATTTTAGTCGTATCTTTGCAGATTATTTGATTGAATTTTGAAAAGATTTTGTAACTGATTGATTGAGAAATGATTACGGATAATTTCAGAGTAGAGAGCGATTTGCTGGGCCCAAAGCAGGTGCCAGCCGATGCGCTTTATGGTGTACAGACTGTTAGAGCAATAGAGAATTTCCACATAAGCGGTAACCTCATGTCGAGCTACCCTAACTTCATAAAAGGCATGGCTTTGACGAAAAAAGCTGCCGCCATAGCCAATTATGAGCTCGAGATGATCAGCCGCGAGCAATATGATGCCATCTGTCAGGCTTGTGATGAGCTTCTCGAAGGCAAGCATCATGACCAGTTCCCGATCGACATGATTCAAGGCGGAGCTGGCACTTCCACCAATATGTGTGCCAACGAGGTCATAGCCAACCGCGCCCTTGAAATCATGGGACACAATCGTGGAGAATACCAATATTGCTCACCAAACGACATCGTCAACGCTTCACAGTCAACCAACGACGCATATCCGTGCGCGATACATCTCGCCATGGTGCTCGAACACGAGGCTTTCCTGCCACATCTTGTTGATTTGATAGGCTCTCTCGAAAAGAAAGCCGAAGAGTTTAAAAATGTCATCAAGATGGGGCGTACTCAGCTTCAAGATGCCGTCCCGATGACGCTCGGACAGACTTTCAGCGGCTTTGCCGCAGCACTACGCGGTGAGCTGAAGACCATCAACATGGCTGCACGCGAGTTCCTCGTCGTCAACATGGGAGCAACGGCTATCGGAACGGGTATCTGCTCCAAGCCAGGATATAGTGGCGCGTGTATCAACGCTTTACGCAAAATAACAGGCTGGAACATCACCCTCGCCGACAACCTCATAGAGGCGACGAGTGCCACCTCTTGCATGATTCAATATAGTGCCGCAATGAAACGTTTGTGCATCAAAATCAATAAGATGTGCAACGATTTGCGCCTGATGAGCTCGGGTCCGCGATGCGGTCTCAACGAAATCAACTTGCCACAACGTCAGCCAGGCTCGTCAATCATGCCGGGAAAGGTGAACCCTGTCATCCCGGAGGTGATGAACCAGATTTGCTACAAAATCATCGGCAACGAACTCACCATCACCCTCGCTTCCGACAACGGACAGCTCGAGTTGAACGTGATGGAGCCTGTCATCGCATACAGCTTGTTTGAGTCTATACACTTGTTAACCAATGGTTTGGATACATTGAGGAAGCTTTGTATCGAAGGTATCGAGGCCAACGCCGACCATTGCCGGAGGATGGTTGAAAACAGCATCGGCATTGTCACCATGCTTAACCCGATTATCGGTTACAAAGAGTCGACAAAGATTGCGAAAGAGGCAAGTGAGACTGGTCGTGGCGTGTATGAGCTCGTCCTCGAACATGGTCTTCTCACCAAAGAGCAGCTTGACCGCATTTTGAGGCCGGAAAATATGATAAAACCTGTGGAAATTAGACTTTAGTCTTTAGTCTTAAGTCGTTAGTCTTTAGTATAATAGGGACTAAAATTGATTCTTTAGAATTCCACTATAAGTTTTAGATTTAACTGTCTGCCAGTCAGATAGTTAGGTACGGCGTACTGCACATTGTACACGTCGGTGACCCACATGTAGGAGCTCACGTTGTTGACACCCAAGAGGTTGAACACTTCGAGGCTTATCCAGCAGTTTCTTATGTAATTCAATGGGTTGCGGGGATTCTTAAATGATGTCTCGTCGCCAATCAGTTGTTTGCTGAAGCCCAAATCGACGCGGCGATAAGGCGGTGTCCTGTATTTCTGCTGATAACGCTCGCTGTCAGGCGGTCCGAACGGCAATCCGGTTCCGAAAATGAGTTTCAGGTTGACCTTGAACGACGGAATCATCGGCAGGTAATCTTGGAAGAATATCGCAAAGTTGATACGCTGGTCGGAAGGGCGGGGGATACCAGAGATGATGGTGTCGCGTACATAATCGGCACCGTTGTGTACCGCTGTCTGCGAGATGATATTGCCTTTGGAATCAATGAAATACTGGATATTTTCGGCCGTTTTCATAAACGAAAGTGATGCCCAGCTCTCGATACCTTTCACAAACTCTCCGTTGATTTTGAAGTCGACGCCGGTGGCATAACCCGTGGCTTTCTGGTCGGCGTAATACCTTATTCTTATATTGTCGACTTCGTAAGGGATGATGTCTTTGAGATATTTGTAATATATCTCCGATGTAAGCATGAACGGGCGATCCCAGGCGACGAACTGGTATTCGTGGCCGAGCACTATCTGATATGATTTCTGCACAGAAGCATATTCTTTGTCGACCAGACTGCCGTCGAACATACGAATCTCACGATAGAATGGCGGCTGCACGTATTCACCTCCCGACAATCTGAATGTCATGTTGGGGCGTTTCTCGGGCTTGAAGGCTATACCGACACGCGGGCTGATATGCACCGAGTTGTTGTAACCCCAGTAGTTGGCACGAAGTCCGGCTGTCAGCACCCAGATGTTGCCTTTCTCTGATTCAAACTGCCACGAATTTTGCAGATAACCATCTAATGTGTTGATATACAATTCGTTATGGGCGTGTGCGACATCCTTCAACTCAAGTGGCGTCTGCATCGGGTTGTTCGGGTTCAAGATGGAATCGACGAAATGTGGCTGGGTGTAACCTGCCGAGTCACTCATCTCCCATTCGTTGACGATGTCGTCGAACATCTGGTTTTGGTAACGAACGCCCCATTTCAAGACGTTGTCGTTGTATTTGTAGGCGCCTTTGTGGTCGAGGCTATAAACACGTGAGTAGAATGAGTTCCTTGCGTGCTCGATATACGTTCCAACTCCTTGATTAGCAACCACATCGCCATATTCCTCACTTCCTGGGTTAGTCTCCAAAAGCCCAATCCAATACTGCCCCTGAATGTCGTAGGTCTCAGATTCCACTGTGGAGAACGCCGAGCCGATGAGTTTGAGGTTAAGATCTTCATTAGGACTGAAATTCAACGTCACGGCACCCAGTCCTGTGGTGTATTTGCTGAGTTCCTGGCCGTCAAAATATATCTTCAGTCGGTACGATGCCTGCAAGTTGCCGAAGTCGGTCTCGCGAGTGGTCGGTATCATGAGATAGCTGTTGCGTGAGTAGTATCCGAGGGCTGAGATTTCGAACCGTGGCGAGATGTTGTATGATATAAGTGCTTGAACGTCAGCGAAGTTTGGCTGGTAGTCGGCCTTTGTGTCCATTTTGCCGAGCAGATATTTCGTGTTTTTGTAACGTGCTCCGATGAGGTAGCTCATCTTGTTTTTGAACGCCATGCCTTCAGCGTGAGCCTCGGCGCCTAACAAGCTGAGTGTCAACGACCCCGCTGGGATGATAGGCTTTTTGTATGTGATGTCGAGCACCGACGAGAGCTTGTCGCCATATTCCGCTGCGAAGCCGCCTGCCGAGAAGTCGATGTTAGAGACGAGTCTCGAGTTGATGAAGCTGAGACCTTCCTGTTGGCCGGTGCCTACCAGAAACGGTTTGTATATCTCTATCCCGTTGACGTAGATGAGGTTTTCGTCGAAATTGCCGCCTCGCACGTTGTATTGTGAGCTCAGCTCGTTGGTCGAGCTCACACCTGCGAGTGTCTTCACCAGGTCTTCCACGCCACCTGCGCCTGCCGATGGCAGCAGCACCGTCTCCTTGGCGTCAAGCCTCGTGATTGTTGACGATTTGATGGATTGATCCTGCACCATCATCTCGGGCAACATCGTCGAGGCGAGTATCATCGTCACGTTGTGACTGCGCCGTTCGCCGGGTTTCACGCTCGTTTGCAGCCGCACCTCCTCGAATCCGACGTACGAAAACACTATATTCACCAAGGTGTCGGATGGCAGCCTCAACGTATAGCTTCCTCGCGAGTCGGAGACCACGCCATACGGTGTGTTTTGCACCGCCACGTTGACAAACTCGATGGCTTTGCCGCTTTCATCGGTTATTTTTCCATACAACACGCCGTCCTGCTTCTGTCCGAAGACAAAAGAGGGAAGGAATAACAATATGAAAAACAACAGTTTCTTCATCATGTTTCCGTCATTTCGACCGACCGAAGGGAGTGGAGAAATCACCGGCATTGGGATGATTCTGCATCAATTATTGGCGGTGATTTCTCGACTTCGCTCGAAATGACATATTATTGTTAACGTTAATAATACACTTTTATTATAAAAAAAAGCCGCCTTGATGCAGACGGCTTCTTTTTTAAATAGTCATATCTTACCAGCGGTTGAGGTTACCATCTTTTGCTGCGTCGATCATTGCCTGATAAACGCCTTTCTTGTCAATGGTGCGCAAACCTGCTGCAGAAACTTTCAAAACTACCCATTCATCCCACTCTGGAACGTAGAATCTCTTGATCTTCAAGTTAGGACTGAAAGTTCTCTTGGTCTTTCTGTTTGAGTGTGAAACGTTGTTTCCACTGATGACCTTCTTACCTGTAATCTGACAAATTCTTGACATTTTTCTAATATTTTTTGTTCTTATTTCCTTTTACGAAACGGACTGCAAAAATACAACTTTTTTTGAAATGAAAAACATTTTTTTGAAAAAATTAATTTTTGTATGAGATTCCTCGCACTTTGTGCTCGGAATGACAGGTCTTTTGGTAGTATTAACTGGCGCGGCATGACGTCACTTACAAATAATGTTGAAACGTGTTGCCGCGCCTTGTTGTACCCGTTAAAGAAGTTGTCATTCCGAGCGAAGCGAGGAATCTTAAAAAATATTAGATTTTTCATTGTTTTTTATGAGAATTTATTATTTTTGCGCTTTAAAACTTAAAAACATGATGAAAATCCCAATGGTTGACCTTGTTGGTCAATATAACAAAATCAAGCCTGAGGTGGATGC
>CADAFC010000085.1 GCA_902787095.1 uncultured Bacteroidia bacterium
ATTGGTAACAATTTGAAAATCAGTTGTATTATAAGTTGTCACATAAGAATATCCATCACCTGAAATGGTATCAATAGTACATTTAGCATCGTCCCAAATTTCTATGTTTGACAAGCAGTCTTGGTTTGGAATTTGATAATTTCTGATATGCAAATTGGCATAACGTGCTACAAATATGCTTTTCTGACGACAACTGGTCTGCTCTGGTTGGGGAGCGATTATTTTGTCAGCTTCAACAGTTGCTCTGTTCATCAGAACAATCATGTCAAACGTCATCGGACCTTCTATCTCAACCACTGTGCCTTGTGGCATCTTGGTATTTTCAAGAATCGTCAATGTACGGTCTTTGAGATTGCACAGCTGGACGTTGTAGGCCAAAGCCGCGAAATCCTCCGTGGTGACTATCGCTATACGATAGGTGCTGTCGGTGTCGGCATGTATCAGGCGGACATCCCATCCGGGGTTGATATCCAACCTGTTGACACTCTGGTTGATGTATTGCTCGATGGCGACTTCTTCCTGAGCGAAGCCTGTCAGTGCGGCTAAAACTATTGCTATTGTTAAGATGATGTGTTTCATTGTTTTACGTTTTAATTGATTTTAACTTGCCATGCCAATGCCCCGTCTTTAATGTTAGGGTCTTGCGGCTGACCGAAAAGCGTCTTCTCGGGTTTGGTGACTACGGCTTGGTATTGAAAATTATCGGGTTCCTTCTGACATTCATAGCACACCAGGTTGAGGCTCCGGATGACTCTCCGATGAGGTTGCTTAACGTCTGAAGACGTTTCATTTTCAGAAATTATAGTATTTGTTTCAATAACCATTGAATCTGATGGTTGTACTGGAATAATTTCAGCAATAACAGGTTGTTCCTCAACTGTTTCAACGACTTCCGCCTTACCATTTTTATTCTTAATCTGTGTTTTTTGAACAACCGTTGTGTTTTCAGCTAATAGTTCTTTGTGAACGACAGCTTCTTCAATAATAGTATTTTCATTTTCAATCTTGACGGAATCGATAATATAATCAACAGTTTCCGGCACTTCCGCAAGAATATCATTATGCAAAGTATTTTCGTTCCCATTCGGCTTCATCAGTAACATAAGCAGTAATATAGCCGCTGCAGCGCCCATAGTCCACCATATCGGGACAAGTTTCGCACGTTTGCGAGTAATCACCATCGGTTTCTCCTCTTCTGCGAGACGGTCGATTAGGTCGCCGAGTTGTTTTTGCCGGCGGACATTCTTGCCGTGTTCTTCCAAGCTGTCGAGCAGTTGGCGTAATTCTTCATTCATTTCATTTTCTGTTGTCATGATAATTCCTCCTTATATTGTTTTATGGCTTCCCGCAACGTTTTGTAGGCGCGCGAAAGCGTTGCATACACATGGGTGCTGCTCATGCCGGTCGCTTTTTCGATTTCCTCAATGCTGAGGCCGTTCTCGTATTTCATTAGTATGGTGTCGCGCTGGCGTTTAGGCAGTCGGTCAACGAATTTTCGGGCGAGCTGATAACGTTCTTCCGAGTCGTCAGATGGCAATTCAGTCAGCATCAGGGTTTCCGCATCGACAGGCACGGTTGGATGCTGTCTTCTCAACATGTCGATGCTGCGCCGCTTAACGACGGTCGGTGCCAGTTTCTCCAAATCCTGACTTTGCAGCGATGAGCGTTGTTTCCACAATGCGATAACGGCTTCTTGGACGGCATCCGCTGCGCTGTCGGGGTCTCCGACAATGCTTTCGGCAATCCGCTGCAATCGTGGTTGCAGTCGCAAGATGTCACCTTTGAACTCTTCAGCCGTCATCACGTTCGTTCGTTTGCATTAATATCGCAGAAAATGATGAAATCTTACACTTTTTTTTTACAAAAATAGTAAAAATATGTGAAGAAAAAATGAGAGTTATTGTTGTGGTTTTATTTTTAAATATAAAACTCTGAAAGAATGGTTTGCATCGTTTTTGTTGGCGTATTTTTTCACTTGGCGGAGGTGGCGTTTCATGTAGTAGCCGAAGTTTTCAGACCATAAAACAATGATGTTGTAATCATAGTTTGATGAATTGGCAAGAATATCTTGTTTAATTGCGTCATCAGTATCAATGGTTTTGATGTAGTTGGCAAATTTAAGATTGTCAAGAATCCTGTCGTTGTAACGATTTTTTTTGAAGATTGGGACATCTTTGTAAACACCGAGGGCGGTGGCGTTGCCCATGCAGAATTCGTAGGCGCCGACACAGTTGCCCTGATTGTCGAACATTAGGGTTTGAATTGGCGACTGGTGGCTGCCGTGCTCGATTTTCCAGATGTTGACACAATAATTCTCACCACTAAAAAGGCTATCGTTATATATAGTATCGACATCGAATATCGCATAATCGCAGTCAGGATAGAGTTTTTGCCAATTAATGTCGGTATGGCTATCGACCCTTGAAAACGGCAGGACAGCGTAATCCCAGAGGACGGAACAGGACGAGAGGGAACTCGCAAGGAATATTGCGAGCAGAAGTTTTTTCATGCACCTTACTTTTTTCTGTTTCGTGATAAGTTCTTAATACCAGCCCAAACGGATGCTATAAGCACGATTGTCAGGATGGATATGATTTCCAGCAAGACATCGTATTCAACGCTATAATACTTAAGCAATCGGCTGAACAAGAAGCCTACAATAACGCCAACGCCGCTCATCAGGGCAATTTCAAGGTATTTTTTCATAGTTGTAAAATTGTTAATGAATATGGTTAGCAAAATTACAATTTTAATACGACAAATGGCTGGAATATCACCGGAATTATATTGGAAATTTATTGGAATCATATTTTTGACTTTGATAATGTAGTATTTTTGCAAAAAAATTGATATGAACGACACTGTCAAACCAGCTATTGTTTTTCATTTACAGGAACCGATAGAGAGTATTACTGCTACAAGAGACACCGTAACAGGAACATTTTATTATCAATTGCAAATTGAAGAGCAGAAAAGCCCCACAACGCAAAAATTACTGGTTAATGGAATAATTGCGCTTGTTATTGTTTTGTGCCTGTGGTTGTTTACACGAAAGAAACTTTCAAAGAAAGCCTCGTCTTATAATCAGTTTAAACAAACCGACATTTACAAACTGATGCGCGACAAAGGTTATTTTTCGGCGAGCAAAAAGCCTGTTTTTGAAGCTGTTAACGAGCAGGAAACCATCGAGTTAAGCGAGACGGTTCTGAAAATCTTCGCTTCATTTTCCAATTTATTGAAAAATTCTGATTTGAATGAGAAAGATTTGCAGTTCTGCTGTTTGGTGAAATCTCGCTTAACGACACTGGAATTGTCGGAAATTTATTGCGTTTCTCAAAGCGCGATTTTCAAAAGGAAGCAGAAAATAAAGGAATTACTGGGATTTAAGTCTGACAAAAGGACTTTGGATTCGATTTTTGAGGGGATGTAAATGGTTATTTTATCCTCACTCTCGGATCAAGTAATCCATAAATGATATCAACAATGATATTAATGATTATCAGCATCACTCCTATTAACAATACGGCGCCCATGACAACGGGGAAGTCGAATTTGTCGAGCGCATCGACGATGACCACGCCTATGCCTTTCCAGTCGAAGACATATTCCACGAATACGGCACCTGCGAGCAAGGATGCGAACCATCCGGAAACGGCAGTAACCACTGGTGTCAAAGCGTTTCGGAGTGCATGGACGCCGATGACACGCCATTTCTTCAGGCCTTTGGCCTTGGCTGTGCGGATGTAATCCATCGACATCACCTCAAGCAAGGTGGTTCTGGTGAGCTCGGTGATGACCGCCAACGGCCTCAAGCCGAGCGTCAACGCAGGCAAAATGAGGTTTTTCAGGTCGAGATAGGCTCCATTGCCGTAATCGTCAACGGAGAATAGGCTTCCTGTCATGCTCAGACCCGTCACCGACTCCAAAACGAAGCCGAAAAGCCATGCGATGAGGATGGCGGCGAAAAACGACGGCAGCGACATGCCTATCGTGGTTATAAACAACGTCAGACGGTTTAAAAAGTTGGAGTTCACGACAGCTGTGAGCACCCCGAGAAGCACTCCTATCACAAAAGCGAAGAGTATCGATACGAAAGCGAGTATCAGAGTGTTTGGGAAAGCCTCGGAAAGTATTGTCCCCACTGGTCTTTTGCTCTGATACGAATAGCGCAGATACGGCGTTTTTAAGATGATTTTAGTGCTGCCGACAGTAGCTAATCTGGCATACGGCTCGTATTTCGTCAAATCTTTGTTTTCGTTGTAAAACGAGATAAACGAGAGGTCATTGAGGTAGTCAACATATTGTTTTCCAATGCTTTGGTCGAGCCTGAGCTCGTGACGGATAGCCTGCACGTCGTTCTCGTCGGCACGTTGGCCGAGCATCATGCGCACCGGGTCGCCGGGGACTATTGTGAAGAGGAAAAACACCAGCGTCGCCACGCCCCATAGGACGAGGATGCCGTAGAGTATCTTTCTCACAATGTACGCCAACATACTATTTCACCAGCGGAAAATCGATTTTCGACCACTTGTCTTTAATAACTCCGTTATCAATAAGCATCATGCCCGGATTGGAACGCACCATAGTCTTCAGCTCCAGCTCGTCACCATAATAGACATCGTTGAAAATCAGGTATTTTTCATTCAACTCCTCAACATATTCAGGCGATGACGCAGTCAGCCATATATAGTCAAATCCTTGATTATAAGCCACTTCCGTCATCTTTATACAATTCTCATAATCTTTATCGGTCAGTTCTTCAAGATGTGTCGAAACAAAAACATACAAATTTTCCGTTTCAAACAAAATATGGGTAAAGTCCTCGCCTTCCGCGTCGGTTATCTCGAATCCAAGTGCATCGGAGCCACCTTCGGAACGTTGCGACACGAAGGTCCACTGGCTCATCCAGACGCTGTCGTTCCAAGGGTAGTTTGGCGACTCAAACTCTTGAGTTTCACCGGTTTCGTTGTTGCGGTATGTCACATAAATCTTGCCAGCGTCGTAGCCTTTCGGGCTCATATCCTTCCCCACTTTCCAGTCCATGAAGTCGACAACCGGCAGATGGCGGATGTTGTGAACCTCAAACCAGACGAAAGCGCCCATGTAAGCGATAGCCAGGATCCATTGCATCAGCAGTGGCAATCGTTTGTTTTTCAGCGACTTATTATTAAAAATGACAGGTATCAGAACCGCATCAATGACGAGATTCTTGAAAAACGTCTGCCAGTTGCTCATCTTTATCGCCGTTCCGAAGCATCCGCAGTCGGGAACGAGGTCGTACATGGCGTCGAAGAAGGTGGTGGCGGTGAAAAACAGCATGAGGAGAGTCGCGCCGAGCGTAGCGAGGCGCGACAAGACGTTGGTAATCAGACAGATACCTACAATAAACTCAGCTAAAATCATCACCACGGCAAGCGTCAAAGCAGCGTCGTTCATCCACCCGATGCCGTAAGCCGCAAAGTAATCGAGCATCTTGTATTTCGTCCCAAGCGGGTCAACGCCCTTGGTAAAACTGCTGAAAACGAACAAAATGCCGACCAAAACACGGTTTATCGCCACGCCAGCATCATTGTATCTTTTGCCGTAAACAATTGATAATCCTAATGTTACGAGTATCAAAACAAGCAAAAGCCATGAAAAGGCGGGTTTCAATCCGACAAAGACCGCACATCCGAGCGCCATCGCCGTTATGCCATACGATGCAAAAGCCGATTTCTTCTCAAGAACTGCCATTATTCTTTCTTGCCTTCGTTAATCAAAATCATGCAGAATACAGCGTAGTTTATCATGTCGAAATAGTTCGCGTCGAGGCCTTCAGAAATCAAGGTCTTTCCGTTGTTATCCTCAATCTCCTTGACTCTCAGTATCTTCATCAGAATCAAATCAGTCATAGAGCTGATTCTCATGCTACGCCAAGCCTCGTCATAATCGTGATTTTTCTTCATCATGAGGTCGAAGGCGTCGTCCAAGACCTTTTTATAGAGACTTGAGGCCTTTTCAAAGTTCAAATCAGGCTGCTCCACCACGCCGAGCTGCAGCTGTATTATCGCCATAGCCGAATAGTTGATGATACCGATAAACTCAGGCTCAATGCCTTCATTTACAAGGTGTTCCTTCTTTCTCTGCAGGCTTCTGATGCGGTTCGCCTTGATATAAATCTGGTCGGTGAGCGATTCGGTGCGCATGATACGCCATGCAGCTCCGTAGTCTTTCATCTTTTTGTCGAAAATATCGCGGCACTGCGCAACAACTTGCTGATATTCTGCTGTCGTATCCTTCTTCATTGAAAAATTTTTTATAATTTTGCGTTTGTAAAATTACACATTTTTATGTTACGATTGACTACCAGAGGACATTTTTTTTCGTTCGACCGTCCAGTGGTGATGGGAATCATGAACGTCACGCCCGATTCATTCTTCGATGGCGGTAAGTATCAAGGACTTACGGCGGTTTTGGAACATTGCCACAAGATGGTCGCAGATGGTGCCGACATCATCGACATTGGTGCTTTCTCCACCCGACCGGGCAGTGAACGCATTTCCGACAAGGAGGAAATTGAGCGAATCATTCCTGCTTTGAAGGCTATCAGGAAAGAGTTTCCCGACATCCCTATTTCCATCGACACGTTCCGTCAAAGTGTTGCTAATCAATGCATTGAAGAAGGTGCAGACATCATCAACGACATCTCGGGGGGACTTTTTGACGAAAATATGATTCCGTATGTCGGCAAAAACCATATTCCTTACGTTTTGATGCATATCACCGGCACTCTCGAAGGGATGCATAAGGAAGAAATCATAAGCGAGAACGTCCATGAAAAAGTGCGACAGTTTTTCGAAACACAGGTTAACAAACTCTTGGAATATGGTGAGCAGCAGATCATTTTAGACCCCGGAATCGGCTTCAACAAGACCATCGAATGCAACTTCGGACTACTTAAAGACATCGACAAATATCGCATCAACGACTTGCCGGTTCTGATTGGTATTTCAAGAAAATCGTTGATTTATAAAACATTGAATATCAGTCCAGAAGAAGCACTCAACGGAACTACTACTTTAAATACAATTGCTTTGCTAAACGGTGCTGATATTTTGCGAGTTCATGACGTGAAAGAGGCGGTAGAAGCGGTAAAATTAGTTCGAGCTGTCATTTCGACTGAAGCGTAGCGGAATGGAGAAATCTCAATCATTTGAACGTTACATGATTGTTTGTCGGAGATTTATTCACCAAGGTGAATGCTTTCGCTCCGCTCAGGTCTCGACTCCACTTGGTTACGCTCGAAATGACAGTAGAACAATTTCTGCGATTTCTGCGTGATAAAAAATAAAAATCTATTTTGTGTAAAAAATTATTAGTATTTTTGCAGATTATTTCGAATGTTATGGTTGATTTGATGATAAGTGCTTTCATTCAGATTCGTTTTCTGGATATTTTAGACATAATCCTGGTGGGATTATTGCTGTATTTCCTATACACGCTGGTGAAAGGGAGCACTGCGATCAATATCTTCATCGGCATCGTGGCGGTGATTATCGGTCTGAAAATCGTGACTTTGCTGCACATGGAGCTCCTCACCTACATCCTCGGCGCTTTCGTCAACGTAGGTTTTATCGCGTTGATTATCATCTTCCAACCTGAGATCCGCCGGTTTTTGCTAAGCATCGGCACATCAAAGTTCGCCATCGGATTCCGTAAGTTTTTCGCTCGTTTCGGCGTGAAATACAAAGAGGCTGACGACACTGACCTCGACCCCATCTGCGATGCGTGCATCTCGATGGGCAGTGACAAGGTCGGCGCATTGATTCTTCTCACGCAAGAGAATGATTTACAAGACATTATCGACACCGGTGTGGTCATCGACGCTATCATCAGTAAGCCATTGATTGAGAACATCTTCTTCAAAAACAGTCCGTTACACGACGGTGCCATGGTCATCACCAACAACAAAATCGTGGCGGCACGCTGCATCCTTCCTATCACGCAGCAGACGCGCCTTCCCGGCAGCTACGGTCTACGACACCGCGCTGGTATTGGTGTTTCCGAGACTCACGACTGCATCGTCGTTGTGGTTTCAGAGGAGACAGGAAGCATCCGCATTGTCTTCGACGGCAAGGTCTACGACGTGAAACCTCGCGAGATGAAGGCGAAGATCAAGGAGATTCAGAGCAGGAAGAG
>CADAFC010000086.1 GCA_902787095.1 uncultured Bacteroidia bacterium
GCAGCGATGATAGCCTCATCGAGGATACGCACCTGGTGATGTGTCTCGTATTTCTCTTTCAGACCACGCAAAATAGATATTGCCGACTGTTCGTCAGGTTCGTCTATCATCACTATTTGGAAACGACGTTCGAGAGCCTTATCCTGCTCAAAATATTTCTGATATTCGTTCAAGGTTGTAGCGCCTATGGCACGCAGTTCGCCACGTGCCAGAGCCGGTTTCAGGATGTTAGCGGCATCCATAGCGCCCTGACCGCCGCCGGCACCCACCAAGGTATGAATCTCATCGATGAAAAGTATCACCTCGCCATCGCTCTCGACCACCTCTTTGATGACCGATTTCAGACGTTCCTCAAACTCGCCCTTATACATTGCGCCAGCGATAAGTGCGCCCATATCAAGCGAATAGACCGCCTTCGACTTCAGGTTCTCAGGCACGTCGCCGCTCACGATACGTTGCGCCAAGCCTTCAGCTATAGCCGTCTTACCCACGCCTGGCTCACCTATTAATATAGGGTTGTTCTTGGTGCGTCGCGACAGAATCTGAAGCACACGACGTATCTCCTCGTCACGTCCTATAACCGGGTCGAGCTTGCCTTGAGCCGCAAGAGCGTTGAGGTTTCGGGCAAACCTGTCGAGTGCCTTTTCCTGTCCGTTTTGATTGTTGTTCATTTCGTTACTCATTGTTTTTTTTATCTCCTTTCATTTTTTTCAACTTTTATTGTTTTTACAGAAACACATCAAAAAGCAATCCAAAATATAAAAATCGGCAATTTTGGCAGACACAATGACATTTTGACACCACACACTTCGTCATTTCGAGCGGAACGAAGTGAAGTCGGGAAATCACAGCCTTTTGAATAATTCTGAAAACTTTTTTTGCCGGTGATTTCTCAACTACGCTCGAAATGACGGAAAACAACACAATATTTTCAATTATTTTGCATTAATTAAAAGATTTTTATTAATTTTGCAAATTAAACTTATTAGAATGAGAAAGTTTGTTTCGACATATAAAATCATTGCGGCGATAGCTTTTATGTTATTGTGTTTCAATAATTTAAAAGCACAAAACTGCAACATCCAGCTGGAAGACAGTGTAACGATGCCGGTGTGCTACAACGACGAGCTGCTTCTGAGCGTGGAGTTCAACGTGAATTATTCATACGTATGGATGCACAACCACGACACCATCGGCAACGGACCGAATGTGCTTGTGACAATCACTGAAAACAACTCGGTTTACAGCGTAAAGATATTGAACACCGAGTCGGGTGCGGAACTATGTTCCAACAGCATCACCATCACGATGCGGCCGAAGTTTAACATTGATTTCCAACAACTTGCGCTGACATGTTCAGACAAGACAGCCGACAACGGCAAGACAGCGAAAGCGAAAGCCACGGCATCGGGAGGCGGATACACGACATTCACATACCACTGGAACCCGCCGATTATGCCGCTCCAATATCTGGGCGACCCACAGACGGCGATGGGACTGAGCGCTTACACCGACTACACCATGACCGTGACCAACGAATACGGATGCTCGCAGACCGACACGGTACGCCTGAAAGCCTACATGAACCCCAATATCGAGATATTGTCGAACCCTAAAGACACGGTTTACCTCGATAATCCATACGTGAAATGGTGGTTTAACAATCTGGACACCATTTACGAGGGACACGACACAGTCATCGAGATATCCAATTTTTACTGGGAGTTTGAAGGATACGAACAGACATTTACCGACCCGAGTCCGACCATCACATATTATGAGTCGGAGAACGACCATGCGCTCACAAAGCTGCACGTCACCAATGGATACGGCTGCGACACCACCTACACCGACACGCATCTCTGTATTCTGCCGGTACAGCTGAAGATTCCGAACATCTTCACCCCTAACGGCGACGGCGTCAACGACTATTTTGAAATCGGCTATGGCAACGAAGGAAAGCCCATCAACGACTTGAGCGTGTATTTTCTGAGCAACAAGCTCACGATTTTCAACAGATGGGGCCGAATAGTCTATGAATCGAACGATTACAAGAATGATTGGGACGGCGGCAAATTGCCCGACGGAACCTATTTCTACGTTTTGGAATGTGAAGGAAAGACTCAGAATTATAGATATAAGGGATCTGTAATGATATGGAATTCTGGACGATAAAACCCAACCCGTCATTTCGACCGTAGCGAAGAGAAATGGAGAAATCACAGGCATATTGATGTTGCGTAATAATTGATTGGCGGTGATTTCTCGACAAGCTCGAAATGACAACGAAAATGAATTATAATAAAGCATGAAAAAGATATTATTACCATTATTATTAGCAGTTATGCTGGTGTCTTGCGGAAGCGACGACAACAAGATAAACACCGGCCTGGTAAATAATCCGGCATCAGCGACTGAAAGCTCGAACACCAAAGAGCCTAAAATCGAATTCGCCGTGATGGAGCACGATTTCGGTAAGATTATCCAAGGCGAACAGATGTCATTTACCTATAAATTCAAGAATACAGGCAACGCTCCATTGATAATCTCAGCCGTTGAGAAGACATGCGGATGCACCGACACCAAATTCCCGAGAGAGCCAATAAAACCAGGCGAAGAAGGCAGCATCAGCATCACCTACGACAGCAAGGGACACAAAGGATTTCAGAACAAACGCATCATCGTGAAGGCCAACACCAACCCTTCCGAGACAATATTGAAATTCAAAGCTCAAGTCCAAACAGTTGACAATTTTTAATTTTGAATGTTAAATTTTAAATAAATAAATATGAACACATTAAGCATGTTTTTACTTCAGGCCCCACAAGGCCAACAGCAAGGCGGAGGTTACTCAGGCCTCATCATGATTGTTTTGATTTTCGTGGTGTTCTGGCTTTTCTTTATCCGTCCACAGAACAAGAAACAGAAAGAGGAAGCTAAATTCCGCGAGGCTCTTCAGAAGGGCGACGACGTCGTCACAGCAGGCGGCATCCACGGCAAGATTGCAGAAGTCAAAGAGACAACAGTGCTTCTCACCATCGACAACAACGTGAAAATCGAAATCGAGAAATCGATGATTATGGCCACTCCAAGACCAGCTGCAAAGTAAATAATTAGTATTAAAGTAAAACTTTAATTATCATGGCAGAAGGCTCTGGTAATCAGAATTTTAAGAGTATAACAGGGATGATTATTTGCATAATCATCGCAGCACTCTTATGGATTATCATCAAGTTGACGGTGGAATATACCGTGACCGAGCCTTTTGCCATAAGATTTACCGATATCCCCGCCGACCAAATCATCCAAAACGAGAATTACAGGGTCGAGGCGACGATGACAACGACAGGCTTCAAGCTGATGAACTACTATCTCAAGGCTCCCAAAAACCGCGAGATACAGCTGTCGTTGAAAGACATCAACTACAAGAAAATTAATTTCGAGACCTACAGCTATAGCAAACGTTATCTCGAGGAGAGCATAGCTGAATTCATCAATGCGACAAGCAATGAAGTACAGGTGGCCGACGAGCTTCAGTATTTCGTGATGAGCAAGCTGGCTTCAAAAAAAGTAAAGATTATTCCACAAACCAGCTTCGATTTCGAGAGGCAGTACAACTACTACGGCGAGCCTATAGCAATCCCTGATTCCGCCACTGTTTTCGGCACTTCCAAAGACATTCAAGACATTCAATACATTCAGACTGAAGTCGTAAGCAGAAAGAATGTCATCCAAAACATCGACACGAAGGCGAAACTGGCATTGAAAGAAAATATCCAATGCGATGTCAACGAGGTGGAAATCGTTGTAAACGTTGAGAAATACACCGAGGCCGAGGTCGAGGTGCCAATAACAATTCCCGATGAGACACAACTGCATCTTTTCCCTAACAAGGTGAAAATCAGATACATAGTGGCAATCAAGGATTATCCTATCATCAACGACATCTCGTTTAAGGTAGCCATCGATTCGGAAAGCATATTTTTAAATGAAACGCTGCCAGTCAAATTGTTGCTCTATCCCAACAACACCCAGATTATAAGCATTAACCCCGAACAAGTCGAATACATTGTAGTTCAATGAAAAAGATTGGCATAACAGGTAATATCGGCAGTGGTAAGAGCTATGTCTGCAAGATTTTCGAAAACCTCGGAATTCCAGTGTTTTATTCCGATGACGAGACCAAGAAGCTATACCTTATCCCATCTGTTAAAGAACTGATTGTCAACCGTTTCGGTCAGGAAGTGTATTTCGACGACGGCACTTTAAACAGGAAGCTCCTCTCCTATCACCTTTTCAAAAATGAGGAAGCGATGAAATTCATAGAGTCGGTGCTGTATCCTGCTCTGAACCAACACTTTGACCAGTGGTGCGGACAACAGACATCGCCATACGTGCTTTACGAGTCGGCAATACTTTTTGAAAAGAATTACGAGAAATTCTTCGACAAGATAATATTCGTCTCCGCACCGGAAGACATTCGTTTACAACGAGTTATGAAACGTGACGACTGCACCGAGGAGAACGTGCGCTCGAGGATGCGCCTGCAGATGAGCGAAGAAACCAAAATATCAAAAGCCGATTTCGTTATATACAACGACGGCACCAAGGCTGTCGAGCCACAAATCGAGGCACTCAATAAGCTTCTATGTTGCTGATACACAGAGGCCCACGACTCTCTTCAAAACAAATGACAAGCTTGTCGACTTCAACAGGTGCGAATCGTACTATACGTTTATATCCAACGGTCGTTAGTGTTTCGTCAGGGTTAATCCTGAACCAACGACCGTTTTTTTCACCTTCAAGATAAAACGACTTCACACGCTGGCCAAGTTTCACATACTCCTGAATCATGACGCGGCTTATTATGACAGGCTTATCCATTGAAAATGAGATAGTTCCGTATGGATAATCGTCATCCGTCGCCCAAAATGTCTCATAATCTCCATCGTTGACTTTTGAGGCTGAAAAACGTCTGCCACGTTCATTGTCAGCGTGCACCTTGGCACAAGCTAACAAATTGTGATTCAATTCATTAGATAACTTTTTATAAAATTCCACAGCATTTGTAGAGTCGATAGGATGAATCTTACCGTTGAGAGCTACCGGAAAATTCAGCAACAGATTTGCGTTATGTCCGACACTGTTGTAATAAATCTCGCATAACTCATTGACCGTCTTCACCTTATCGTCTTCGTTGGCATGATAGAACCAACCAGGACGGATTGAGACATCCACTTCGGCAGGTAGCCATTCGGTGCCGTTTTCATCGCCGTAGGTATTGATTTTCAATGGTGTTTGGCTTGTTATCTGAGGTGCATTGCACCAGTTAGTGGTTCCAGCGAAGCCCTTCTCGTTTCCCACCCAGCGGACCGTTCCATAAGGACCTCCGAATATCATCGCAGTGGGATTATAAGCCAGCACTGTGTCCTTAGCACGTTGATAATCATAGTAGTTGTCAGGGTCGATGCTACGAGTCTCGTTAGCACCACCGTAGTATCCGTTGCCACCGTTGGCACCATCGAACCAAAACTCAAACAATGGGCCATAATTGCTTGTAAGTTCCTGAATCTGAGTGTGATACGTCTCCACATATTCGGGAAAACCTGTTGGCCAAAGGCAAAAACCGTCATGATGTTTGGCGGTGAGGATGACACCTTTCATGCCTGCATTTTTAAGCGTCGCAGCCCATTGGTGGCAGTCGAGGTCAGTTGGATTGAAAGTTGTTGAAGGAGTGTCACCGTAGCCCCATTCCAAATCATTAAAAGTGTTAAGTCCAAAGTGTATGAAGGCGTAAGTCTCAAGTTTCTGCCATGCCAGCTGGTCGTCGGAAGGCACGGGAGACAAAGGCTCTGGCGCTTTAGTGCAAGCCACCATTACCAATGCAATCAGGGTTATTGAAATTATTTTTTTCATGCTTGCAAAATTAAAAGATTTTTTATAAATTTGCAGTGTTAAAATCATCAAACTATGAAAAATTAAAAGATTTTTTATAAATTTGCAGTGTTAAAATCATCAAACTATGAAAAAACTATACTTTACTGTTTTAGCATTGTTAATCAGCACGATGGTGTTTTCGCAAGTCATTGTGGATGAAGGATATGAGACCGGGAACACTGTCGGTCAGGCACCTGTCGGATGGATTTGTCCGGACAACGGATGGAAGGCTGGCATCACCATCCCCGACGATAATGAAGCACGCGGACGCAAGCCGCACACCGGCGACTGGTACATGTATGCATCGTATAACTCAGATGTGTGGATTTACAAGGAAATCAGTGTGACAGCAGGCAATTACTATCGCGTCCAGTTCTGGTATTCGACATGGCATGTCGACCACTTCAACCTTGAAGTGAAAGCCGGCACAAGCGCCAGTCCTTCAGCTATGGGTATCACTGTAGTGCCTGATTTTATTGTTGCCAACGAGGAATGGGAGCAGACATCAGGAGTGTTCCAAGCCACAAGCTCAGGCAGCTTCTACGTGGGATTTCACAGCGTTGCGACCAACTCACCTTGGTATCTTTCGATTGACGATGTCATCATAGAACAGACAGCACAGTATTACTTTGATATTGAACAACTTACAGCTGATACCACCGTTTATTTCGGCGAGGCCGCCCATCTGCGTTTCCTGCTCAGCAACACCGGTGAGCAGAACGACACATACAGCTTCACAAATACGAGTTCGTTGCCTATTGAATTTTATCAGGACGGCGCACAGGTCACCAGTGTCAGCTTGGATTACAACACCTCTATAGAGCTTGTCGCAAAAGCCACATTACCAATGAATCTCACTGACAATCAGGAGCTTCACGCCACTTTTGATGTGACATCGGCACATTCGGCACCAGTGCAGTCGGCTGACTTCAAAATCACCGCTTTGGCGCCTGTCAGCACATTTCCACTGATGGAAGGCTTCGACGGCAATGTTTTTCCACCTGCGGGATGGCAGAACTTTACCACAAACGGCAACTACATTTATGAACGCGTCACCTCCAACGACTGGCCGGCATGCACCCCACACAACGGAAGCACTGCAATGGCACGTTTTTACTGCTACACCAATCCAGAAGGCAAATCAGCATTATTGGTGACCCCTAAGATGCAGCTCAGCGCAACGGATAACAATGTACGTTACTGGATCTACCGCAACTTCAACAACAACATCAACCGTCCGGATAGAATCAACGTGTACTACTCCCCGACCACCGATGTGGCCGACGGCACGCTGCTCGGAACGGTGCACCGCAACACGATGATGGAGCCTGTCGTGGGCGAAAACAGCGACTGGTACGAGTACAGCTACACTTTCGACAGCCCAGAAGGCTTCGGTTTCATCATCTTCGAAGCCGTGAGCGGCTACGGATGGAACCTCTGCATCGACGACATCTTCATCAACTCGACAAACATCGACAACAACCCTCCTACCGTCGTTTTCCTTAACGGGACACAGACATACGCTGACACCGAGATGGAGCTGACATTGAGAGTTTACGATGAGTCAGGACTGCCCAACCAGATGCAGGCGACATATACCGTTGACGGTCAATCATATAACATCGCTTTCAACAGGATTTCAAGAGCCAATAGCGACTATATGGCAACATTGCCAGCCAAGCCGAATCATACCACTGGAAGCATAGTCTTCCATTTGGTTGACGAGCTTGGAAACGCTGCAGAATCAGACAGTTATGAATTACATTGGGATTGGCAGCGACCAATATTGCATGAAGGCTTTGAAGACGAGCAGTTCCCACCAGCGGGATGGAGTATCGAATCGCTTCAGATGAGCTGGTTCTCATGGTACAGATTCCGCGCAGAATATGCCTCGAACTACTTCGGCGACGAATACTATGTGGTGCCGCCAGAGGGTGAGAGAATGGCAGGCGTAGAATGGGACGAATCGGAGGAATGGGGACCTCAAGACGAGAGTCTCATCACCCCTCTGATTGCCATCAACCGCCCGACGGTGCTGACATTCGAGAATTCTTGCCAATATGGCGTTTCGCAATATCATGACCATTACAAAGTCGATGTCTTGAACACCAACACAGGCTCATGGAGCACTCTGTGGGATGCTGTCGACCAACCTGAATGGATGAACAACTTCCAGGAGCCGGTAAGCGTGGATTTGTCACAGTATCAAGGCCAAAACATCAGACTGAGATGGCGCGCACACAACAATGGCTCGGATATTCTGACATTTTCATGGTTTATCGACAATGTGAAAGTCATTGTTACCGACACCATTGACAACGTCAAGGAGACAATGTCATTGCAGACCAGTATTTATCCGAACCCGACAGATAACGCATTGACAATCAAGGCTGATAATGATATCCAACACATAAACATTTACAACGTTATTGGCATAAAAGTGATGGATATGACCATTAATAACAAAGAAGCCGTCATCGACCTTACAAACCTTGAATCCGGCATGTATCTCATTGAGATTCAAGGCATAAAAGAGAGTGGCATCAAAACATTTATCAAAAAATGATGGATTTAAAAGCTATTAAAGACAAGTTTAACTCGTTGTTTGGCAATGAGTTACGCTTATACACCTCACCAGGACGTGTCAACCTCATCGGCGAGCACACCGACTATAACGGAGGCTATGTGTTTCCAGGAGCCATCGACAAAGGCATCTATGCCGCCATCAACCCTAATGGAACGGACAAAATAAGAGCCTATTCAGTTGATTATCAGGCGATGACAGAGTTCGGGATGCGCGAGGAAGACGCTCCGAAAGAGCCCTGGGCAAGGTATATCTTCGGTGTTGTTCGCGAGATGCATAAACGCGGTTACCAACCGAAGGGCTTCGACACGGTGTTTGCAGGCGATGTGCCGCTGGGAGCGGGAATGTCGTCGTCGGCAGCGTTGGAGAGCACCTTCGCCTTCGCGTTGAACGACATCTATAATCTGAGCATCGACAAGTTCGAGCTTGCGCGTATCGGACAGTCAACAGAACACAACTACTGCGGCGTGAAATGCGGTATCATGGACCAGTTCGCCTCTATTTTTGGCAAGAAAGGCCATCTGATGAGGCTCAACTGCGCCACCATGGAGTTCGAGTATTTCCCGTTCGACCCGAAAGGATACAAGGTGGTTCTGCTCGACACCGTTGTGAAACATGAGTTAGCGTCGTCGGCATACAACAAACGCCGGGAATCATGCGAGAATGCCTGCGCTCACATTGCCGCGAAGCATCATGAGGTGAAATATCTCAGCGATGCCACGATGCAGATGCTTGACGAGGTTAAAAATGAGATCTCGCACGAAGACTATATGCGCGCAAAATACGTCATCGGTGAGAAACAGCGTGTCCTCGATGTCTGCGATGCCCTCGAAAAAGGCGATTACGTTACCGTCGGCGACCGTATGTACGGCACACACCATGGCATGAGCAAGGAATACGAAGTGAGTTGCGACGAGCTCGACTTCCTGAACGACATCGCGAAAGAATGCGGCGTGACAGGCTCAAGAGTTATGGGCGGCGGCTTCGGCGGATGCACGATAAACCTCGTGAAGACAGAGCTTTACGACAAGTTCATCGCCACGGCGAAAGAGAGATTCAACAAGAAGTTCGGGCATGAGCCGAAGGTTTATGACGTGGTGATTAGCGATGGAGCAAGAAGAATCAGTTAAAAGATAAAAGTTAAAAGTTAAAAGATATAATAAAATGAAGCCAACATTATTAGTTTTAGCAGCTGGAATGGGCTCACGATATGGAGCTCTGAAGCAGATGGACGGTGTGGGTCCAAACAATGAAGCGATTTTGGATTATTCGATTTATGACGCCAAACGCGCCGGTTTCGGCAAGGTCGTCTTCGTGATCCGTAAAGACTTTGCTGAGGCGTTCGAGAAAGTGAACAGCAGCGAGAAATTCGGCATCCCGGTAGAATATGTCTATCAAGGTCTTGAGTGCCTACCGAAAGGCTACAAAGTGCCTGAAGGCCGTGTAAAACCTTGGGGAACAGGTCACGCAGTGCTGATGGCCGCCAACGTGATTCATGAGCCGTTCGCAGTGATCAACGCCGACGATTTCTATGGAAAAGAAGCATACGAAGTCTTGGCAAAATATCTGCAAGAATGCGAAGGAAAGACCGGAGCGTATTCGATGGTTGCCTACAAGCTGAAAAACACTCTGTCAGATTTCGGGACAGTGTCGCGCGGCGTGTGCACTTCCAACAGATGCAACTATCTGCAGACCATCGTCGAGCGCACCTCGATAGCAAAGACAGCGGAAGGTGCAGCATACACTGACGAAACAGGCGAGCACTCCCTCCCACTCGACACCCTCGTCTCAATGAATTTCTTCGGTTTCACCCCTGACTTCTTGGGTTATCTCGAGGCAGGTTTCAAAGAGTTCTTGGATGGTCCGGCTCAGACCAACATCAAAGCCGAGTTTTACATCCCGTTGATGGTCAATAACTTAATCAACGCCAAGAAGGCAAAGCTCAAAGTGTTGTCGAGCGACGCCGTCTGGTTTGGCGTGACATACAAAGAGGACAAGCCTGATGTGGTGAAGAAGATTCAGAATCTGATTGATAAGGGCGTTTACCCAAAGAATTTATGGTAGGGACAAGCTTGTCCGTACTGGATATAATTTGAAAAATGGAATAATATTAAAATTATGGTTGAGAATAAGAAAAACAATTACACTATTCCGATTATCGTGATGTTCTTGCTTTTCGGAATGATATCGTTTGTGACCAATCTGGCGTCACCGATGGGTGATATCTTGAAGCACCAGTTCCACATTCCGAACTGGCAGGGAACGCTCGGCGTGTTCGCCAACTTCATCGCATACGCAGTGATGGGCATTCCTTCCGGTAACCTGCTTCAGAAGAGAGGTTACAAAAAGACAGCTCTCATCGCAGTGACCGTAGGTTTTATTGGCGTTGGCATCCAGACGCTTTCAGGCGTTTTTGAGAGTTTCTTCGTATATCTCATCGGTGCCTTCATCGCAGGTTTCAGCATGTGTTTGCTCAACACCGTGGCCAACCCGATGCTTAACAAACTCGGTGGCGGCGGCAACAGAGGCAACCAGCTCATCCAGATTGGCGGCAGTTTCAATTCCTTGATGGGAACAGCAGTTATCGTCATCACAGGACTGCTCATCCCGAGCATCGTCGAGGCTAAGATCAGCGATGTGTTCCCTTTGATGTACACCGCCTTGGCAATCTTCGCCATCGCTTATATCGTCATCAAGAGAACCGACATCCCAGAAAACGAGCAGAATGTCGTGATTCAAAAAGTCCAAGATGACAAAGGCCCTATGGCGTTCCGTCATTTCGTGCTCGGTGCAATAGGCATCTTCATCTATGTGGGTGTTGAAGTCGGCATCCCGAATGTCTTGCACAAATGGCTGCAGAACCCTAATATGAACATCTTTGCAGATGGCGTCCAGGCTGATGACGTGGCCGCTTCGGTAGCCGCTACATATTGGTTCCTGATGCTTATCGGCCGTCTGATTGGCGGTATCATTGGAAACAAAGTGTCAGCAAAAACCATGCTGACGACAGTCTCCATCATCGGCATCATTCTGACCTTGCTCGGCATGTTCGGTCCGAGAACCATGGTTAAAGTCATGGCATTCAACGGAAGCCACGGATTCGGACTGGAAAGCATCCCACTCAATGCGACATTCATAATGTTTATCGGACTCTGCACCTCAGTGATGTGGGGCGGCATCTTCAACCTGGCAGTCGAAGGCTTGGGCAAATACACCGAGAAAGCTTCCGGTATCTTCATGACGCTGGTGTGCGGCGGCGGTATCCTGCCATTGCTCATGAACGCCATCGTCGACGCAAAGGGCGGCACTGGCTATATCCAGAGCTACTGGGTGATTGTCGGAGGATTGGCTTACTTGCTGTTCTATGCCTTGTGGGGCTCGAAGAATGTGAACAAAGACATCCCGACAGAGTGAAGTTAAGGGATAAAAGATAAAAGATAAGAGAGCGCAATGCGGCAGATATTACCGCTTTACGCTCTCTTTTAACTATTAACCCTACTCTTTTATCTAGTCATCTATGCCAACCAACTGGTAGCGTTTGTTGAAAACCAGCTCGAGAGTGTTGTTTAACTCAGCTTTCCATTGTCCGTCATCCAATTTCCATTCTACGATGAATGCGTTTGGATACGAAGCCTGAACCTGTTGCAAAACCTGTGCCGGAATAAGTGCATCAGGGACACGTTCATACTGGCAGTCCACTTTTTTGAGATTGCCGTTACCATCAAAATCAAGTTCCTTACCATCGTTGAACCTCACTTCATATTCTGTGCTGAACAGATCAGTGTCAACAGTGACAAACAGGATGTTCTCCCTGACAAAATTTTGAGTGATAATAGTTTGGGCATTTGCCGGAAGCTGTTCAAATGTAATCGGTCTTCCGTCTGCACAAGCGCTCAAGCAAAGTGTCAGTGCAATAAATAATGTTAAAAAGAATCTTTTCATATTTTATAAATTTAAATTTCCGCAAAGATAATAAAAAAAAATCACAATGTCAAACATTTTTTCATATCCGGTGCTTTTTCCTCTGCCTTTTCAAACAATCGCCACTGGGCTTTGGTGCGGACGAGGTTATGCTCCGGATATTTGATTTTGTAATAAGTGTCCCCGTTGATGTAATCCGCTAAAAATCTTACGGTCTGCATGTATGGGAACAGCAAGGCGGCGTATGGAAGATTTTCTTTTTCCACTGGAAGGAGAAATCTTCCGTGCTTTCAAGGTATCCCTTCGTGAACGCCTCATAAATCTCCATGTTGAAGTCGATATTGTCGAGATTCTGGTCGTCTTCAAGACCAGTGTTGGCGGCAGTTCTGAGAAAATCGCCGTAATCGGAGAAGACAAAACTCGGCATCACAGTATCCAAATCAATGATACACAGCACGTTACCGTCTTTGTCAAAAAGCATATTGTTGACTTTCGTGTCGCAATGGCAGATACGTTTCGGCAGCTTTCCTTCACGGAAAAGACGCTCGCCGAGAGTCATTTTCTCCTCGCGTTTGAAGATTTCGTCAAGATAATACTGGACTTCACGGACACGCCCTGCCCTATCTTCAGAAACAGCGTCACGAAGCTGCTGGAGACGGAATTCTATGTTATGGAAATTCGGGATTATCTCGCCAATCGGCTCATTCAAATCCGACAACAAATATTCGAACTCTCCGAACGATTTTCCGGCAAGATAAGAAAAATGCGAATTGACGGTCTGATAAGTCAAGGAATCCGGCACATAATCCATTAACCGCCAATATTTTGAGCCATCTTTTTTTCCGTCATTTCGACCGACCGCAGGGAGTGGAGAAATCTCATCCAAATAGTAATATTTTTTTGATTCTGTAGGATAAAACTTCAACGTCTTTTTCCCTTTCTTTCTCAAATGATCCGTCACCTTATTAATATTATCCATCAACATGTCAACGTCTTGAAACACAGCGTTGTTGATGCGTTGGAGCACGTATTTAGGCTTATCGCACCCATCGACAAAGACCTTGTAAGTGTCGTTAATCAGACCCTCGCCCATCGGCTTCACGTCGGCGATTTTATCAGCGATTTCGAAATTAGAGACGATATCCTTGAGATTTTCCATGATAAAATTTTTCGTAAAATTAAAAATAATTATCGTACGAATGAAAAAAATGTTTAATTTTACACTTCAAATAATGGCAATATGAAATATAACACCTTAAGACTCTCCATTACTGCGATGATTATGCTTCTGGCTATCGCCTTTAGCGGTTGTAAAAGCGACTGCAATAATGGAAAGAATTACAAAATAGAAGATAATTTGATCGTCTTCGACGAGCCCCAACGTGTTGAGGGTCAGACAAGTATGCTTGAGTTTGCCGCTGAGCCCATTGAGAATGTCCGCATCGGATTTATCGGTCTCGGCATGCGCGGCTACGATGCAGTTTACCGTATGACATTCATCGACGGTGTTGAGGTTGTAGCGT
>CADAFC010000087.1 GCA_902787095.1 uncultured Bacteroidia bacterium
TGATTTTTATCGTTTTTAGTACACTAAGAATTTTCCAGTGTTCATCTTGTTGCCTGCGATGACGCGGATGACGTATGAACCGCTTGTGAGGCTTTCTGTGTTGATCGTGGCTGTATGCTCACCTTCACCATAGAAACCGAGTTCGCTGTTCACTATCATACGGCCAGCGAGGTCGAAGATCTGGTAGCTCACATTGCCGTTCTCTGACATTGTGAAGTTGAACTGTGCGTTGCCTCTTACTGGGTTAGGATATACGCTGACTTGTGCGTTGTGGCTGTCAGATTCAACCTCGTCAACACCGAAATCTGAACCTTCTTCGTATGTGCCGCACATGAGGATACCATTGCCGTATGTGGCTGCATAAATCATACCTTCATTATGGATGCCTTGATAGATAACTTCGGTAGGTGTGTCCATTTCATCGTATAGAACGTCGATGACATCGTCATGATTCGGCATGATGGCTTGCGTAAGACCCATAACTGGGCTTGAGTAGTTGCCCGACTTGCTCCAAGCTGCACCATCTGATGATGTGTAGATGCCGTGCTCTGTACCAATAATCAAGAGGCCTGTGCTCTTCTCGATGATACCTGAATAGACAGGGAATCTGCCGAGGTTGCCTTGGATCGAGGTGAAGCTTGCACCACCGTTTGTTGATCTGTAAACGTAGTTGTTATTGCCGTAGTTGCCTAATGTCAAAAGAATGTCGTTGTTGTTATTAGGATTTACGTAGATGCTTGTGATAGCGCGGCCTGCAAAGACTGAATCAGTATCCAGCTGTACAATCTGTACGCATGGGTTGAGTGTGTCGGTCACATCGGCTTGTTCTTCTGTGAAAGCATCGTCAATGCCAGTGATTTTATAGAGGTTGCCATCAGTTGTTCCGACAAAGGCCTCTGTGCCGTTGGCGTTCATTACAACTGTAGATGGGATACCTGAAATCTCGCTGATGAGGAACCAATCTGAGTCTTTGTCAAAGATGAGAGCGTCTCTTGTCATGTACACCTTGCCTTCAATACCAACAATCATATTTGTCTTGAGTGGGTCGTGTAAGCCAGGGATAGTGTCACCTTGGATCCATTTGTAACCGCCAGCTGGGTCCACGTGCTCAGGATCATGTGGTGGCTCAGGCATTGTGTAATTGATTGGATAACCACCCTGTTTGCTGTAATAATGGAGGACGTCACCAGCCTTTGCATCACGTCTGACAACCAAATTCAGTGTGTCCAACTCAATGGTTGTTGTTACGACATAGTCGTGGAGGATGTTGTAAATGTACAATATGGTGTCGTTCAAATCATATAATGTATCGTTGATAGTGATGCTGGTGCTTGGATACAATGTGTCACATACATAGATATCGCCATGTGTGAAGAATATTGAATCATAATGGACGTATATGGTATCCAAGTTGGCATTCAGAGTGTCTAATGGATTGTTGTAATTCTCATAGATATCTGTTACCGATACAATATGATGATCATCGTTGTAGTTTTCATGTATTGCGTAAGGGGTCTTGAATGCATTAGTGTTTGTGATAACTCCTTCAGCCATGAACTTGGTGAGGTCGTAGTCTTCACCACTGGTCTGTGATCTGTGGATAGGTATTTCGAGAGCGCCTGTTCCGGACACGAAGATGATGTTTGGATCAATTGTTGAAATGAAGCAAGGACCACCGGCATAGTCTTTCATGAAGTAACCAAAAGCATTGTTTGTTGCTGTTGGGTTAGGGAAGATGGCTTTACCTGTTGTGAGGTCGTCAATGGTATCGCAAGCAAGAATCTGCATGGTGCCATAGTCAATTGAACCGCCAATAACTTTGTCGCCACCACCAACTGCAACACTCATCATACGCATTGTTGACACGTGCTCCTCAGCTGTGAGGAAGTAACGGTTGCCACCGCTATATGAATATATGTCAGCATAAAACTCTCCTTTGTAAATACCGCCTTCTGTTCCGATAAAGAATTCATTTGAATTGTTAGGGTTGAACACGATGTTCTGGATACCTTGGTGGAGGTAGTAGTAACGGTTCCAAGCTATTGCTGTGTACTCTGCGCAGTTATACTCAGAAATCTGAACAGGTCTGTAGCTGTTGGCACCCGATGAAGTGGAGTCCTCAAAAGACCACAAGTAGGTCGAGCCAATGAGAAGCTTTCTTGGATTGTTTGGATACACAACCATGAATGAGCTGATATCGGCATCAGGTCCCAAGATGAGGTATGATGGGGAGGACTGCTGGGTTGGCTTGGCAAATGCGATCTCCCATGTTGCTGCTGCATCCTGTGTGAAATAGATGTTGTCTGTTTTGTAATCGCCGGCTTCACCACTGATATAAGCGATGTACATGAAGTTGGCGTTTGTTGGTGACATGGCAATAATCTTAGGATTTGTATTGTTTCCTGGTAAATTGCCTTCTCCAGTGAGTTGTCTGACGTTACCGTTTGTCACAAGGTAGACATCAGCTTCATCAGCTGCGAGAACAACACCGCTGTTGTTTGATTTCACACTTCTGAAAAAGCCATCTTGAATAACAGACCAGTTCTTCATCAAACCTTCGCTTGTGGCTGCATAGATGTCGTTGCCGACCACTGTCATTTCATTGACAAACGCGATGTTTTCAGTGCCGGCCACGAGAACTGTGTTGTTGCCTTCCATCTTGTAAACACCACTGCCAACGAAACTGCAGTCATAGCCAAGGTCACTAAGGCCGTTTTGTCTCTGAGCCGTGTTGCCATCACCTGTTCCAATGTAAAGCACGTTGTCTTTAATAACGAAGCAGCTGATAGGGGCATTGACATGGGCGATGAGCTGGAATGTTATACCATTGTTGGTGGTTCTGAAAATGTCACCACCTGCCGTTCCGATAAGAACATTTCCATCTCTGTCATAAATAACAGCTCTTGTAGAACCACCGAAATTGTCAGGACCGGCACTTACCCAATCCAAATTCGCGTCTCTCGATGACTGAGCCTCTCTCTGACCCGCTATTAATAATGCCGGATCGATCAAACCTGTCTCCTGATTTGCGCGAATGCTCTTCATAAATGAAGAAATTGTAGCGCCTGAACCTGTCCTCGGAGTGTATTTTCCAAGGGTCTCTGCAGCGTTAGCTACAAAACTTGCTTGAGCTAACACAATGGTTATCAAAAGCATACTTAACGGTAAAAATCTTTTTTTCATATCACGTAATTTAGTTATTAACTTCAATTTGAACTAACAATCTTTTAGGGTTCAAAAATACAACATTTTTTTGAACCGTGCAAAATATTTTAGGAAAAAAATTAAATTTTTTATCTCCTAAAGCCCTAAATGATTGTTTTTCAATAAACAAGTGATGAAAATTAATACTTGACTATACAGGAAGAAGGTAACCAACCGACACTGCCATCGGCGATTTTAATCTTGTTCCAATTGTCGGTATCGTCCAAAACCTTTACTTTCGTGCCTTCATGAAGTACGAACAAGTCAGTTCCCGACGACGTGGGCGAACTTTTCACTGTGATGGTTGGCATCATGACAATGGCCTCGCTGTGCTCATATATGTATCTGTATTTCTGCGAAGCGAAGATGATGCTGCATAATGCCAAGAGAATCAATAATATACCTGTAAAAAACATGCCTTTCTTCATGCCTCGCGTATGGGCAGTGAGATATAAAAACAACACTGTCAACACTAAAGCTATAAGCAATAACGACCATATCGCCCACTCGTTGGCCGTGAATATGTTGCCGATATTTCTCCATAATTTTCTTAAGAAAAACTCAGGCATTGGCTCAATCTTGTCAGTAATCATGGCGTTCGCTATGGCGAGGTTTTGCCTGATATCCTCGTTGTTAGGCTCAATCTTTAATGCCTTCTCGTAATATAGTATGGCCAAAGGATACTCACGCATCTTGAAATATGCATTTCCTATATTATATAATAAAGGTGCAGAAACATATCCGTCGTCCAAAATGCCTTTATAAATGATTACAGCAGTGTCGTAACGGGCTTCGTTATAATAGAAATTTGCCCTCTCAAATTGCTGATTCTGAATGGTTTGCGCCTTCAAACAAAACGCCGTGACCATTAAAACTATTATAAAAAATATCTTTTTCATGTTAATTCAGATTTTTTTCCGCTTTTGTTATTACTTCAACACCTTTTTCATATAGTTCCTCCATTTTCTTCTCTGGATCACCAGGCGCAAATCGTGCGTATTCACAGCTGTTAAGCAACTCAATGAATTGATTGGTGATGTCTTCCGGCACATTCTTGCTCTCCATCATCTCTTTCACGGTTTCCATCGATAACTGTGAGCGCGTAATGTTAAGTTTGTCGGAGATATAACCCCATAAAGCCTGTGAGAACTCTTCGTAGAAATGTAAAGAATCTTTGATTTTCAAATAGTTATGCGCATTTTGAAGTCGTTTCTTCGCTACCTTTGTCGCTTTCTTGTTTCTCACCAAAACCTGGTTCTGGTTGAATTTGTTGACTCTCTTGTATAAGACCAGACCGACCACGAAGACTAATACCATCAATACAACCAGTATGAAATATAATGGAGAGCCGAACAGCAATGCACTGTCTTCCCTAAGTTTTCCAACCGTCATGATATGGTTGATGTCGCTGCCTACCACCTTGATCGACTCCTGTCCGCCGGCATAGATGATGCCGCTGCTGCCCTCGTTGGCGCTTCTTTCCACATGGAGCTTATAATGGTCGGAACTTAATGTGACATATCTGTTTTTCGAAGGGTCGTAGTAAGAGAAGTCTGTCGGATTGATGGTGAAATCTCCTGAAACCCTTGGTATCACAACGTATTCCGCTTTCTTTGTGCCGCTTATGCCATAACTGTTGCTCTTCGTGTTTGTAGTGATTTTCGGGTCGTAAACCTCGAAATCAGGCGGGAAAACAGGCTTTGGCAGCTCCAAAAGCTCGATGTTGCCGTTACCCGACACAGAATAAGTGACAGTGAAGGCGTCGTTCGACTTCATCTCGGTCTTGTCAATGCTTGAGGTGAATGTGAATTGTCCCACTGCTCCTTTGAAACTGCTCGGCTTGTCTTTTGTCGGCAATGCTTTAACCTCTATGTCAATAGGTTGCGACTTGATCTCTTTTTTGACATTGGTGTATGACGACCCCATGATGTCACCGAAAAAGTTGTCAAACGGGTCGTAGCCCCTCGACTGGCGGTTTTCGTTTTTTATCTGTGCAATGCAGCTGATGTCGAGCGGGTCGATGGTCAAAGTGCCTGCCTTTTGTGGTATCAGCACTATCTCCTGTATGGTGGCGACATGGTATTCGGTGCCGTTGCGCACTATCGATGACTGCTGCAAGGTGCCGTTGTTGTCGGTCACGTCTTTCATCCAAAAGCCTGAATATGAAGGGGCTTTCGAGATGGAGAGCTGCGATATCGGGATGGTGTAGTATATCTTGTATCTCAACAATAACTGCTCGCCTATATATGCCGTCTTTTTGCTTGGCGAGGCCTCCAAAAATACTTCTTTGGCACCGCTGCCGGCACTTCCTTGGTTGCTGCCGCCCGTCACGACGCTGCTGTCTTTCACCACAGTGACCTCCTCTGTGGTACTCTTGACTTTCTTTCTGTCGACAGTTATGGTCGCCGCCGGGATGGTGTAAGTGCCTTCCTTGATGGCTCTAAGATAAAACGAATATGTGTGTGTGGTCGACTTCGTCACCGAGCCGTTGATTATTTGAACGCTTGAGCTCTGTGATGAGAACGGACCTCCTACAATCTCAAAATTGGTGAAATTCGGAGCCTCGAAATTGGAGCCGTCTCCTGTGAGTTCGTAAGAAACCTGAAACTGTTCGCCAACAACCACCTGTTTTTTGCATATCGTCTTGAAACTGACTTCGTCCTGTGCGCTCACCGAGAACGCCGTCACTAAAAACAATAATATTAATCCAATCTTCTTCATTTAACTCCTTTCTGTATTTTCCTTTTCTGCATCTGTGCAGCTTTTGCCTCATTCATTTTGTCCATTGTCTGTTTCTCTTGATTCTCAAGGGCTTGCAGCATTCTCTCGGCATCTTCTTTCGACATCTGCTGTTCTTGTTGCTGTTGTTGCTGCTGTTGCTGCTGATCATCCTGATTTTGCTCTTGCTGCTCTTGATTTTGTTGCTGCTGTTGCTGATCCTGCTGATCCTTTTTGTCATCTTGCTTGTCCTGATTCTGTTGGTCTTGCTGCTGCTCCTGCTGCTGTTGCTGTTGCAGGATGAGTTTCTGACGAGCATATTCAAGGTTGTATCTGGCATCTTCATCGTCAGGGTTGAGCTTCAGCGATTTCTTGTAGGCGTCGAATGCCTCCTGGTATTTCTGCTGCTCCATCATGCTGTTGCCGAGGTTGTAATAAGCCTTAGCTTCAACATCTTTCGACACGTTACGGTCAGTGACGCTGCCATAGCTGTTGGCGGCTTCTTCGTAATTTTTCTGCTGATAATACGCGTTGCCGAGGTTGAACTGCGCTTTGTCGTTGTATTTCTTGTTGAGCGACTCCTTGTATTCGCTTTCTGCCTCAGTATAATTGCCGTGATGGTAGTCTCTGTTGCCTTTGCGGATATCCCTTGCTTGGGCGTTCGCGCCTACAGTGACTGCCAAAAACAGTATTAATATGCCAATTTTATCAATTGTTTTCATTTTTCAGCTCAAAGAATTTAAAGTTAGACTCCCATTTTCTCTTTCCGGAAGAGATGAGTATCTCTATGATTAACAATATGATAGCCGCACCAATGAACCATTGGAACTGATCGTCGTAGTCGGTGAAAACCTTTGCCTCTATCTCTGATTTCTTCGCCTTGCTGATGTCATCGTAGATCTTGTCAAGGCCGACATTGGAGTTGCTTGCCCTGACATATATGCCGTCGCCAATCTCAGCCAGCTGGCGTAAAATATGGTCGTCGAGCTTGGTGATGACCACATTGCCTTCCTTGTCTTTCTTGTAACCTGTGCGTTTGCCGTACTGGTTGTAGAGTGGGATAGGGGCTCCCTCGTCGAGACCCATGCCTATGGTGTAAATCTTGATGCCGTATTTTGCTGCGTCTTGCGCTGCTTTCACCGCGTCGCCGTTCTCATGGTCCTCACCGTCGGAGATTATGATGATGGCTTTGTTATGCTCGTTCTCGCCAAACGACTTTATTGCCAGGTCAATGGCGCGTCCTATCTCGGTGCCTTGTGCCGGTATGAGGTCGGTGTCGACGGTCGAGAGGAACATCTTGGCAGCGGAATAGTCAGTGGTTATTGGCAGTTGCACGTATGCGTTACCTGCAAATACTATTACACCTATCCTGTCGCCTCCGAGCTTCGAGATGAGCTTGTTGATGGCCTGCTTCGAGCGTTCCAGACGGTTGGGCGCGATATCCTCGGCGTGCATGGAGTTTGAGATATCCACACAAAGGAAAATGTCGATGCCTTCGCGTTTCACCTTCTCCATCTTCGAACCTGACTGCAGGTTTGCCGCCCCCACTATCACTAATGCGATGATAAGCAAAAACAATACGAACTTCGTGTTCGCTCTCTTCTGAGAGTACTGTGGAATCAGGTATCCGCGCAGTTTGATGTTGGCAAAACGCTTGAATTGTCTCTTGTTCCACAAACGAATCAGGATGTACACCGCTATCAGTACCGGCAACACGAGCAGCCAGTACAGATACTGTGGGTTTTCAAATCTTAAAATGCTTGTCTCCATAACTCCTTAATCCGTTAATGTCTTAAAAACAGTGTTTCTCAATAAAAACACCAACAATAATAATGCCAAACTCAACAAAACGAAGGGTAAAAATTCTTCGTGTACGCGAGTGAACTCGTTTATCTCTATTTTTGAGCGTTCCAGCTGGTCGATTTCGTCGTATATCTGCTGCAGGCTTTCTTTCGAGGTGGCTCGGTAGTACTTGCCGCCTGTCTGGTCGGCTATGTTTTGCAGCAGCGGCTCATTGATATTGACAGGAATCTGCACGATCTGTACGCCGCCAAACGGTGTGTGTGCCGGATAAGGTGCTGTGCCTCTGGAACCTACGCCAATGGTGTACACTCTGATGCCGAATATCTTAGCCATCTCGGCAGCTGTGGCAGGGTCGATGGAGCCCGCATTGTTGTCACCGTCGGTGAGCAGAATCACCACCTTAGAGATGGCTTCACTGTCTTTCAGTCGGCTTACCGAGGACGCCAGACCGTCGCCAATGGCAGTTCCGTCTTCCAACATGCCGCATTTCATGCCCCTGATCATGTTGAGAAGCATGTTGTGGTCAGTGGTTAAAGGCACTTGCGTGAATGTCTCGCTCGCAAAAACCACCAGTCCCATACGGTCTTCCGGACGGCCTTTCACGAAGTCTGACGCCACCTCTTTGGCGGCCTCCAGACGGTCGGGTTTAAGGTCCATGGCGAGCATACTGCTTGAGATATCCATCGTCATGATGATGTCAATGCCTTCCACGTTGATTTTTCTGTTTGTCGAGCTGCTCTGTGGACGTGCTAACGCAATGATTAACAACGCTAAAGCACACATCTCAAGGGCGAAAAGCAGATGACGCGCATATATCCTCCAGCCTTTGCGCATGTTCGCGAAGAATGAGGTGTCCGAAAACTTGACGTAAGCCTCGTTTTTTCTGCCTCTAAAGATATACCATACTATCAGTAATGGAATGATTATCAATCCATAAAGGTAGTTAGCCGATGCAAATTCTATCGAACTCATTTTGCCTCCTCCTCTTTCTTCTTTTTCTCAACTTCCTGACAATAGGCGTAGCTGTCTTCGACAAAATAGTTGGTTTCCTTAAATGATTCCTCGTTTTGTTCTGCCGTAGGGTTGGCTTTCGCAAACTTGACGAAATCTGCCAATATTAGTGTCTCTTGCAGTTTGTCTTTTGCTGTCTCGTTGATTTCCAATGCACGAACGGCCTGGAGAATCTCGTCGGTGGTCATCTCGACAGCTTCGATGCCAAATTGTCCTTCAAGATATTCTCGCGTGATATCGGTCAAATCGGTGTAATAGTCCTTAGTGTTCAAGGATTTCCACGCTTCGTTGTCTTTTATCTCGGCGAGTTTTGCACGGGCCGTCACAATGGCAGGTATTGTCGGTTTTTTCTTCTCAACGACGACAACTTCTTTATCTTTCTTATGTTTGGAAACATAGATGACCAGATACACTATGCCTGCTAAAATGACGATTATTCCCAGCAAAGAAAACGTCTCTTTTGCAGTTATGCCCTGGCGGATGACGTCTTTTATCGGGCGGAACGCCTCTGTCGTGTCAACAGCTATCGTGGTCACGTAAAGCTCATATTCTCCCGTGTATAGCGTACGTCGCACACTGTCGGTGAGGCTTTTGCTGTATGTGATGCCAATCGATGGCACATAGACATATCCTGTGTCGAATGACGTGAGTTTCAGGTTTTGTGTCATCTTCACATTGTCGCTGTTGCTGATAGGTGTGGTGACCACATCACCGACCTCGACCACATCAATCGACTTGCTCAAGGTGTCGTCAAACTGTTTCCATTCGACATAATAGTCCTTGGGAATGGTCAAAAACAACTGATAATCAAAATGTTGTCCCACGATGATGGTGTCGGCGGTAACGTTTTTGCTAAGAAAGACGTTTTGTGCGACACAATGTTTGCCGAGCAGCGACATCATGCAGAACAATACTATGAAACAAAGTTTCCTCATTTTCTCGATTCTCTCCTTTTAAAAAGTTGCATCAATGGCTTGACATAGTCTTCGTCGGTGTAAATCAATGTGTTGTCGATTCCGTTATTGGCGAAGGTCTTGTTTAGCGATACGGTGGCGTTTTGCACATATTTCTGATATGCCTCGTTCCATGCGCTCGTTGAGGTGTCAACCCAAACATCTTTATCAGTCTCGTTGTCACGGAACTTCACCAAGCCTATCTTTGGCACTATGAGTTCACGTTTATCGGTGATTCTCAATGATATAAGGTCGTGTTTGCGCGCTGCTATCCGCATTTCCTGCTCAAAAGGCTTGCTCGTCACAAAGTCGGAGATGAGAAATGCCGTGGTGCGTTTTTTTATCGCGCTTGTCAGGAATTTCAGGCCTTCGCCGATGTCGGTGCCTTTATGTTGTGGTGAGAACGTCACGATCTCGCGTATGATACGCAGGATATGGCTTGAGCCTTTTTTCGGCGGGATGAATTTCTCGATCTGGTCGCTGAAGAAAATCACGCCGACCTTGTCGTTGTTCTGAATTGCCGAAAATGCCAGCACTGCTGCCAGTTCCGCCGTGATGTCACGCTTGGTGGCGTCGATGGAGCCGAAGTCGTTGGAGCCCGACACGTCGACGAGCAGCATCACCGTCATCTCGCGTTCCTCCTCGAAAATCTTGACAAAAGGCTTGTGGAATCGCGCCGTGACATTCCAGTCGATGTTGCGGATATCGTCGCCATACTGATATTCCCGCACCTCGCTGAATGTCATGCCTCGACCCTTGAACGCGCTGTGGTACTGACCTGAAAAGATGTGGTTGGTCAACCCGCGCGTCTTGATCTCGATTTTCCTGACTTTTTTAAATA
Source organism: uncultured Bacteroidia bacterium (assembly GCA_902787095.1). Classification (GTDB taxonomy): domain Bacteria; phylum Bacteroidota; class Bacteroidia; order Bacteroidales; family F082; genus Limimorpha. Next base: position 10,531 of record CADAFC010000087.1, read on the forward strand.
AATCGTTAGCTTCCATTACGGCACCTCAACAATGTTCAAAATCTCATTGATGATATCTTCTGTTGTGATATTCTCTGCTTCTGCCTCGTATGTCAGGCCGATACGGTGACGCATGACATCTGGGGCGACGGCACGCACATCTTCAGGGATGACGTAGCCACGACGTTTGATGAATGCGTATGCCTTAGCTGCCAGAGCGAGGTTGATAGAGGCACGCGGAGAGCCGCCGTAGCTTATCATTCCGGCGAATTTCTTAAGCTTGAACTCCTCCGGATAACGTGAGGCGAACACTATGTCGGTGATGTAGTTCTCAATCTTCTCGTCGAGATAGACCTCACGGCACACCTTGCGGGCGTTCAAAATGTCTTTTGTCGACGTGACCTTATGAACCTCAGGATATTCCTTGTTGATATTTTGGCGCAAAATCACCTTTTCCTCTTCTTTTTTCGGGTAGTCGATGACCACTTTCAACATGAAACGGTCGACCTGTGCTTCCGGAAGCGGGTAGGTGCCTTCCTGCTCAATAGGGTTTTGTGTTGCCATCACCAGGAACGGGTCAGGCAATGCGAACGTGCTCTCGCCGATAGTCACCTGATGCTCCTGCATGGCCTCGAGCAATGCGCTCTGCACCTTGGCAGGGGAACGGTTGATCTCATCCGCCAACACGAAGTTCGCGAACACAGGGCCTTTCTTAACCAAAAACTCCTCGGTTTTCTGACTGTAAATCATTGTACCCACAAGGTCGGCCGGCAAAAGGTCAGGTGTGAACTGTATACGGCTGAAGTCGGCGTCGACGATGCTTGCCAATGTCTTGATAGCCAACGTTTTAGCCAATCCGGGAACGCCTTCCAATAGGATATGGCCGTTCGACAACAAACCTATGAGCAAACGCTCTGTCATGTGCTTCTGCCCAACGATGACCTTGCTCATTTCCATATTGATCAAGTCGATAAACTGACTCTCTCTCTGAATTTTTTCGTTCAATTCACGAATGTCTGTCTCAATCATTTTATTGCGATTTTTATGCTTTTTTTCAATTAACAATATAAACGCAAAAATATTGCAAAAATTTCAATCTGCAAAGAAAAATTTAGCCTATTTTTCAAATATCTCTAAAAATTTTGTAATTTCGTAGCTTGAAATAATTGTATGCAGCAATTTGGGAAAATAGCGATTGTTGGAGCCGGCAATATGGCTTATACTCTTTGTAAGGTGCTGAAAAACAAAGAGATAGACCTTTATTGCGTATATGTCAGAAATGCTGCTAAAGCCGAAAAAATGCGTCAGGATTTGGGCGTTGAGACCGTTTCTGACTACGAAAAAGTTTTAAAATCGGATTTTTTGATAATTGCGGTGCGTGATGACGAGATTTCCGAGGTTGCATCGCATCTTGTTGATTATAAAGGACTTGCGGTGCATACATCGGGGGCTAAGCCTTCGGAGGTGCTGAACCGCATCGAGCGTTATGGAGTGTTTTACCTGCCTTTTACGATGAGCAAGGAACGCGAAATTTCATTCGACGATGTACCTTTATTAATATATGCCAACTCGCCCGAAGATATGATTCGTCTGAATGGTTTTGCCGAACAATTGTCATCAAAAGTCCGGTATTGCGACGATGAACAGCGTAAGGCGATACATCTGGCCGCTGTTTTTGTATCGAATTTTACAAATATGATGCTTGGCGTCGGTGAAAAGATATTGAAAAACAATGGCTTAACATTAGATCTGATGTATCCTTTGGTGAGAGAAATGATACAGAAATCGTTTGAGATTTCCCCGGATAACGCTTTGACAGGTCCTGCCCGTCGCGGTGATATACAGACGATTCGCGAGCATGAGGAAATGCTGGTAAATTCACCAAAAGAGCTCGAGATTTATAAGGTCTTGACAAATTATATTTTGGAAAAATATCATAATAATGAAAAATTATAAGGAACTTTTAAAAGATGTGACGACCTTTATCTTTGATTATGACGGAGTTATGACTCAAGGCGATGTCATAATGATGCCAAACGGAGAGGGTCTGCGCGCAACTAATGTGAAAGACGGTTTCGCCTTGCAACTCGCGGTGCGTCTGGGCTATAACGTGGCTGTCATCTCTGGCGGTTATGCCGACTCGATGACACAACGTATGCGAATGCTTGGCGTAAAAGATGTTTTTACTCATATCCCTAACAAAATCATTAAGTTAGAGGAATATATGAAAGATAAAAACCTCAAGAAAGAACAGATCGTCTACATGGGCGACGACATGCCCGACTACCCGGTGATGCAGATGGTGGGAGTGCCAGTGTGCCCAGCCGACGCCTCCGAGGAAATCAAGCAGATATGCGTGTATATCAGCAATAAAGACGGTGGAAAAGGCGCCGTGCGCGACATCATTGAACAGGTGCTGAAAGTGCAGGACAACTGGATGAAGGATTTTGAAAATCATCTGTGGTAATGAAGAAAATTGGTGCTTTTTTCAAACTGGTGCGTTGGCCTAATCTGTTCATCACTGCGCTGACGATGTGCCTTGTGTGGCATTGCATAATGGGCATTTCGAGCACGTTGGCGTTCACACTTCTGGTCATCGCTATGGTGCTGATACAAGCTGGAGGTTACGTCATCAACGACATCTTCGACATGGATATCGATGCAATCAACAAGCCGGAGAAGCGTCTCGTGGGAAAGATTTTTACCGAGCGACAAGCCAATTTGTGTTATATTACATTGACAATCATTGGATTAGGATGCGGATTGGCGGCGAGTGTCATGGCTAACGGTAAAAATTTCCACACAATTTTCGCCGCTTTGATACTTTTGGCATGTTTTTTGTATAGTTATTCAAGCAGATATAAGAAAGAGTTGGTAATCGGGAACCTAATCGTCTCATTATCAGTGGCCTTCGCAGTGTTTCTGCCCTGGCTGTTTCAGGTTTTGTCGATGTTGGGCGACCAAGAGATGCTCTTGGAAAATCAGGAGTGGATGCATGTGACACTTCATATCGTGCTGATTTACACTGTTTTCGCCTTCATGATGACGCTGATTCGTGAGATTGTGAAAGATATGGAGGACATGAAAGGTGACGGTCGCTCGCATTGTCGCACAATACCGATTGTTTGGGGTATGAACACGGCTCTAATTATAGTGATTGCGTTGAGTTTCCTAACATGTTTAGGTGTCTCTATTACCAGCGATTATTTGTACAAGGAGTTTGGATTATCTATCACGAGTTACATGCTCAAGGCTTCATATCTGTTGCTGTTGGGTTTCGGTATAGCTGGCAACACTTACAGCCTTTTGAATGATAAGTCAAAAAAGACTGAAAAAAATTTCCATATTCAGTCTATTGCGATGAAAATCATAATGTTAATTGGAGTTTT
>CADAFC010000088.1 GCA_902787095.1 uncultured Bacteroidia bacterium
CTGCGGAGGCGGAAGCGACAGCTCTTTCAACGCGGAAAAAAGCCCTTACGGCGAACCGACCGTGACAAGTGTCGCGGCGATCAACGCGGGGATGCTCACCAATGAAAAAAAGCTCCACGTTTTGGAAAGATCGGGAACATCTGAATTTTCAGGAAGAGTTTTCGACGTGATCGATGTCAAAATAAATGGCAACAGCGAGGCTGAAATGCTCTTTTCACCGTTTCCAGTCACGAAAGAGACAAAAAAGATCGTTTTCGGCGGCTACACTTACGTCAACGAGGGCGGGATGAACGGTCGCCGTGGTACACACCAGCTGGCAGCAGCGTTGCTCCAAGGCAAGATGTCGTACCCATCATACGTCTTCATGAATGAGAAAAACCAACTCATCACGGTGGCTCCAGGATACATGGATGCCAGCCAGTTTCTGCCGGTTTTGAAGTATATCGGCACTGATGCCTATCTAAAACAAAGCTTCAAGGATTACATTAAGTAAACATGCGTAAATATTTGGTTGTCATAATATTATCAATTGTCATTTTTGCACTTTCATGCCGCAAAGAGAAGACGTTTTCCGACAACCCGTCGAAGAACATCAGCCTGTCGACCGACACCATAGCATTCGACACCGTGTTCACCGCCATAGGCTCCTCGACAAGGGTCTTGATGGTTTACAACAACAATTCCGACAACCTCAAAATCAACTCGATAAGACTTGAACAAGGCAGCAACTCGCCTTACAGCATCAACGTGGACGGACAGTCGGGAACGCTGTTTACCGATAAGGAAATTTACGCAAAAGACAGCCTTTACGTGTTCGTCAAGGTGACGATAAACCCGAACAACGTGAATAATCCGTTTTTCATCGAAGACCGCCTGATTTTCAACACCAATGGCAACGAGAGCGTGGTGCATCTGACAGCCTACGGGCAAAACGCCAACTACATCATCGGTCGAATCGGCATCTTCCCAGACCAAAACGGGCATTACACCAATTATTACACTGCCATCACTGACTCTGTCAACAAAGACGTGCATTGGACTTCAGAGAAGCCGTATGTCATTTATAATGTGGCGCTTATCGACTCCGACGGCACCTTGACCATCGAGCCTGGCACGCATGTATATTTCCACAATGGTGCAGGACTCTGGGCGTGGAGCGAAGGACAGCTCATCGTCAACGGCACTGCGGAAGAACCTGTTGTGTTTCAAGGAGACAGACTCGAGCACTTCTACGATGATCTGCCAGGACAATGGGACCGTATCTGGCTCATGGAGGCACGCGAAGGCCACGGACACAGCATCAACCACGCAATAATACGAAACGGCTTTATAGGCCTTCAGATACAGCGTATGTTGAAAGACAACATGGCTGTCGCCTACATCAACAACAGCATCATCGAAAACCATACCGGGATGGGCGTCTACGCCAACTGCTACAGCATAGGAGCCTCTAATCTTGTGGTAAACAACTGCGGCAACTACTGTGTGGCTCTCACAGGAGGTGGCAATTACCTGCTCACACACGGCACCATCGCCAACTACTGGACAAGCTCGACACGCAAGGCTCCGGCACTTTATTTCGACAATTATTACACCAACCCCAACGATGGCCTCACATACGCCCTGCCTTTCAACTGCGACATAAGAAACAGCATCGTTTACGGCAACCAAGACAATGAGTTCGGCACCAATTTCTATCACGAGTCGACCGACACCGCATACGTCTTCAAAAACAGCCTGATATGCACGAAACGTCCTCAGTTGACACAGCTTTACGAACAGTGCGTGTTCAACGAGTCACCAAATTTCAAGAATACTGCAGCATTTGACTTCCATCTTGACACTCTGTCAGCGGCAATAGGCATCGGCAATCCCGTATATTCCATCGGAGATCTTCAGTTTGATTTGGATGGCGTGGCAAGAGGTGTCACACCTGACGCTGGGGCTTATCAGTATATATACCAACCCGAACGGTAGTGTTGAGACACGATAAATAGTGTCTTTACCGCTACTTCTTTGGACGTTCCCGTATGATGTTATATGTACGGCTGGTTTTGTTGCCAACTGCATCAGTTACAACGACTTCCATCTTGTTGTTGCCGTATTTCAGGAATTCATCGACATCGTAAAACAAGAGGTCATTTTTGGCATCGTATGCACCAACAACCCATTTTCCGTTAAGGTGGATGTTATACGAGCCTATCCCCGACTCCTTATCTTTAATCTTGATTTTCAATCGCTTACACTTGATAATCTTTGAATTGTTATTAAAATTATCTGGTGTAATGGTTGGGGCCGTGTCGTCAACGGCAAGTGCGTAAGTGCCAAATCTCTTGATATTGGCAGTCATCATACCATCGACCATCTTGCCTCCCACAGCACCGAATTTGCCGTTTTTCGCAATACTGACGATATACAGCTTGTCGGAACTGGCGTATTCATCAGCAGGACGAATCTTGATTTCAATGTTTTTCTGAACCGGAATATCCTCAGAACCAAGGATATACGCAGCATTGGACGCAATGTTTGGAATAGTGTCGATCTGTCTTGCCAAGACATACTCGAATTTGTAAAACGCCTTTTCAGGAATCTTTGCGGTAAAATCACCGAGATTCACCTCAACCTCCTGCTTGCCATCGATGCGGTAATAAGCCCTACCATATTGATTATCAGAGTATTCCACAATAGGTTCAACACCAACAAGAGTGAAATTCACCGTCGCTGTGTTGCCGAAATAATCTTTCACCACATATTTAATCGTCACCTTATCTGATTGATTTACAGTGACATATCCATTCTTTTCCCCATATACGTCAAGGATATTGTATTCGTCAATTTCAGAGCGGACATAGCGGATTTTATCGTTTACAAACTTTTTATAATCAATCAAACTGTTGACATAACGTGTCTCGTCGTATGAATAGCGGTCAAATAACACGCTGAATATCAATCTATTATCTGCATATAGATCAATTGAATAGACCCCGTTTTTGTTTTGGGAGCCGTCGGCCTGGTCGAATGCCGAGATACCAAACGACACTGTCCCGTTGACTTTTATGTCGCCACCTTCTACAGTGTAATTGCCACCGTTGTTTTTCAACTTGAAATAAGCCGCTTGATCAGAGCCGTTTACCGACGATAACTTTTTGGGATACAATGCAATACCATTAACTGAAGGTTTGATGTTGTCATTGACCTTAAAGCCAAACAGATATGGGTTCAACGGACGTTGGTTGGCGTCGCGAAGCTCATAATGCAGATGCGGACCGCCCGAACCGCCAGTGTCGCCGCTATATCCGATGAGTTCACCCTCCTTGACAGGAATCTCGTCTTTCTTCAAATAAAGGCTCTGGGCGAACGATTTGCTTGCAAGCTGTTTCTCCTTCACATACTTCCCTATTTTATCGTTAAACATCTCCAAATGGGCGTAAACAGAGGTAAATCCGTCGTTATGTGTGATGTAAACAGCGTTGCCGTAGCCCCAAGGCGACACACCGATGCGGCTCACGTAACCGTCGGCCACAGCATACACCTTCTTGCCTATCTCACCGCCAGTCTTGATGTCAACACCGGCATGAAAAGCGTTATTGCGAAGCTCGCCAAATGTCGCCGACAGGTAAATAGGGAACTTGACAGGATAAGGATATTGGGGATACTTTGACTCGTTTTGAGCCGTTAAAACATTGATTATCAATAATAATCCAAACAAAAACTTTAATCTCATCTTCATTATATTTGGTTTACAAAGATACAAATAATTATTATACAATCGTCATTTCGACCGAAACGAAGTGGAGCGGAGAAATCTCATTTAATTAATCCGCTCAGTTATAGTCGAAATGACAAGAAATATTAATTGTATATTTGTAAATTTTAGTATATTTGCAAAAAATTAGCTTATGTTCAAAAACAAGGAACTGCCGTTATGGAAAGTCTTCATCATCCGCCTCGGCGTGATGCTGCTGCTTTTTGCCATAAGCCGCTGGCTGCTGTTCGTTTTCAACGCCTCCAACTTCCCTGATTTGAGCACTGGCGAACAGTTCAGGCTGTTTTTCATCGGCATGAGATTCGACATCTGGACACTCATCATCGCCAACCTTCCATTCCTCGTTTTTTACGGAATCCCATTCAGATTCAAGTTCAACAAAACATATTGCAAAGTAATTGATATTCTTTTTGTTATAACAAATTCATTAAGTATTACTTTAAATCTTATTGATGTCATTTATTACCGCTATATCGACAAGCGAATGACCTCAGAACTGTTCGGTTTCATGCAGCACACCGATGACAACCAAGGCGGTTTGGTTACACAATTTCTTGTCGATTTCTGGTTTATGGTGTTGGTTTTCATCGTCTTCCTGATTGCAATCATCATTTTGACAAGAAAAACCAGGGTAAAACCTGCTGTTACGACAAACTTAAAATATTGGTACACAACAAGTTCGCTTGCATTTTTGCTTTTAATGGCGCTTTCAATAATCGGGCTCAGGGGCGGATTGCAGAACAAGCCGATAAGCATCATCACGGCGGCGCAATACACCAAACCGCAAAACATGGTGCTCGTGCTTAACACTCCGTTCACAATAGGTCGCGGCTCCTCGGGCGATGTGCTGAAACCGATACATTATTTTGACGACGACGAACTTGAAGAGCTATACTCTCCTATTCAAAAAGACTTGAAAATCAATCGGTTTATCGATGGTGATGCCAAAGATTACAATATCTTCATGATTATTTTGGAGAGCCACGGACAGGAGATGGTGAGTTTTTACAACGAGAATCGTACCGAAACCATCACCCCATTTCTCGACTCATTGCTCGCCAACAGCTTGAGTTTCAATGGAATGGCAAACGGAAGGCAATCCATCGAGGCGCTGACATCGATACTTTCCGGATTGCCCTCATTGATGTCGAAAGACTATGTGGAATCACGTTACGCAGCCAACCGACTCGACGGATTTGGTAGCATTTTAAAGCAACACGGCTACTCCACCGCTTTCTTCCATGGCGGCAACAATGGCACCATGAACTTCAATTCATCAGCATTCTCGGCAGGTTTCGACAACTATTATGGTCGCGACGAATATGGCAACGACGACGAATACGACGGCACCTGGGGCATCTCCGACATGCCATTTTTACAGTTTACCGCATTGAAACTCAATGAGATGCCTAAGCCATTCGCCGCTGGAGTGTTCACGCTGTCGTCGCATCATCCGTTCAAGCTTCCGAAAGGTTATGAACTGCCTGAAGGCAACTACGCCACCGATTTCGAGAAGACAGTGCGTTATACCGACGACGCTTTGCGTAATTTCTTCGGAACCATCAGCAAATACGACTGGTTCGACAGCACCATTTTCGTGATTGTGGGCGACCACGTGAACCCCGAACACCGCTTCGACAACTACCTCAACGGCTACGGGCAATATCAGATTGTTACCGCTTTTTATGCGCCGAGCATCATTAAGCCATCGAAAACCAATATCATGGCTCAGCAAACCGACATAGGAGTCAGCCTGATTGCGGCTTTAGGTTACAACGACAGCATCTTCAGCTTCGGACGCAACATGTTCGACAGCCTGCAAGAGCCTTGTTTTACAAGCTATCTGAACAATATTTATCAGTATTCAGACGGTAAAGACATGCTGCAATCCGACGGCAACAACATCACTGCGGTTTTCGACCTTGAAGACGACCCTTGTCTGTACAATAATCTTTACAAAGCTGGTGAAGAAGAGCGATGGAACGGACTCAACAACAAGTTCAGGATGCTCCTCCAGCAATATAATAACAGAATGATTAACAATAAGTTATACATAAAATGAAAGAGAAAATATTGTTTATTGTCAACCCAATATCGGGTCATCACGACAAGTCGAAGTTCCCTTCTATTGTCGATGAATTGATTGACAAGGACAAATATGAATACACCATCACGTTGACTGAACGTGGCGGACATGCGGCCGAGTTGACCAAACAAGCCATTGAGAATCAATACGATATCATTGTGGCTGTTGGCGGTGACGGCACCATCAACGAGGTGGGGACCAACATGATTGGGGCACGTCAGACCTTCGCCATTGTGCCTTACGGCTCGGGCAACGGTCTTGCAAGGCATTTGCATCTGCCTTTAAAACCTAAGGAAGTCATTACTGAGGTCATAAACAAAGGCGTGAAATCGAAAATCGACACTGCTTCGATGAATGGTGTGCCTTATATCAGCATCGCTGGTGTGGGTTTCGACGCCATCATAGCCGATTATTTCGCCAAAGACCCCAATAGAGGCCTAAAAACATACGTAAAACTCGTTACAGAGAAGTATTTCAAGTTCAAACCGGAGAAATATCACCTTATCCTCGACGACAAGGAAGAAATCGACTGCGAGCCGCTTTTCATCTCGTTTGCCAACAGCAACCAGTTTGGCTTCAATGCCGCTGTCTCCCCTCACGCCTCTCTCAACGACGGTCTTCTGGACGTCTGTATCTTCAAAAAGCCCAATATCCTGCAGGTCCCGTGGATTGCCGAACGTCTCTTAACCAGCAAAATCGACCACACAAAAATCGTCGACATCCATAAAGCCAGCAAGATTCAGGTGATAAGGGAAAAAGAAGATATCGCCAACATCGATGGCGAGGCTGTCATGATGACGAAGGATATCACAGTCGGGATTTTGCCATTGTCATTGAATATTTTGTTACCCAATGTCATTTCGAGCAACTAAAGGGAGTCTTAATTATACATGACTAAACTTAAAGTATTTTATAGATAAACATATTTAATATTATGATTACCAAATATTTAAACATTTTAGAAAGGCTATTTTTACGCATCGGTCTCAGCGAAGAGACAGCCGATTATTTAGCCCAGGGTCTTGGCGTCATCACTTTGTTGGTGGTGTCATTTTTACTGTTTTTTATCGTTAAACAAATCTTAAAAAAATACGTCGGCGGCTTCTTCAAGCGCACGAAATTCAAATACGACGACTTTTTCCTTGGCAAGAAACTGGAGAAACGCATCGCATATCTCATCCCTGTCTATATGATTCAGGGTCTGATTTATGCCGTTGCGCCCGATTTGGAGATGCTCGACGGTTTTATACACGCCTTAGCGCGAATAGGTGAGATAACGACGTGGACCGGTATTATAATTTCCATAACAGATTCAATATCAGAGATTTACAATTCATTTGACGTAGCCAAAAACAAGCCTATGAAAGGCTTGATGCAGGTCGTGAAGATATTCGCGATAATGATTTGCATCCTATTGATAGTTGGGGTTTTGATCAACAAAGACATGCGCGACCTGTTCATCGGACTGGGTACTCTTTCCGCGGTGATGATGCTCGTTTTCAAAGACCCGATTTTAGGCTTTGTTGGCGGTATTCAATTGACTTCCAACGACATGGTGCGTATCGGCGACTGGATTGTGAAAGGCGATGCCGCCGACGGCAACGTTATTGATGTCGGTCTGACCACTGTTAAGGTACAGAACTGGGACAACACCATCTCCACCATCCCGACATATTCTCTGATTACTGACCCTTTCATCAACTGGAGAGGCATGAGTGAATCGGGAGGACGACGTATCGCACGCCAGATATATATAGACGCCGACTCCGTGAAGTTCTGCACACCGGAGATGCTTGAGAGATTCAAGAAATACCAGATTGTTTCGAAATATATCGTCGACAAGGAAAACGAGATAGCCGAGTTTAACAAAAAACACGACATCGACACCTCCACCCTTGTCAATGGTCGCCGTCAGACCAACCTGGGCATCTTCAGGGCTTA
>CADAFC010000089.1 GCA_902787095.1 uncultured Bacteroidia bacterium
TGCATGGTCGAGGTCAATGGGGTGAAACTCATCGACCGGGTGCTGACGTTTCTGTCGCATCTCGACCTCAAACGCATAGTGATTGTGGTCGGCTATAAGGCTCAAAACCTTGTGCAATATATTGAAAATCAATATGGTAACTTAAATATTGAGTTTGTTGAGAATCCTATTTACGACAAAACGAACAATATATATTCGTTGGCATTGGCGAAAGACAAATTCAAGGAGGACGACACACTTTTGCTTGAGTCAGACCTTATCTATGAGGAGTCAATGCTGCGCTTACTCGTTGACAATCAACAACCTGACCTCGCATTGGTGGCGAAATACGAGAAATGGATGGACGGCACCATGGTGACCATCGACGGCGACTGTAACATATTGAATTTCATATCAAAAAAGGAGTTTAAGCAGGAAGAAGTCGACAAATATTATAAGACTGTCAACATTTACAAATTTAGCAAGAGCTACATAAACAACCAATACCTGCCTCTACTTGAGGCTTACTGTCAGATGAGAGGCAACAACGAGTACTACGAAGAGGTTCTGCGAGTGCTCACGATGATAGACAAGTCGAGTCTGAAAGCTTTGCCTATTGGCGACGAGAAATGGTACGAAATCGATGATATTCAAGACCTTGACATTGCTGAGACTATTTTTGCCGAGGGCGATTTGAAGCTCAAAAAATACATGAAACGCTATGGAGGCTACTGGCGCTTCCCGAAAATGCTTGATTTCTGCTACCTCGTTAATCCTTATTTCCCGACGCCAAAGATGAAGGATGAGCTTCGTGCCAACTTCGATACACTTCTTCAAGAGTATCCTTCGGGCATGTATGTCAACTCGCTTTTGGCAGGTAAGTACTTTAATATTAAACAGGAGTACGTCTGTGTTGGCAATGGTGCTGCCGAGCTCATCAAGAGCGCCATGGAGAACTTCGCCGACAAAAGAATCGGGGTGATTTGCCCGACATTCGAGGAATATCCAAACAGATTGCCAGAAGAAAACGTCATAAAGTATAGTTTACAAAATGCCGATTATTCGTACCAAATTGCCGATTTAGAGCGACATTTTGCCGAAAATCGTGTCGATTTGCTGATTTTGGTCAATCCCGACAACCCTTCTGGAAACTATATCCCGAAAGACGATGTCTTGAGTCTTGTGACATGGGCCGCAGAGCGTGAAATGAAGATTATCGTCGATGAGAGTTTTGTTGATTTTACCGATAACCAGAAAGAAAACTCGTTATTGAAAAATGATGTCCTTGAGGCTAACCCAAACCTGATGGTGATGAAGTCGATAAGCAAGTCGTATGGCGTGCCAGGCTTGCGATTGGGCGTTTTTGCCACTGCCGACAAGGAAATTATCGCAAAAATGAAACACGATGTGGCGATATGGAACATCAACTCGTTTGCCGAGTATTACATGCAGATTTTTGCAAAATACGAGAAGGATTATCAGGCGGCATGCGACAGATTCATCGAGGAAAGAGAATTGTTTTACAATGAATTAAAGCAGATTCCATTCTTACGAGTGATAAAATCGCAGGCCAACTATTTCCTCTGCGAGGTGAAAAACAGATACACATCAACCGATTTGACAAGGATTTTGCTTGAAAAAGCTGATATATTAATCAAAGACTGCTCTACAAAATCGGCGTTTGGCGGGAAGAATTACATCAGAATCGCAATTCGCGACAGAAAAGACAACAGCCGTTTGGTTGAGACATTAAAAACATTGTAAGATGCCCAAAATTAAGACCCCGAAAGGGACATATAAGTTCAAACTCATCCCGATTTACCCGGGCTGGAAGCTGATAGACAAAGAGAAGGCGTTCGAAAACCTCAGTCTTTTCAAGGAAATAGCTGACAGAAACGAGTTTAAGTTCTTCCTCGCATACGGAACCATGCTCGGTGCTGTGCGTGAGAAAGACTTTATCGACCATGACGAAGACATTGACTTAGGCGCTGATTATCAAGATGTTGACAAGTTTTTGTCGATGCTTTTCGAGTTGCGGGAGAATGCCTTTGAGGTGGCACGCTGGGATGATCGGGGGCTTATATCAATCATCAGGAATAACGAATACATCGACATTTATTTCTTCAAAAAATATAGCGATAAGCTGATGATAAATTGTGGCGAGCCGTTGCCAACAAAATTCTTTGAAAACCAGAGTGTTATGACTTTTAAAGGTCTGGAATTCATGGCACCTGCCGACATTGAGGGCGTGATGGAGTTTTGGTACGGGAAAGACTGGCGCATACCGGCCCAGTGGCTTGACTACAAGATGCCAAAATGGAAAATCTGGAAGTTCAAGGCTATGCAATGGGTGAAGCTTTGTATTCCTAAGTGCTTGACAAAGAATATGTTAAAGAAAAAAGAGCAGATGATGTTCGACAAATATAAGAACCGCGGCGTTCTCGAAGGCTATTTAGACGAAAAACAATGAAAATTTCCTTAATTACAGCGACATACAACAGTGCCGAGACCCTGCGTGACACTATGCAAAGCGTTCTGAATCAGACATTTAAGGATTTGGATTACATCATAGTGGACGGAGGCTCGAAAGATGCCACCATGGACATAGTGAAAGAGTTCGAACCACTGTTTGAAGGTCGTCTGCGCTGGGTTTCGGAACCTGATAGAGGCATATACGATGCGATGAACAAAGGCGTGAAGATGGCACAAGGCGATATAGTGGGCATTTTAAACAGCGACGACTTCTTCGCATCCGAAAAAGTTCTTGAGACGGTGAACGACACATTCACGAAAAACCCGACAATTGACGGCGTTTACGCCGATGTGCGCTATGTCGACTGGAATGACACGGGCAAGACAGTGCGCATGTTCTCCGGAAAGGACTTCACACGCGAGAAACTCAACTGGGGCAAGATGCCGCCTCATCCTTTGGGAAGGTGACATCAACACATTGTATATCAACGATGTCTTTGTGAATATGCGAAGCGGCGGCACCTCGTCGAGCGGCATCAAAGTGCATCGCAAAATCATGAAAGAGAGAATGCGTTGCGTGAGGGAACACAATATGCCGAGTAATTTCTTAAAACAGACATCGCGCTATTTTGAAAAAATAATAAGTATAATAAAAAAATAGGTATGAAACACATGAAAACATATAAGAATTGGTACCGGTTTTTGGCAAATTCCATCTTGGTGATGACGGCTTTGCTGGTTTATATCTATGTGTGGTTCAAGTATTTGAATGTGATGCTCGACAAGGCTTATCTCATGAAAGGAAACTTCATGGTGTTGGGCATTTATGCTCTGATAATCACCTATTTCATAAGCTTTTTCGGAGGATTCAAGATTGGGGTGAACAAGAAATCGAATGTCATCATCTCACAGATCATAGGACTCCTGATCTCGAACGGTATCTATTTGATTGTCACAGTGATGATGGCAGGTTACATGAGTTACATCCCGAAATTCATGTCCTACTACGGGGGCACATTCCTTGTGCAGGCTATACTTGTCTCGATAGAGTCATATATACTGATGACGTTGTTCTACAAGGTGTTTCCTCCTTATAAAATATTGAATATCAGGGGAAATCATGAAAATAGTCTGGCTGACAAGTTCGCTGCAAGAAACGATAAATACAATATAGCAGGCGAGATAAGCTATAATGTTGATATTGAAACGATTAGCACCGCTGTTGACAACTATGACGCTGTTTTGATCAACGATGTGCCGAGTGAGACGAGAAACAAGATATTGAAGGTTTGTTTTGCCAAAGGGAAAAGAGTTTATATTACTCCGAAGATCTCTGATATCATCATGCGAAGCACCGACATGCTCGCCGTTTTCGACACTCCGCTGGTTTTGGCCAACAACAGCCCGCTTTCAATAGCCGAGCGAGTGATAAAACGTGTTTTCGACATTTTCTTCTCCGCTTTTTGCCTGATAATGCTCTCGCCGCTTATGGTTTTGGTTTCGCTGGCAATTTTCCTTTACGACAGAGGACCTGTTTTTTACCGTCAGACGAGATATACCAAAGGCGGTAAGACTTTTAAGATATTGAAATTCAGAAGCATGATACCCAATGCCGAGAAGGATGGCGTGGCGAGGCTGGCAGCAGACAAGGATGACCGTATAACTCCTGTGGGAAGGTTTATCAGAGCTTGCAGGTTGGATGAGCTTCCGCAGTTTTTCAATATTTTGGCTGGCGACATGAGTTTTGTGGGTCCGCGTCCGGAAAGACCTGAGATAGCTGATGAATACGTAAAGGAGCTGCCAGAATTCGAGTTCAGATTGAAGGTGAAGGCGGGATTGACGGGTTACGCCCAGATATACGGAAAATACAACACCACATCTTACGACAAGCTTAAGTTGGATATGATATACGTTGAAAACTGCTCGCTTTTGATGGATTTGAAGCTTTTGCTTCTGACTTTGAAGGTGATTTTCATAAAAGAGAGCACCGAAGGCTTGGATGAAGGACAGATTACAGCGATGAAATGATGGAACCGTTAGTTTCGATAATAATGCCTTGTTACAATGCCGAGCGTTATGTAGCGCAGAGCATTGAGTCAGTGTTAGCACAAACCTACCAGAACTGGGAGCTGCTCATCACAGACGACGGCTCGACAGATAAAAGTGTTGAGATTGTAAGTAAATACTGCATAAAGGATGACAGGATTAGCATCTTGGTACCCGATGAGCATCAGGGCATAGCGAGGACCAGAAACATGTCGATTGCACGTGCAAAGGGTAAGTTCGTGGCATTTTTGGACAGCGATGATATATGGTATCCTGAGAAGTTGGAAAAACAAGTCGGATATATGCTTGAAAATGACGTGGCATTCACTTATTCAAGCTATGAAATCATTGACGCTCAAGGTAATAGCAAAAACAGGGTGGTGAAAGATGCTGGCGTGGTTAGTTATAAAAAATACCTCAGAAACACCATTATCTGCTGTGGAACTGTGGTGGTTGACAAAGAAAAAACAGGACATTTCGCCACTCCGATAATAAAAACCAGCGAGGACATGTCGTTGTGGCTAAGCATCATGAAACGTGGTTTCGACGCTTATCCGGTGCCGGGTCCGTTGCATAAATACAGAATAACGCCAGGCTCTGCTTCAAGCAACAAATTCAAGGCTGCATGCGATGTCTGGAGGGTTTATAGGAAGATAGAGAAGCTCTCGCTGCCAACATCGGTGTTTAATTTCGTTTGTTATACCTTCAATGCAGTAAAAAAACATGTTTTCTGAGTCGGATTTCGAGATATACCGTCACGCATGGAGATTTGCCAAGGCTCCTGACGATGAGCCGCAACTCTCTGACTCTCAATGTAAAACATTGTTGAGAAAAGGCGGTTGGCTTGTCAGAAACACATACGATTTCGATTGCAAAGAAGAGACAGAGTTCTGGTATATCATAAAAGACACTTTCAGTGGAATGGAGGAGCACTCGCAAAACGAGAGGAAGAAATTGCGTCACGCATTCCGAAGCTTTGAGTTTAAACTTATTGATATAGAATTAGTTAGAAAACAGGCGTACCCTATTCTAAAAGCCACTTTTGTGGACTATGACGTTACCGACCGTCCAATGGACGAGGATGTTTTCAACGCATATCTTGATAATTGCAGCAAAGAAAATTTTGATTTTTGGGGTGCTTTCGACATCACAACTCATGAATTGGTCGGTTTTTGTGCGGTTCGTGTATTCGGCGATTCATGTGAATATGGTCTGATTGGGTTTGAGCCGAGATACAAACACAATGCTACGTATCCATACTATGGCTTTTTCTATAAAATGACAGAGTATTATCTTGATAATCAGAAGTTCAGATACGTGGTTGACGGGGCTCGAAGCATTACGGAGCACTCAAATGTTCAACCGTTTTTGGAGCAGAATTTCAATTTCAGAAAAGCCTATTGCAAGCTGAAAATCAGATATATATGGTGGTTTGGAATTATGGTGAGGGTGCTGTTGCCGTTTAGAAAGGTGATTGGAAACAGGAATGTGAAGGCAGTGCTGAATATGCACAAAATGCAGTATTGACTTGTCATTTCGACTGGAGCCGAATGGCGGAATGGAGACCTGAGCGAAGCGAAAGCATTCGCCAAAGGCGAATAAATCACCGGCATCGGAATAATTCTGAACCATTCAAAAGGCGGTGATTTCTCGACTTCGCTCGAAATGACTAAAATGAATGAACATGATAATAAAATATATTTTTGATCGACTGTTCTCGTTGCTGTTACTGGTGGTTTTGTCGCCAGTGATGCTGGTTGTTTTTATTCTTCATAAGATAAAGATGCCGAAGGGGAGTTTTCTGTATCGTCAGGTGAGGGTCGGAAAAGATGCTAAGTTATTCAGAATTTTTAAGATACGTACGCTGGTGGATGATTCGGAACTCGGTGGCTCGGTGACTGTTGCCGGTGACGAGCGTATTCTGCCTTTCGGAAAATGGCTGCGCGAGAGTAAAGTCGACACGTTTTTTGAGCTTATTAATATATTAATAGGTGACATGAGCTTTGTGGGACCTCGTCCAGATGTGCCTGGTTATGCCGACAAACTCGAGGGCGACGACAGGATTATCCTCAAAATGCGTCCCGGATTGACAGGTCCGGCCTCGATAAAATACCGACATGAAGACAAAATTTTGGCTGAGCAAGATGACCCGTTGCGTTACAATGACGAGGTAATATGGCCCGACAAAGTAAAAATCAACAAGGAATATTATGAAAACTGGTCGGTGTGGCGTGATATTTCGATACTTTGGAAGACAATTCTTGGTTAATAACATATTGATTATCATAAAGATATAAAATTTTTTAAAAATAAGTACAAATTTTTGTCGCACGTATTAAAAAACGTCGTACTTTTGCACTCGCAAACGGAGAAAACCGTTGTTAGCCTCCTTAGCTCAGTTGGTTAGAGCATCTGACTGTTAATCAGGGGGTCTCAGGTTCAAGTCCTGAAGGGGGCGCAAGAGAGATTACAAAGTGTAATTTTTTATGTTTCATGTTATTAATTGAGAGAATGGATACCACGAGGTTTTCATTCTTTTTTTTGTTCCTGTCATTTCGACTACACTTCACTTCGTTGCGTTCCGCTCGAAATGATGAAAACATGTTTCTGCTATGTCTGTAATTTCTGCGTGAAAAATTAAATAGAAAAAATATATGAAAAAAGTCTTAGGTATTGGAAACGCTCTCGTCGATGTTTTGACGAGGATTGACAACGACAACATTCTCAATGAGTTAGGGCTGCCGAAGGGCTCGATGCAACTCGTTGGCAACGACGTCTCTGAGAAGATAGGTAACGCTTTGGAGAAGTATGAGAAATCGATGGCTCCAGGCGGCTCGGCGGCAAACACCATCCACGGCTTGGCAAAATGCGGTGTGGAGACGGGATTTATAGGATTTACTGGCAATGACAGAGTCGGAAAATTCTTCGACGATGCCATGAAATCGGTCGGAGTGAAGCCTGTCATGTTTCATGGCGACGTGCCTTCAGGAATAGCAAACGTTTTCATTTCACCTGATGGTGAGAGAACTTTCGCTACCAATTTGGGTGCGGCTGTCATGCTCAATGAAAACCATCTCACTATGGACCTTTTCAAAGGCTGGGACTACTGTTATGTGGAGGGTTATCTCATCGCCAACCGTCCGCTTTTCGAGAAAGCCATTAAGCTCGCGAAACAAGCTGACTGCAAGGTTGTCCTCGACCTCGCATCGTACAATGTCGTCGAAGAAAACCGCGACTTTTTGATGAATCTTTTGCCTCACATCGACATCGTTTTTGCCAATGAAGAAGAGGCTAAGGCGTTGACACACAGCACCCCTGAGGATGCTCTCGAGTTTATCGCAAAGAATTGTGAGATAGCTGTGGTTAAAGTCGGCAAGAGAGGCTCGCTCATCAAACGAGGTGCTGAAAAAGTTCAGGTTGGAGTTAACAAAGTCAATGTTGTTGACACAACGGGCGCCGGTGATATGTATGCAGCCGGTTTTCTTGCAGGAATCATTAAGGGCTACGACCTTAAAAAATCTGGTGAACTTGGTAACTGTTTAGCGGAAAATGTGATACAGAACCTGGGAGCGAAGCTTAAAGAGGAGCAATGGCAATCAATCAAAACGTCATTTCGACTGTAGTGAAATGAAATGAAACGGAATGGAGAAATCTCCTGCAATAAAGCTGCTTTTCTGTTTTGATGAGATTTCTCCGCTCCGCCTAACGGCTCCGGTCGAAATGACGTGATAAAAAATAATTTTTGATTATTTAAATAAATACCGATTTTTTTTGTAATTTTGCACCCACATTGGAAAAAAGTATTAATAAATATAGAATTTTAAGAAAATGAAGGTATTTCAGACAGACGACATCCGTAACATCGCTCTCATTGGAGCTGCGAAATCCGGAAAGACCACGCTTGCAGAAAACATGATTTTCGAAGGCAAGCTCATCAACAGAAAAGGCGACACTACCAGTAAGAACACAGTGTCAGACTACCGCCCAATCGAAATGGAACGCGGTATCTCTGTTAACGCAAGCTTATGCTACACAATCTTTAACGACAAGAAAATCAACATCTTGGACACTCCTGGCTTTAGCGATTTTTCTGGCGATATCGTCGCTTGTCTGACCGCCGCCGACACAGCAGTGTTCACTGTCAACTCACAGTCAGGTGTTGAGGCCACTACAGAGAACGCATGGAAACACGCTGCCAACACAAACAAACCGGTGGTGTTCTTCATGAACCAGCTCGACCATAACAACGCCAACTTCGACGACACCATCCATCAGTTGAAGGAATATTTCGGTGACAAGGTCACTCCGATCCAGTTCCCAGTGAACGCAGGTGAAGGCTTCAACGCTGTCATCGACCTCATCATGAAGAAGATGCTCGTCTTCAAGAACGGCAACGGCGCTCCTGAGGTTCAGGACATCCCTGCAAACCTCGCCGACAAGGCCGAAGAGCTCCACAACGAGCTTATCGAGCACGCTGCAGAAGGCGATGATGCTTTGATGGAGAAATTCTTCGATGAAGGCACACTCTCAGAGGAAGATATGGAAAAAGGTATCCGCATGGGTATTGCAAAACGCGAGATGTTCCCAGTGATCTGCGGTGCGGCAAAGAGCGGCGCTGGCGTGACACGTCTTCTCGAATTCATCGTCAACGCTTGCCCATCACCGGCACACGTTGCACCTATCAAGGCCGAGAACGGCACAGAGTTCCACAACAGCGTGAACGATCCTGCCGCAATGTTCTTCTTCAAGATCTCTAACGAGCAGAACGTCGGTGATGTCGCTATGGCACGTATCTACGGCGGCACCATCTCAGAAGCTCAGGACCTCATCAACCCACGTACAGGCAACAAAGAGCGTATCTCACAGCTCCTCGTTTCCAATGGTAAGAACCGCGAGAGAGTGGAGAAAGCCTGCGCTGGCGATATCATCTCGACAATCAAGTTGAAAGACGTGCGCGTGAGCGACAGCCTCGTGGATGCAAAGGTTGCAGAAGCAGCATTCCCGGCTATCCAGTTCCCGACACCTATCTTCTCAGTCGCTATCAAAGCTGTCAACTCACAGGAAGACGAGAAACTCGGCGGTATCCTCAACGATATGCACAAGACAGACCCGACCATCATCACAGGTATGTCACGCGAGTTGAAACAGAACATCCTCCAGTGCCAGGGTGAATATCACCTCAATACAATCAAATGGTACCTCGACAACGTCCATAAGATCGCTGTTGAGTTCGCATCACCTAAGATCCCTTACAGAGAGACCATCACCAAGTCGGCTAACGGTGACTACCGTCACAAGAAACAGTCAGGTGGTTCAGGTCAGTTCGGTGAGGTTCACATGCGCTTGGCTCCTTACTATGAAGGCTACACCGACCCGACAGACCTCCAGGTCCGTGACACACAGGAGTACGACCTCCCATGGGGCGGCAAGCTCATCTTCAAGAACTGCATCGTCGGTGGCGCTATCGACGCACGTTTCATGCCAGCTATCCTGAAAGGTATCAACGAGCGTTTGGAAGAGGGTCCTCTGACAGGTTCATACGCACGTGACATCATCGTCTACGTTTACGATGGTAAGATGCACCCGGTCGATTCAAACGAAATGGCATTCAAGATTGCAGGCCGTATGGCATTCTCAATCGCATTTAAGGCAGCTGGCCCGAAGATCATGGAACCTATCTACGACCTCACAGTCCGTATGCCAGAAGATATGATGGGTGCTGTCAACACAGACCTCCAAGGTCGTCGCGCCATCATCATGGGTATGGATTCAGACAGAAACTACCAGATTATCCGCGCAAGAGTGCCGCTCGCAGAGATGGATCGTTATTCAACATCATTGAGCTCACTCACCTCAGGTCGTGGTTCATTCACGATGCAATATGCTGAATACGCACAGGTTCCGGCCGATGTCCAGACCAAGCTGTTGAAGGCATACGAGGAATCAAAGAAGGACGAGGATTAATTAGTCTTTAGTCTTTAGACATTAGATATTAGACATTAGATAATGAGGGGACGCGCGGAGCGCGTCCCCTCATTTTTTGTAAAAAAACAAAAAAAAATTTGGAATTGTAAATTATTGTGTTTAATTTTGTTGCGCAATTAACTCATTATTAACTAAAAAATTACATTATGGAAACGAGTAAAATTCAGT
>CADAFC010000090.1 GCA_902787095.1 uncultured Bacteroidia bacterium
GGATTGTCGCGACCGTCATAATATAAAGGCGGAAGCCCCATCTGCAATGAAGCGTAATATTCGTCAATATCGTATGCAAAATACTCCTCAAGAGAACCAATCTGATTAAAACCAAAATCATAATAGTCGAGGATGTAATCAGATAAAATTCGTGCCGTACGACCATTGCCATCTTCAAATGGATGTATCGTAACCATCTGATAATGAACAACTGCCGCTTTTATCAAAGGATGATCATCAGAGTTGTTAACATACAAAATCAACTCATCAAGCAGACTTTTGACCTCATTCCACATCGGTGGGATGTATTCCGGACGATGGGTTTTGTCATCGTAAACCGCAAACAAAACACCGGGGGGCATAGGGCCGCGAAGTCCGATCTTATCGCGACTTTCACCCATAACAACCTGTTTTTGCAAAGCTAAAATAAGACTCAACGAAAATGGTTTTCGCTCTTTCAAAAACTTTTCCGACAGCTCCAATGCCGCAAAATAGTTTCTTACCTCCTGTTCAGGCTTCAAAAAATGACGGTTTTTCGCCTCTATCACCTCATCTGATTGGCTTTCTGTCAGCGGGTTTCCCTCAATTCTCGTCGATGCGTAAGAACTCTTCTTCTTAGAACTCTTGCGAAGCTTATTGCTTAACGAAATAGGCATCCTGTACAAGCCAAAATGTTTTTTGCACTCCTCAATGGAAATAATTCTGTTAAGCATCTCGTTTGTCAAAACCACCCTTATCATAATTTCCTTATTTTTTCACTAAAAATTCCTTAAATTTTCTAAAAAATTATTATAATAATTGATAATCAATACTATATTAAAATGATAATTTTTGCAAAAATAGTAAAATTTCCTTATTTTGCAAAAAAATTTCTTTAAAATTTGAGGATTTCTCCATTCCGCTACGCTCCAGTCGAAATGACAAGGATCACTTCTTCATGCTCGAAACGATATCTATTTCGTGCATCTCGATGTCTTCTAAAAGGGTGTCGATTTTGTTATTTGTCTCCAAATCAATGAGATAGGCGTGGGCGACTCCTTCAATGTGCTTGATTTTGTCGAGCAGAATCTGAAGGTTGGCGTCGTTGATGAAGTTGCGTATTACGAGAAGATAGTCGGTGGGAGGGAAGAACTTCACCCAGCGGCCTTCGGAGTTGGCAATCTCCACAAGGTTGAAAGTGTTGCAGTTTTCACCGCCGTCGTAAAGATAAAAAGAAAAGGCGAGATCATCTTCATTGTAGATGTCGTCGTACTTTACCAGATTGATATTCAATAAGTTATTGATATGCCAGGCGAGCTTGTAGTCCTCGAGATGGGTGCAAACCCCCACGATTTTGATGTCGTCGAATGGCTCGACAACGAGTTTTCTCTTTTTCTTTACCATAATCTTATTGTTTTAAATGGTTTGGTTGTTCTCTTCTTCAAGGATATGCCATGCTTTCTCCGCCGCGAGCTGCTCAGCCCCTTTTATCGAGTAGTCGCACGCCTCGGAATATTCTTTTTCGTCGATGAAGAGCTTGATATAATAAAGCTTTTCGAAGCCTTCGCCCTTGGTGTCGGAATGACGGAACTCGAGCTGGCGCTTGTTTTTCTGCGACCATTCGATGATACGGCTCTTGTAGTTGCCGTCGCTCTTCTCTATTTCGTCGAGGTCGAGATGAATCTTGATGATGCGGTCGACGATGATTTTATAGGTGAATTTGTAGCCTCTGTCGAGGAAGATGGCGCCTGTGAACGCCTCGAAGGCGTTGCCGCCGATAGAGCGGAACTTCGAGTGTTTGTCGTGCGACTTGACGTATGAAATCAGGTTTTCGAAGCCGAATTTCATCGAGAGTTTGTTGAGCGACGCACGGCTGACGATGCGCGAACGCATCTCGGTGAGGAAGCCTTCTTGTTTTGCCGGGTATTTCTTGAAGAGATATTCCGCCACTATGGAGCTCAGGATGGCGTCGCCGAGGTATTCGAGACGTTCGTTGCTCACCTGTATGCCGTTAAGCTTGTGGCTCATCGACTTATGCGTGAATGCGAGCTGATAGAGGGTGATGTTGTGGGGGTAGAAGCCAAACAGGTTATGAATGTTTTTGGCCAGCTCTTTCTCGGCCTTGTCGTGATAACGAAAAAGCCCTAACATCGCTAATATTTCTTGAAGATGATACTTGCGTTATGACCGCCGAAGCCGAAGGCGTTGCTGATGGCGTAGTTGACGGTTCTTTTCTTCGCTTTCCAGAAGGTGAAGTCGATTTTCGGGTCGATGCGCTCGTCGTCGGTGAAATGGTTGATGGTAGGCGGCACGATGTCGTTTTTGCACGCCAGCACTGTGGAGATAGCCTCGATGGCACCTGCTCCTCCGAGGAGGTGGCCTGTCATCGATTTGCCCGAGTTGATCGACATGCTGTAGACATGTTCGCCGAACACCGTCTTGATACCCAGAATCTCAGGGATATCGCCTGCTGGCGTTGATGTTCCGTGGGTGTTGATATGGTCGATGACGTCAGGTGTGATGCCGGCTTCTTTGAGTGCGCGCTGCATACTCAGTGCGGCACCTTGTCCCTCTGGATGCGGTGCTGTGATATGATGCGCGTCGGCTGATTCGCCACAGCCCACTATCTCGCCGTAGATCTTGGCTCCACGTTTTATCGCGTGTCCGAGTTCCTCTAAAACCAGGCAACCGCCGCCTTCACCCATGACGAAGCCGTCACGGTCGGCGTCAAACGGACGCGATGCGGTGGCAGGGTCGTCATTACGTGTGGAGAGGGCCTTCATGGCCTCGAAACCACCAACGCTGATAGGGCATATAGGAGCTTCGGCACCTCCGGCTATCATCACCTCGTTACGACCGTAGTGGATGTAACGGAAGGCGTCGACGATGGCGTTGGCCGACGATGCACATGCTGAGACGGTGCAGTAGTTAGGACCTTGGAAACCGTATTTTATCGAGATGTTACCTGCTGCGAGGTCGGGAAGTAGTTTTGGGATAGTGAATGGACTCACGCGCGGTGTCCCGTCACCATGAGCGTAGTCTATTGTCTCGAGAGAAAGGCTCTCGATACCTCCGATACCAGAAGCAAAGATAACACCGACTTCAGTGAAATCAGTGTTATCTCTGTTGATACCTGAATCTTGAATCGCCTCGTCCGCCGATATCATGGCGAACTGCTCGAAATAGTCAAGTTTGCGTGCTTCTTTTCTATCGAAGTACTGAAGCGGGTCGAAATCTTTCACCTCGCAAGCTATGCGTGATCTGAATTTCGATGCATCGAAACGTGTTATCATCCCTGCTCCGCCTACGCCTTTACAGAGACTGTCCCAGTAATCTGAGACGTTTTTGCCGATAGGCGTGATGGCTCCTAAGCCTGTAATGACTACACGCTTTCCCTCCATAGTTATGCTTTGTGTTCTTCGATATATTTGATAGCGTCGCCGACTGTCTGGATGTTCTCTGTCTGATCGTCAGGAATTGATACGCCAAATTCTTTCTCGAAATCGAGAATCAACTCAACTGTGTCAAGAGAATCTGCTCCTAAATCTTGTGTAAAGTTTGCTGTTTCAACAACTTCTGATGGATCAACACCTAACTTATCAACGATGATTGATACAACTTTTTCTTTAATTTCTGACATTTTCAATAATTTTTAATTAATAAAATCTTTTTTCTGCTCAAAGAAAAACTGGACAAAATTACGCCTTTTTTCCAAACGACCGCCAAAAAAAGTGAATTTTTTTACCCTAAAAATTGCAATTGATTGATTTACAATACTATACGAAATAAGATTTTTTTAAGATTTTACAAGATTTCTGCCCGAAAGGCACTGAAAAAAGATTACTGTCATGTGGTCGAAATAAAAAAATGTATATTTTTGCAAAAATTAAACTGTTAAAATATGAAAAAACTGGGTACTAAAGGGGAAATTGCAATTTTATTATTCATTTTATGTCTTTTTACGGTGCTTTTAATCAGGCAGCACAAGAGCTGTCATCGCGAAAAAGATTCGGAGGTCATCGCGATGCGCGGATTAGTGAACCGTGTGGTGCCGCAATATTCGAAACATATTGTGCTTGAACGGCTTAACGACACTGTCGACTGTTTTGAGATTGAGACCGACGGCAGAAATCTGGTGATTCGAGGCAACAACGCCAACAGCATGGCGGTGGGTTTGAACCATTACCTTAAATATTATTGCAAGGCACAATATTCGTGGTTTGAGACCGAAAAACTGGAGATTCCTTCAGATATGCCGAAAGTTGCGGAAAAAGTGCGCCTTAACGCCCGTGTCCCTGACCGTTTCTTCTTGAACTACTGCACCTTTGGATACACCATGCCATGGTGGGGCTGGTCGCAATGGGAGCATTTCATCGACTGGATGGCGCTCAACGGAATAAATTTGCCGCTTGCCATCACCGGACAGGAGTCGGTGTGGTATGAGGTGTGGAGCGAGCTCGGCCTGACTGACGACGAGATACGCAGCTATTTCACGGGTCCGGCGCATCTGCCGTGGCACCGTATGCAGAACATCGACCGTTGGGGCGGACCGCTGCCTAAGGTTTGGCTCGACAACCAGAAGTCGCTGCAACAGCAGATAGTGGCACGCGAACGCGAACTTGATATGAAGCCTGTATTGCCAGGTTTTGCCGGCCATGTGCCACCATGTATAAAACGTCTCTATCCAGATGCTCCGTTGGCATCGTTGGGCGACTGGGCGGGCTTCGACAGCATCTGCTGGTGCAAGTTCCTCGACCCGCTCGACCCGCTTTACACCGAGATACAGAAGAAGTTCATAGCCAAACAGACGAAGTTTTACGGCACCGACCACATCTACGGCATAGATATCTTCAACGAGCTCATCCCGCCGAGTTGGGAGCCTGAATATCTGGCACGTGTGAGCCGTCAGGTATACGAATCACTCGAAGCCGCCGACCCACAGGCCAGATGGCTCGAGATGGCGTGGCTGTTCTGGAACGAGCGCCAATATTGGGAGGTCGACAACAGAATCGAGGCGTACATCACCTCGATGCCGAAAGACAGACATATCATGCTTGATTACTATTGTGAGCGCCAGCCGGTGTGGGAGCGCACCAACGCCTATTACGGCGTGCCTTACATCTGGTGCTATCTCGGCAACTTCGGCGGAAACTCAATGCTGGCTGGCAATCTGAATATAGTGAACGACCGCATTGAACACGCTTTTGAGGCCGGCGGCGACAACTTCGTGGGCATCGGTAGCACCTTGGAAGGCTTCGACTGCAACCCGTTCATGTATGAATATGTGTTCGAAAAGGCTTGGGACAACCCGCTCACACGCGATATCGACGCTTGGGTGGAGTGCCTCGCCGACCAGCGTGCCGGTAAGGAAGACGAGCACATGAGAGAGGCTTGGCGGCTGTTGGCCGACAGCGTATATAATAAGGTGTCGTCGCCAGGACAGACTGTGCGCATCAACCAACGACCTACTTTGGGAAAAATCGATGAATACCGACAGTATTACATCGCGCCGACGTACAAATACAACAACATCATTTTGCTCGATGTGCTTGATAATCTTATAGATACAGTCGGCGTGGCCAGAACACGTCATTTTGACATTGTGAACGTGACACGTCAGCTGTTAGGCAACTATTTCAGCGATTTGTACATGGATTACGTTAAGGCTTATAATGTCAAAGATTACGATAAAATGCACGAGATTGAGGCTGTTATGACCTCGATTTTGGATGATACGGAAAGAATTTTGGCTACGGAGCCCGCTTTCCTTGTCGGAAAATGGATAAAAGACGCCCGAGCCATAGGAAACACAGACGAAGAGAAGGATTATTTCGAGAGCAACGCCCGCAACATCATCACCACTTGGGGTGAGGACGACGCTTTGTTGAATGAATACGCAAGCCGCGCATGGTCGGGACTCACCAAGACATATTACGCCTACCGCTGGAAGGAGTTTTTCAACGAGATGAACGCTGCCATCGACAGAGGTGATGATTTCGATGAAACCAAGTATCACAAACGCATCTGCACCTACGAAGGGTTATGGTGGCGTGAGCGTTATGGCACCTTCCCAGCCGAGCCCGAAGGCGACGCAGTGGAGATTGCTAAAGAAATTACTGCAAAGTATAGAGAACAATTAGAACAGAGGTATCGTTAGACCTTTTTTCCGACAAATCGCACGATAACTGCAAGCACTGCCAATCCCATGAGGAATGCTATCCACGATGGCAAGCCGAGTGCGGTTGGCAGTACTCCTATAAATACAGCGACGCAACCGACGGTGAGTGCGTACGGCATCTGTGTGCCGACGTGCTGAAGGTGATCGCAGCCTGAGGCCAACGAGCTCATGATGGTGGTGTCGGAGATAGGGGAGCAGTGGTCACCCATGACGGCTCCGGCAAGAACGGAGGCTACCACGTTGTAAAACAACGGCATAGTGGCATCGACGCTCATTCCGGCATTTATGCAAAGCATCCATGAAGCTGGCAAAATCAATGGGTAAAGAATCGCCATCGTACCCCACGATGTGCCTGTTGAGAAACCGATTAAAGCAGCCAAGATGAAGGTCAGCATTGGGACTAGAACAGGCGACAACGACCATTTCAATAACAATTGAGAGACGAACTCTGCCGTGTGCATATCGCTGGTTATCAATGAGATAGACCAAGCCATAGTAAGAATCAAAACCGCATTGAACATTGTTTTGATACCTTCGATCATTTCTTCAATGATTTTGGTGAATATCATCGTGCCACGGCGCAAGGTCAAAACAATCGCGGTCAGAAGCGACAAGAGAGACGACCAAATCAAGGCGAGATAAGAGTTGGCTTCGCCAATGGTTGCTGAGATTTTCGGAAACAAACCGTAGTTTGGGTCATTCCATATTTCAGACTTATAACCAGTGACAAAAAGTCCGATTATCGTGCCGAAAATCAAAACAAGAAGAGGTATCAATGCATCAATGAGATGAGCGTTTTCTTGTTGGTTATCAATATTTTCAGAATTTGTTTGCGTTGCCATTCTCGCTTTGCGTTCGGCTTTTAACATTGGACCGTAGTCGCGTTGCGAGAAGATGAGCATCAGGACGAAGCCGAGGGTTAAAATTGGGTAAAAGCTGTATTTCAACGAATTGATGAATACAAAATATGCGTTTGTGTCAAGTCCGATGACATCGATGCCGTCTTGGATATAGCTCAGTTCGGCGCCTATCCATGTTGTGACGAAGGCTATAGCCACCACTGGCGCAGAAGTGGAGTCGACGATATATGAAAGCTTCTCGCGGGAAATTTTCAGTTTGTCGGCGATGGGTCGCATAGTGTTGCCGACCACCAAAGTGTTGGAGTAGTCGTCGAAAAACACACAGAGATCCATGATGAATGTTATCAGCTGGCCTGAGCGGGGACCTTTGGCGCGTTTTGACAGCCAGTTGACCACTCCCCGCATGCCTCCGTTGGCGGTGATGAGGCGCACCATGCCGCCGATAAGCAGCGTGAACACAATGATTTGGATGTGTGAATTATCGGATAGAGAGCCCACGATGTAGGTGTCGGCAACGCGCAGCAGTCCGCCGCCAAGAGCCTTGGCGGGACCTTGACCGGAA
>CADAFC010000091.1 GCA_902787095.1 uncultured Bacteroidia bacterium
GCCGCTGGCGAAGCGCAGTCGCGGATAAACTGCTGCATCCAATAAATGTCGTCGTACAAATTAGTCGTATCGACCTGATTAATCATTGCGACGATGTCGGGATTTTGCTGGAACACTTCGGGATACGTCTGGTTACGGTTGCCCTTATGGTCAATAAACTGAGCATTTAAGACATTGACGCACAATGCCATAATGATAAAAAGTAAATACTTCTTCATTTTCGTAGGATTTTTATACTGCAAAAATAAAGAAGTATTTTTAATTAACCAAAGGGTTTTAGGAAAAATCTTTTAGGAATTTAGGAAAAACGAGCCATTAGCCGTTAGCCATTAGCTGCTAGTTATTACTAATGGCTAATGGCTATTACCTAATAGCTAAATTCCGAAAACCTTCTGAATCTCCGGAACCATATCGAGTTTCTCCCATGCGAAGAACTCGACGTTTTTGTAGTTCTTGCCGTTTTCGGTGAAGGTGTCCTTGTCTTTGTACATCACCTCGACCTTTGCGGTGAACGGGTCGCGACCGAAGTGACCGTACGATGCCGTAGGCTCGAAGATAGGGTTCTTCAGTCCGAAACGTTTCACGATGGCATACGGACGGAGGTCGAACAAAGTCTTGAGTTTCTCAGCTATCTCAGCGTCGCCCATCTTCTTGCCGTTGGCGTCTTTCACGTGAGCGGTGCCGTAAGTGTTGACGTAGAAACCGACAGGCTGTGCCACGCCGATGGCGTATGCTATCTGCACGAGAGCCTCGTCGCAAACGCCTGCCGCCACAATGTTTTTCGCTATATGACGTGCCGCGTATGCTGCCGAGCGGTCGACCTTCGATGAGTCTTTGCCAGAGAACGCTCCGCCGCCGTGTGCGCCACGACCGCCGTAGGTGTCGACGATGATTTTACGGCCTGTGAGACCGGTGTCACCATGAGGTCCGCCGATGACGAACTTGCCAGTCGGGTTGACGAAGAGCTTCATGTCGGCCTTGAAGAGGTTTCTAACTCTCTGAGGCAGAATCTTTTTCACTCTAGGGAGCAATATTGTGCGGACGTCATGCTCGATTTTCTCAATCATGGCAGCGTCGTCGTCCATAAACTCGTCGTGTTGTGTTGAGATGACGATGGTGTCGATGCGCAGTGGTTTCCAGTTGTTGCCGTATTCCACCGTGACCTGCGACTTGGCGTCAGGACGGAGGTATTTCATGCGTTTGCCTTCGCGGCGAATCTTAGCCAATTCCATTAAAAGTATGTGCGAAAGCTCTATGGTGAGAGGCATATAGTCAGGAGTCTCCTTGCAGGCGTAGCCGAACATCATGCCCTGGTCGCCGGCGCCTTGGTCTTCCTCGTTTTTACGTTCCACGCCGCGGTTGATGTCCTGCGACTGTCCGTGAATGGCCGACAACACGCCGCATGACTTGCTGTCGAACTGATATTCCGCCTTGGTATAGCCTATTTTTTCGATGACACGGCGTGCAGTGCCTTGAATGTCAACGTATCCGTTTGATTTGACTTCGCCTGCCACGACGGTGAGACCTGTTGTCACCAACGTCTCGCAAGCCACTTTTGATTCCGGGTCCTGACGCAGCATTTCGTCAAGGACGGCATCTGAAATCTGGTCGGCCACTTTATCCGGATGGCCTTCTGATACTGATTCTGAAGTGAAGTAATAACCCATTTTTATTTTAATTTAGAAGCCAGAAGACAGAAGTCAGAAGTCAGAATCTTTCTTCCATCTCAGCTTTTGTTAATAAATATGGATAATTTGAGATTGTTAAAAGAAATACTGTTTTAGCATTTTTTCTTGTGGTTGCAATCAATCAAATCTGTCCACGTGAATTTGGACTGCAAAGATACAATTTTTTTGCGACACAACAACCTCTCGCTGAAAATTTATTTTTTATATCTCACGCAGAAATGGCGGAAACAGCAGAAACTATTCATCCGACAACAAAATCATCCAAAGAATTTCTGCTATTTCCTTAATTACTGTCTGAGAAAATCAATAATTATAAACGATTCGGTTAATACTCCCTTTTGCAAGAATATCATCTACATTAAAGTTTACAAGAAACCCAACACGTGTATCGGTTAACTTTAAGTATGTGTATAATTGTTTGAAGTGAACCTTTTTTAATTCTTCGACCGATTTCAATTCCAAAACAACAGAATCTTCAACAACCAAATCTAAAATCAGATTCTTTTTAAGCTCTTTCCCTTTATATACGACGGGAAAATTAACTTGATTTTCATAAAACAAATCTCTTTTATCAAGTTCATACATCATGGCTTCTTCATAAACAGATTCAAGAAGTCCCGGACCTAATGTTTTATAAACATCATAAATACAGCCTCTGATTTCATAAGTTAATTCGTCAAGTTCCATAAAAATTGGTTTAAATTGTTAATAAAATTAATTTATATTTCTGTCATTTCCTCAATTTCTGCGTGAGGAAATGACAGCTATTTTGTCAACACCTGGAAGCACTCCTCGATGCTCGCGTCTTTGCTGTGCATCACGTTCATCTTGATGTTTTCGATTGTGTCGTTAGCGACGACCACACCTTTATTAATAATGACGATACGCGGGCACATCGCCTCCACTTCCTGCATGATATGAGTCGAGAGAAGGACGGTTTTTTCTTTTCCGAGTTCGGTGATAAGTCCGCGGATTTCAACGAGTTGGTTCGGGTCGAGGCCTGACGTCGGCTCGTCAAGAATCAGCACTGAAGGGTTGTGCATCATGGCTTGAGCGAGTCCGACACGCTGGCGGTAGCCTTTCGACAGGGCGCCGATCTTCTTGCGCATCTCGACGGTGAGACCGGTCTTTTCAATCATCTCGTCGATGCGTTTTTTGGCTTCTTTACCAGTGATATGGTGGATTCCGGCGACGAACTCGAGATATTCGCGCACGTACATGTCGAGGTAAAGCGGGTTATGTTCCGGCAGATAGCCCACGTGTTGACGCACTTCCATCGGGTTGTCGATGGTGTCGAAGCCTTCAACGGAGACTGTGCCTTCGGTCTGCGGGATGAAGCATGTTATGATCTTCATCAGCGTGGATTTCCCTGCGCCGTTAGGGCCTAAAAGTCCGACAATCTGGCCTTTTTCGATATCCAGATTCACATCATTCAGCGCCAGCTGCTGGTCATAGCGTTTCGTTACGTGGTTTACCTTTATTGACATTTCAGACGATTTATTTGATTGCAAAATTACAAAATTTTCGTCAAAATCATCATTTAAAAATTAATTCTTTAAAAATGTTTTTCGTATGAAATTTATTTGTAATTTTGCAGTCCCAAATTTTGGGTAGGAAAATAGTGTAAAAACACAATAAAATTAATTAACAAAATTAAATGGATACATTAAGTTACAAAACAGTTAGCGTCAACAAGGAGCATGCCAACAAAAAGTGGTATGTCGTCGACGCTGAGGGTCAGGTTCTTGGCCGCATGGCACAGGAAATCGCCCAGGTTTTAAGAGGAAAGAGGAAGGCATGCTATACTCCCCACAGTGATTGTGGCGATAATGTCATCGTAATCAATGCCGAGAAAGTCATCCTCACCGGCAGCAAAATGGACAAGAAGGTTTACGTACACTACACAGGTTATCCTGGAGGTCAGCGCGTAAAGACCGTTAAGGACCTTCTGAATAAGAAGCCTATCTTCGTCATCGAACACGCGGTGAAAGGCATGTTACCAAAGACACGCCTTGGCAGCGCCATCTTCCGTAATCTTTACGTTTATGAGGGACCGAATCATCCGCATGAGGCCCAGCAACCACAAGTATTAACAATTAAGAAATAAGTATCATGGAAGTAATCAACGCGTTAGGTAGAAGAAAGACAGCCGTCGCACGTATTTACATGAAAGCTGGCGAAGGCAAAATTACGGTCAACAAACGTGACTACAAGGAGTATTTCCCAACAAGCATCCTGCATTATGTGGTTGAACAGCCATTGATGCTCACAGAGAACTTGGGCAAATATGACATCAAGGTCAACCTCGATGGCGGTGGTATCAACGGTCAGGCAGAAGCTCTCCGTCTCGCTATCAGCCGCGCATTGTGCGAAATCAACGCTGAATATCGTCCTATCCTTAAGGCTAAAGGTTTGATGCGCCGCGACCCACGTATGGTCGAACGTAAGAAGCCAGGTCAGCCAGGTGCACGTAAGAAATTCCAATTCAGCAAACGTTAGTCTATTAAAAGGAAACATCATCATGACACAAGTAACATTCGAAGAATTATTAGATGCAGGTTGTCACTTCGGTCACCTCAGAAGAAAATGGAACCCGAACATGGCACCGTACATCTTCATGGAGCGTAACGGTATCCATATTATTGACTTGTACAAGACACAGGCCAAGATCGATGAAGCAGCAAACGCTCTTCGTCAGTTAGCTCGTTCAGGAAAGAAAGTCCTTTTCGTAGCTACAAAGAAACAGGCGAAAGACATCGTCGCAGAAATCGTTTCAAGAGTCAACATGCCATACGTGACAGAGCGTTGGCCTGGTGGCATGCTCACCAACTTCCAGACAATCCGCAAGGCAGTCCGCAAGATGGTCAGCATCGACAAGCTCATCGCCAGCAGCCAGTACAATAACCTTTCAAAACGCGAGCGTCTCCAGATCGAGCGTGAGCGCGAGAAACTCCAGAAGAACCTTGGCTCAATCGCCGACCTGAACCGCCTTCCAAGCGCAGTGTTCGTCGTTGACGTCATTAAGGAACATATCGCAGTGGCAGAAGCAAGAAAGCTCAACATCCCGACTTACGCCATCGTCGACACCAACTCAAATCCTAACCTCATCGACTTCCCTATCCCGGCAAACGACGACGCTTCGAAGTCAATCGCCCTCATCGTGAACAAGATGGTTGAAGCTATTGAAGAAGGCCTCAACGAGCGCAAGAACACCATGAAGGACGCCGACATGGCAGAGGCTGAAGGTGACGAGGAAATGAACGAAAACGCAGCAGTTGAAGAGGAAGAAAAAGACGAAGAGGCAAAACGCCCACGCCGTCCTCGCAAGACTGTCGCAAAGAAAAACTAATCATTAAAAAAGAAAGGCAAGACAATGAATATTACTGCAGCTCAAGTCAATGAACTCAGACAAATGACAGGCGCAGGTATGATGGACTGCAAGAAAGCCCTCGTTGAATGCAACGGCGACAAGGAAGCAGCTATCGACTACCTCCGCAAGAAAGGCCAGAAAATCGCTGAAAAACGCGCTGACCGCGAGGCCGCTGAAGGTGCTGTCATCTCAGCAACAACAGCCGACCACACATACGGTGCTGTCATCATGCTTAACTGCGAGACAGACTTCGTAGGTTCTAACGCCGACTTCGTCGGAGCAGCCAAGGGATTCCTCCAGGCAGCCATCGACAACAAGATCCAGAACCTCGACGCCCTCAAGGCTTTCGCCATCAACGGCCGTACAGTCGCTGACCTCGTCACCGACCTCACAGCCAAGACAGGCGAGAAAGTCGAGCTCAAACACCTCGAAGTGGTTGAGGCTCCTTACGTAGCCAACTACAACCACCAGGGCAACCGCCTCGCAACACTCGTTGGTTTCAACAAGTCATTCAACGGTATTGAAGAGACAGCTCACGAAGTGGCAATGCACGCAGCAGCCATGTCACCTATTGCTATCGACGAAAACGACGTCCCACAGGAGACAAAAGACCGTGAGATGGCAGTCGCTATCGAGAAGACAAAACAGGAACAGGCAGCTAAGGCAGTCGACGTCGCTCTGAAGAAAGCAGGCATCAACCCAGCTCACGTTGACAGTGAAGATCACATCAACTCAAATATGGCCAAGGGTTGGATCACAGAGGCTCAGGCACAACAGGCACGCGAGATCCGCGAGAAAGTCACAGCTGACACCCTTGCTAACCTCAAGGAGCAGATGGTGATGAACATCGCTAACGGCCGCGTCAACAAGTTCTTCAAAGAGAACTGCCTCCTCGACCAGGCTTCATTGCTCGACGGCAGCATGACAGTGCGCCAGTTCATCCAGAAAGCTGACAAGGATGCTACAGTGACAGCATTCAAGAGAGTTCAGCTGGGATAATTAGCCATTAGCCATTAGCTATTAGCCATTAGTTTTTAGGATCAGACCTAATCACTAATGGCTATTTTGTTTCTAGTGACATCGCTAATGCATTAAGCATTTTACTAATTTCAGTAATCAAACCTTTTGCTTTTTCTGTTTTAGTTTTATCGATATAATTTAACCTCTCACAAACTTCTAATTGTGTCTCGATTTCATATAATGAACCTCTAGAAATTGAGACAAACTGCAAAAACTCTTTCCTATATAATCTCCCTCTACCTTCGGCAATATTCGAAGGTATTGATATGACTGCCCTTCTCATCTGATCAACCAAACCATAAGTTTCCTCTTTGGGTAAAAATTTAACCAAAGAATAAACCTCGACAGTCAAATCCATTGATTTCTGCCACACTACTAATTGTTTGTAATCACTTAGTTTCATAATATGGTTTTTTATTTATGTTATTATAAACAGCCATTAGCTATAGGGAAGAACAGCCCTAATGGCTAATGGCTATTACCTAATGGCTTTATTTCTTACTCCAAGTCGTGCCCTCTTTCCCATCCTTTAGGACGATGTCGAGAGCGGCGAGCTTGTCGCGGATGAGGTCGCTGGTAGCCCAGTCTTTCTTGGCACGGGCTTCCTTGCGGATGTCGATGATGGTATCCATCAAGCCATCAACGATGCCGTTGTCGTCGGAACCCATCTCGTTGTTGACGAGACCGAGTATTTCAAATACAAAGACGTCGAACAGCTTCTTCAAAAGTTCAAGCTCTGCTGGATTAATCTTCGAGTGACCGTCTTTCACCGAGTTGATGATGCGCACTGCCTCGAAGAGGTTCGCAATCACGATTGGGCTGTTGAAGTCGTCGTTCATGGCGTCGTAGCATGCATCCATAATCTTCTGCACGCCAAGGTCCTCGGCGCCTTCGGTGGCTGTGAGGCCATCGATGAGACCAGCCGCCTCCATCAAGCGTTTGTAGCCTTTTTCTGCAGCTTGAAGAGCCTCGTTAGAGAAGTCAACGGTGCTGCGGTACTGCGCCTGAAGTATGAAGAAACGGATCGTCATCGGGCTGTAAGGCTGTGCGAGCATCTCCTCCCCTTTCGCGTTGATATGGCTGCCTTTGAAAAACTCGTCGAGAGTTATGAAGTTGCCCAACGACTTGCCCATCTTCTGTCCGGCGATGGTAATCATGTTGTTATGCATCCAATAGCGCACCGGAGCCTTGCCGTTTGCCGCCATCGACTGTGCTATTTCCGACTCATGGTGCGGGAACTGCAGGTCGAGGCCTCCGCCGTGGATATCGAACTCCTCGCCGAGGTATTTGCAGCCCATCGCGGAGCATTCCATGTGCCATCCCGGGAAGCCGTCGCTCCACGGTGAAGGCCAGCGCATG
>CADAFC010000092.1 GCA_902787095.1 uncultured Bacteroidia bacterium
CCATGGAGGAAGAACGACACCGTCATAGGAATCATCGGGAAGACGCAAGGCGTAAGCAATGCTGCCAAGCCCCAAAGTATAGCCTGAAGAATCATTGAGAGGAGGCTGTCGCCCTCTTGAGCGTCAGCATTGGCAATGGTACCGGCATCGAGATTGATGTCAAACTCAACAGGTGTAGGAGGCAGACACATGCCATCGTTGCAAACCATATATTCCAGCTCGCCTTTCAGTGCAACTGGCTCTTTACCAAGGACTTTCACCTTTTGAGTAAAGATTGCCTCTTTCTCAAAATACTTCAGATCCATCTCAAAAGCCTTGTCATAATGCACAATAGCAGGGCCTTCCGCAACCTCGCCAATCAGCTCACAGTTAGCATTTTCAGTAAACAGGAACGATGTCGGAACCGGACCATCGTTGTCAAGTTTTTGCGAATAAATATGCCATCCGGCTTCTATGTCAGCCTTGAAAATGACGTTGTATTCGTTATTTCCCAACGGTTCAGCCGAAAAACTCCAATGCACCGGGTCATAAACCTGGCCAAATGATGTCAACGGCACTATTAATGCAATAATTAAAGCGAAAAACAATTTAAGCTTTTTCATAGTTAATTGATTATTAATAATTTACATTTATTACTTGTATATTCAACACAATCTGCAAAGATAGAAGATTATTTTTTAATCTCCAAATTTTATTTCATAAATAGTTTTAGTTTTTTCGGTAATCTTAAATCTGTCGTCGATGCGATAGCCTACAATCCACACGATTTCGCCCTCATTATCCGTCAAAATCAGAGTGTTTTTCTTCTGAAAAGTGGTGAAACCGTTATCGTTGAAGAAATCGGAGACGAGTTTTGTGCCGCGCATCCCAAGAGGACGAAAGCGGTCGCCTTGCTGCCAATGACGGACACGCAACGGGAACTTCAGCTTATCGAAATCCAATTGGGCAATATTGGGGTTGTCCGTTATCAGTAGGGACAACGCATGCGTTGTCCGTACAGGTTGTTTCGAATACGACAAGTCTGGTGTCAAAAGGTTATCTGTTAATTCGATTGGGAAAATATCGATGGTATCTTTCTCGATAACCAATTGATAATTAGCGGAATAGAATTCTTTTCCCGATTCGGAATCCAAAGCTGTAAGGATTGATTCGCATTGGGAGAAGGAGAAGCCGAAGTCGCGAATCCATTCGAATAATAACTGTCTCCCATCACCGTCATTCCGAGTGTAGCGAAGCGGAATCGAGGAATCTCCTTCATGACGAAACGAATCTGACTGTAGGAGATTTCTCCGTTCCGCTCTCCATTCTGTCGAGCTACAGTCGAAATGACGTTTTGGGATCGAGTGCAAAACGCCGTCGACGGTTTCAATTTGAGAGATTTTTTCTTTTAAAAGCTCTCTATATAATTGATTTTCAGAAGCTAAATGGTTAACTGATTCAAGGATTTTCTCTCGTGCTTCAGGCTTAACAGAGTCGAAAGCAGGCATCAGTTCATGACGGATTTTATTCCTTAAATAGATGGTATCGCTGTTGGTGCTGTCTTCGCGCCATTGGATGCCGTTTTCTATTGCGAATTGTTTGATTTCGTCGCGTGAAGCCCACAGTAAAGGTCTGATATACATGCCGTTACAAGGTTGCATTGCTTTCAGGCCTTTGATGCCGGAGCCACGCAAAAGGTTGATGAAGAATGTCTCAATTTGGTCGTCGGCTTGGTGAGCGAGAGCGAGCTTGTCGAAGAGGAGATTTCTCCACTCGCTGCGCTCGGTCGAAATGACGGGGTGGGCATGCGATTCGGTCGAAATGACGGGGTGGGCATGCGATTCGGTCGAAATGACAGGGGGGACATGCGATTCGTTCGAAATGACACGTTCGTTGGCTGCAATCAAATCGTTGAACCAGGCGTAGCGCAGCTCACGGGCGGCCATCTCGACCGAAACCTTTTGTGTTTCAACGTATTCCAAGGTATCGAATTGACGTACGAAGAGTTTCACTCCTACCCTTTCGGCGTATTCACGGACAAATTGCTCATCGCCGTCAGATTCCGTGCCGCGCAGGTGGAAATTGCAGTGCGCAAATGCGATGTCGTACCCACAACGCCTCAGCAGTTCCGCCAGCACCATCGAGTCGACGCCGCCGCTCAGGGCAACGAGGATGCGGTCACCTTTTTTAATAAGGTGATGTGACTCGATGTAGTTTTGGAACTTTGTTAACACGTTTTCTTTATATTTGATTTGGATTAAAGAGGATTTCTCACTATGCTTCGCTTCGGCCGAAATGACGGTAGCTCATTAAAAATATAGGTAAACCAGCAGGAATCCTATTCCGAGGCCTACGGCGGCGCAGATGGCATACCACATCAGCTTCTGCCATGGTTCCGCGTCAGGCTCAAGCGAA
Source organism: uncultured Bacteroidia bacterium (assembly GCA_902787095.1). Taxonomy (GTDB): domain Bacteria; phylum Bacteroidota; class Bacteroidia; order Bacteroidales; family F082; genus Limimorpha. The sequence continues at coordinate 2,395 of CADAFC010000092.1, forward strand.
CGCTCAATCTTTTTCTTCGGTATGACATCACCGACGAAAATCTCTTCTTTCTCAGCCTTTTCAATACCTTCCACGTCGTTAGGCTCCTCAAAAACGAGGTCATGGTTCTTAACCTGATGCGCCTTGCCACGGAAATAATACTCAACACAATAATTGTTTTCGAGAAGGATTGTCACTCCTGTGTTGTCGTCGTTGGTGCCTTTAGCCAATATCTTGGCGCGACGGCCGTAGTTCTGCTTCAGAAGTATCTCGTTGTCATCAACGGTGAGATAAGCCACCACGTTTTCAGTCTCAGAAGTGTCTTTCAAAGCCGATGTGAGATAAATCACCAGAAGACTCACCGCCAAGGTGCTCAAATCGTCGTGCAAGCCGATAATCACTTGATTATCAGCAAGTTCATAAAACCAAAAATTCACTTCCGGGTTGAAAGAATGTGGATACAGTTTGATCCATTCCTTAACCAGACCGATGACTTCGTCTTTTTGTAAGCCTTTAACTTTGATATAATCCATTTAACTAATTATTTGAGATTTATTCGCCTTTGGCGAATGCTTTCGCTTCGCTCAGGTCTCCACTCCGTTTCACTTCGGTCGAAATGACGGTAATGATTATTTCACTTCGGTCGAAATGACGATGAGGAAGCTTTCCTTTTATGTTGTATCTTCTCTACTGAGAAACCGAATTTGCCTATTTTTTCGCCTAAAGTGTAATATTTTCCGTGTGAATATGTTATCAGCTCCGCCTGATTAAGCTGGAAAAGCCCCGTGCTCGGGTCGAGATATTTTTCATCGCCGTTGACAGCCACTATTTCAGCCACAAACATGTCGTGAGAGCCTAATTCTTTGATTTCCATCACCTTACACTCAATATTCACAGGTGATTCAGCTATCATTGGGGCGTTCACCACCTGCGCTTTCTCAGGTGTGAGATGCATCTCCTTGAATTTGTTGTAATCTCTTCCAGAGCGCACGCCGCACCAGTCGGTGGCTTTCGCCAAGGCATCTGTCGTCAGGTTTATCACAAACTCTTTTGTTCTGGATATTATCGCATGTGAGTGGCGTTCTTTTCTCACTGAGATGTAGCACATCGGCGGGTCGGAGCACAAGATACCGGTCCATGCCACTGTGATTATGTTATAGTTCTCGGGGCTGTCGCCGCACGACACCATCACCACTGGCAGGGGGTATAGCATAGTACCAGGTTTAAATGACTTTTTCATACTGCAAAAATAAAAAAAATCCCGTCACGTGGGCGGGATTTTTTGATTTTTTGTTGAGACGTACGTCTTTACACTATTTGATATCCCATGTTGTGCCGCTGTTGAGCAGGTCATCAACTGTCTTGATGTTCGACTTGGCTGACTCGCGTTCGATGACATCGGTGAGGCAGTCGTCGTATGTCGGAGCTTCCACGTTGCGGATAACGCCGATAGCGACTGGGAACGCCGGAGGCATCATGTGGGCGAGCATCATGTGGATACCTGTGTTCTCTTCTTTCTCGTCGTGAACGAGGATATCCTTTTCAGTGATGCCGTTTTCGCCTATTGTGACGACTTCAAGCTTGTTGCCGTTGAGACGCAGACCTTTGTTTCTCTCCTTACCGAAGATGAGAGGTTTGCCGTGTTCGCACTTCACCTGCATATCGTCGCGGACGTCCTTGCCAGTGATGTTTTCGTGAACGCCGTTTGAGAAAATCATACAGTTCTGGAGCACCTCGATGACCGACATGCCGTCATGATTCTTAGCTCTCATGCAGATATCTTCAAGTTCCTTGGTGTTGACATCAACGCCACGGGCGAAGAACTTGCCGCCTGCGCCGATGACGAGTTCACCGACGTTGAACGGGTCTTCGTAAGTACCTTGTGGAGATGTCTTGGTCACTGTGCCACGGAATGTACATGGTGAAAACTGGCCTTTTGTCATACCGTAGATACGGTTGTTGAACAGAAGGAGGTTCATGTCCATGTTACGGCGGACGGCGTGGATGAAGTGGTTACCGCCGATGGCTGTGCAGTCGCCGTCACCAGTGATGATCCATACCGAGAGGTTAGGATTTGCGAGCTTCACACCTGTTGCGATAGCGCAAGCGCGGCCGTGGATGCTGTGGAATCCGTAGGTGTTCATATAGTGCGGGAAGCGTGATGAGCAACCGATACCCGAGATGACTGCGATGTCTTCTTTCTTTTTGCCGAGTTTCGGGAACACGTCCTGCAAAACCTTCAAAATAGCGTGGTCGCCGCAACCTGGGCACCATTTCACTATCTGATCGTTAACGAAATCTTCTTTAGTAAGATTAATAACCTGATTATTCATATTTGTGTTTTCCATAGCAATCTTATTTTAAAAGGTCATTAAACTTATTTTCCAACTCTGCTGTGAGGAATGGGAGACCCTGGATCTTGTTGTATTGCTCATACTTGAAGTCAGGCATCTTCTCTCTGAGGTAGTTCACGAACTGACCGTTGTTGTTTTCACAGACCAAGATCTTCTTGTGACCGCTCAACACCTCTTTTGTGTTCTTTGGCAGAGGCATGATATGGCGGAAGTGTGCGTGAGCGACTGACTTGCCTTCTTCGAGCATCTTCTCGACTACTGAGAGGACAACGCCGTATGTGCCGCCCCAGCTCACCACGAGGAGGTCAGCGTTCGGGTCGCCAGTGATTTCCTGTTCAGGGATGAAGTTAGCGACGCGCTGCACTTTCTCTTCACGGAGCTCAACCATGAGCTGGTGGTTCTTCGGGTCGAGTGAGAGGTTACCGCTGCCGTTGGCTTTTTCAAGACCGCTGATACGGTGACGGAGGCCTTCTGTTCCTGGGATAGCCCACTCTCTGCGAAGTTTTTCCTCATCACGTTTGTAAGGCTGCCACTCTGGGTCGTTTGCCTTTGCGATTGGCGGGACGATAGCCGGGAGGTCGGCGACTCTTGGGATGCGGAGGATCTCAGAGCCGTTGCCAAGTGAACCGTCGGTGAGGAGGATGACAGGTGTCATGTGCTCCATTGCGAGCTTAGCGGCTTCGTATGCGGCATAGAAGCAGTCTGATGAGCTGCGTGCTGCCATGACGATAAGAGGAGCATCGCCGTTACGGCCGTAGATAGCCTGCATGAGGTCGCTCTGCTCAGCCTTGGTTGGAAGACCTGTTGAAGGACCGCCACGCTGGACATCGACGAGGACGAGCGGAAGCTCCGTCATCACTGCGAGGCCAAGGGCTTCTGACTTCAGTGAGAGACCAGGACCTGATGTTGTGGTCACTGCGAGGCAGCCAGCAAATGAGGCGCCGAGTGACGAGCAGATACCTGCAATCTCGTCTTCAGCCTGGAAAGCCTTGACTTTCAAGTTCTTATATTTCACCAACTCTGCAAGGATATCGGTTGCTGGAGTGATAGGATACGAACCGCAGAAGATCTGACGGCCCGAGCGCTCTGCAGCTGCCATCAAACCCCATGCTGTGGCGACGTTACCGGTGATGTCACGGTATTTGCCCTTAGGAAGGTTTGCAGGCTCGATACGATATGTGTTGGCGAAAATCTCCATAGTGTCAGCATAGCTGTAACCTGCTGCGACGACAGTCTGGTTTGCCTTGATAACTTCAGGTTTGTTCTTGAATTTGTTATTGAAATAAGCGTTCAACATAGTGATATCGCGGTTGAAGAGATACATCACGATACCGAGAGCAAACATGTTCTTTGACTTGAGCATGGCCTTGCGGTCCCAGCCGAAATCTTTCAAAGCCTCGAGTGTCATCGATGTGATAGGGGCTTTGACGACTTTGTACTGGCTGAGGGTGTCATCTTGTGTCGGGTCTGTCGTGTAACCTGCTTTTTCGAGAGCCTTGTCGCTCATCGAGTCGACGTCGAAGATGATTGTGGTGCCAGGTTTAAGCCAGCGCATGTTAGCCTTGATAGAGGCTGGATTCATTGCGACGAGCACATCGCAGAGGTCACCTGTGGTGTGGACCGGTTTGTGACCGAAATGTACTTGGAATCCGGAGACGCCTGACACAGTGCCTTGTGGTGGACGGATCTCGCCCGGATAGTCTGGGAAGGTGGCAAAATCGTTGCCCGCCAGAGCTGTTGAGTCGGAAAACAGGTTTCCTGTCAGCTGCATACCGTCGCCAGAGTCACCCGCAAAACGGATAACTACGTGTTCAAGTTCTACAACTTTTGTTCTGTTAGCCATAAGAAAATGAATTTAATTTATTGTATTTTAATAACTTATATAATTTTCAACCAGTTTGGAGATACTCTCTCAATTATTTTGCAAAAGTAAGCATATATTTTCTAATAAAAAAGAAAAAAAAAATATTTTTTCAAAATGTCGCTGCGTATTGGAAAAACCTATATCTTTGCAGAAAATTTTCTAAACTAATTAAAATTATGGCATACAAAATTTTAGACAGCTGTGTAGCTTGCGGTACTTGCATCGACGAGTGCCCAGTCGGCGCTATTTCAGAAGGTAGCATCTATTCAATCAACGCTGATAACTGCGTATCATGCGGCACATGCGCAAGCGTTTGCCCTAACGAAGCTATCGTTGAGGACTAAGCAACACTCTGCATCAAATGTTAAAAATGGTCGGCAGTTTGCCGACCATTTTTTTATTTCTTGAAATAGTTTGAAATCTTCAAGTTTATCTCACGGATGCGCTCTTCGTTGAGCTTCACCACTTCCCTGTCGTACGTCATCAGGCCATTAAGCTCGACCTCACAGTCGGTAGTCTGGGTATAGACAGCAGCCGAGAAGCCTTGCGGGATGAGTTCCAACAGTTCGTTGGCGTATTCCACATAAGTATCTGTAACTTTTTCCTCAGTGTCATATTCCACATAGCCCCATCCTTGGTCTTTCACCCAAGTGTGTCCCTCTATTTTTCTACCAATTCCGCCATATTCGCCCAAAACAGTGACTCTTTCAGGTTCGTAGAAATACATCTCAGGGTCCGGATAGTTATGGATGTCCAAAATATCGCCCACGGGATAGTGGTTGCCTCCCGATGCCGGATTAACCAACCTCGACAGG
>CADAFC010000093.1 GCA_902787095.1 uncultured Bacteroidia bacterium
TTGGATGTCATTCTTCGCTCCTTGTTTCAGCAAGATAGCAAAAATAGTTAAAAAGAACCGTCATACAAAGTGTATCGGATTGATACACAATATGATACCGCATGAGAAATCGGTGCTTGACAAAATGTTCGCACCTCGTTTTGTGAAGGCTATGGACGGCTTTGTGACGCTCTCAAAATCGGTTTTGGACGATGTGAAATCGCTTGATAATCAAAACAAACCGAAATGTTTTGTGCCTCATCCATTATACGACCACTTCGGTGAGATTTTGGACAGAAAAGAGGCGAAAAAGCACTTAGGTCTGGATGAGAATTGTAGATATATGCTGTTCTTCGGATTGGTTCGCGCATACAAAGGCCTCGACCTTTTACTGGATGCTTTTGCGGATGAACGGCTCCGAAACCACCACGTAAAGCTCCTTATCGCAGGTGAGTTCTATGATGACCCGAAACCATATCATGAACAGATAGAAAAACATGGTTTGCGTGATTTGGTAATCATTAAGAATCAATATATTATCGATGATGAAGTAAAGTATTACTTTAATGCTGCTGACATTGTCGTTCAGCCCTATAAATCGGCTACTCAGAGCGGTGTGACACAGATTGCGTATCACTTCGAGAAGCCTATATTGGTTACCAATGTGGGAGGGCTGGGTGAAATCATCCCGAACGGCAAAGTGGGCTATGTGGTGGAGCCGAATCCGTCATCGATAGCCGATGCTTTGGTCGATTTTTATGAAAATGAGAGATATAACACGTTTGTTGAGGGTGTAAAAGAAGAGAAAACGAAGTATCAGTGGTCAAACATGACTGCTGCGATTAAGAATATGCTATGAAGAAGTTGATTGCTTTGTTTACGAAGATATTTCCGCGACAGACGCTGATACGTTTCAGCGCGCTGTTCAGCTTCCTGATCAGGCCGTTTTATATGGGCAACAAGGTGGAGTGCCCGGTGTGTGGCCGACACTTCCGCAAGTTCCTGCCATATGGCTATGGCGAGGCTATGGATAACCGTATGTGTCCTAAATGCTTATCGCTTGAGCGTCATCGTCTTATATGGCTTTACTTAAAGCAACGCTCTAACTTTTTTGAGGCTCCTCTGAAGGTGTTGCATTTCGCCCCTGAGCAGCCCTTCCTGAAGCGTTTCAAGGCATTGAAGAACCTTGATTACACCACTGCCGACCTTGACTCGCCGATTGCTGACCTGCATCTTGATGTCACCAATATCGACCTCCCAGATGACCAATATGATGTGGTTATCTGTAACCATGTGTTGGAGCACGTAAACGATGTGAACAAAGCATTTTCGGAGATAAAACGCATCTTGAAACCAGGTGGTTGGGCTATTTTGATGGTTCCTATCAATCCTGACGTCGACACTTGGGAAGACCCTTCAATCACTGACCCGGAAGAACGCAAACGCTGTTTTGGACAGTATGACCATGTCCGCCAGTTTGGTCGTGACTACGCCCAAGTGCTTGAAAATGCAGGCTTTACCGTCGATGCCGACCGTCTGTATTACGACCTCACAGAGGAACAACGCCAACGTATGAGGCTTGCCCGTCCTGGAGAGGAGCTGGTTTACAGAGTTGATAATAGCCATTAGCCTATAGCCATTAGGTATTAGGTATGGTTTTTATAACGATTAAAATTAAATAGCCATTAGTTGTTGGTTTCCCTAACAGCTAATGGCTAATGGCTAACAGCTAATGGCTATTATTTCGCGAGGAAAGGATATCCGTACTCGGTAGCCGGCACGAATGTCTCCTTGATGGCGCGTGGGTTCGTCCAGCGGATGAGGTTCCACAGACCGCCTGCCTTGTCGTTGGTGCCTGATGCGCGTGAGCCGCCGAATGGCTGGCATCCCACGACGGCGCCCGTAGGCTTGTCGTTGATGTAGAAGTTACCTGCTGAATATTTGAGCTTCTGGTCGGCGAGCTGACGTGCCTTGAGGTCGTTGACGAAGATGGCTCCTGTCAATGCGTAAGGTGACGTCGTGTCGCAGAGTTCCAGTGTTTCCTCATATTTCTTGTCGTCGTACACGTAGATGGTGATGATAGGTCCGAAGATCTCCTGAGCCATTGACTCGTAGTTCGGCACCTTGGCGAGTATGACTGTAGGCTCGACGAAGTAACCGACGCTCTTGTCGCACTTGCCGCCGAACACGATTTCAGCGTCTTTGCTGGCTTTTGCTCTGTCGATGTAGCCCTTGCAGTTGTCGAATGAAGCCTCATCGATGACAGCGTTGACGTAGTTGGTGAAGTCTGTGACGTCGCCCATCTTGATAGTGCTGAGACTATCTGTTTCACCTCGTTCCACATTGATGCAGGGATATATGCGCGTGATGCAGCCGAGCATTTCTGGCCTTGATATTCGAAGGCGCCGCGGACGATGGCGCATGCCACCTCGCGTGGATTTGCTGAGCTGTGAGCGAATATGAAGTCCTTGCCGCCTGTCTCACCGACGAGACGCGGATATGACTTGTAGTTGGCTATATTGACGCCTACGCCCTTCCATAAGCCCTGGAATGTGGCTGTAGAACCGGTGAAGTGGATACCGGCGAGGTTCGGGTTGTTCAAGGCGACACCGCCGATCAACGAGCCCTTGCCTGGCAGGAAGTTCACGACGCCAGCAGGAAGACCGGCTTCCATTGCAATCTGCATGATGTGATAGTTCGAAAGTAATGCTGTCGTTGATGGTTTCCAGATGGTTGTGTTACCCATCAATGCCGGGGTCATGTTGAGGTTCGATGCGATGGATGTGAAGTTGAAAGGTGTCACAGCCATGATGAAACCTTCGAGAGGGCGGTATTCCACGCGGTTGAGCTGGTCAGGCGTTGAAGAAGGCTGCTCTGAATAGAGGTTTCCAGCGTAGTAGTTGTTGAAACGATAGAAGTCGATGGTCTCGCAAGCCGAGTCGATTTCAGCCTGGAAGGCGTTCTTGCTCTGACCCAACATACATGCAGCGTTGATGCGTGCACGGTATTTGGTTGCCAAAAGCTGACCGATTTTAGCCATGATGGAGGCTCTTTCCACCCATGGGGTGTTTTCCCAGTCTTTCTTGGCCTTAAGAGCGGCTTCAATAGCCATGTTGACCTCTTTTTCGCCGACTTTATGATATTTTGCAATCACATGCTTGTGGTTGTGTGGCATGACCACTTCGCCCATGTCGCCGGTGCGGATCTCCTTGCCACCAATGATGATTGGGATTTCCACGACTTCGTTCGACTGTTTCTGAAGTTCTTTCTCCAAAGCGACGCGCTCAGGGCTGCCCGGTCTGTACTCTTTCACAGGCTCGTTAGCAGGATGTGCAAATTGAAATAATGCGTTATTCATGAGTTAATTATTTAATGGTTTGTAATTTTCATTATTTTTGAATTGCAAATTTAGGAAATTTTTTGAGAAATTATACCGAATAATTAATATTTTTGCAAAAAAATTGAAAAGCGTTGAAAAAAGGCATCATTTCCGAAGCTACGAGCCGTAACTGGAAACGTCTGCGCTCGAAAAAGCACGGGAGGCTGATGGCGCGTGCCAACAAACAGCTCTCCACAAAGACGATTATGCCTTTGGAATACTTTTCAAATAAAGATAATGTCGCTGATATTCAACGGTTTGTGAGTTTTTGTAAAGAAAAAGGTTACAAAGTTGAAGAGGTGATTTATACAGTGGGGCTGAAGCTTTTAGATGAAGCTGGAATCATTGACAAACCCCACGTGGCGGCAGCCTTAAAGCCATTCATGGCATTAATGGCTTTAAGGCCCTTAATGCCGCCGCCACTAATGCTGCCGCCTCTGCCCACAGATGAACATGACCTTCTCGGTTTGCTTTACCAGTGTTTTCTCCTCGAAGGCGAGAAAAACCGCAAAGGCTCATATTACACACCATTGCCGGTGGCTAAGAACATGGTTCAAGGTCTCGATTTCTCGAAAAATCAGACATTTTTCGACCCTTGTTGCGGCTCTGGAGCGTTCATTTTAGCACTTGAAAATGCTTCACCAAATCAGATTTTCGCTTGCGACAATGACCCAATCGCAGTGATGATAGCGAAGATAAATATGCTATTAAAATACAAATCAGAAATATTTGAGCCTCAAATTTATTGCTGCGATTACCTTAACGCCATTAACGCCCCTAAAGCCCTTAAAGCCCTTAAAGCATCTTATATCATCAGTAACCCACCATGGGGTGCCACTGTTTTTGATGAAGAAGGCAATCAAGTCACTAAACGAGAAAGCTTTTCATGCTTTTTTGAAAACGCCTTCAGTCAGCTTTCAGATGACGGCCTCATCCGATTTTTATTGCCTGTATCGGTGTTAAATGTAAAGACTCATAAGAATTTTCGCAGATTCTTACTTGAAAACACTGATATTCAGTCGATTACATTGTATGATGGCGCATTTTCCGGAGTTCAGACGAAATACTTTGACATACAATGTGCCCGACATTTCGACCGAAGCGCAGCGGAGTGGAGAAATCACCGCCTAAAAATTGATTCTGTACACTCAAATGGCGGTGATGTCTCGACTTCGCTCGACATGACGATGGGTGCGTCATGTTCCGTCTCAAAACACTGTTTCTACCTTACTAACAACTTGAATTTCAATCTGTTATCCGATTCCGACCTTCAAAAGGTGCAAAAAATACTTTCTAAAGGGAAATACACGTTGAAAGATTCGATATGGGGTCTCGGCATTGTCACGGGCGACAACAAAAAACACTTGAAAACCAAGCAGGGCAAGGGTTTTGAGCCAATATACACCGGAAAAGAAATCGAAGCTTACACTTTGAAAGCTCCAAAGTATTTTATAAAATATAAACGTGCTGATTATCAACAGGTTGCAAAAGACGAAATATATCGTGCTGATGAGAAATTAGTCTACAGGTTCATCTCGAAAAACCTTGTCTTTGCTTATGATGACAGCAAAAGTCTGGTCTTGAATAGCGCTAACGTCCTTGTTCCGCGCATTCCTGGCATGTCGGTGAAGACGGTTTTGGCGTTTCTGAACAGCTCTACATTCAAATTCCTCTATAAATCGCTTTTCGGAGAGATAAAAATCCTTAAAGGAAACCTGATGCAGTTGCCGTTTCCGGAGATTTCGCCTGATACTGATAAGAAACTAACAGAATTAGTCGATGAGGTGCTGAAAGGTAATAAGGATGCTCAGAAAGAGATGGATGACGTAATCAATAAAGCCGTCATTTCGACCGAAGCATAGCGGAATGGAGAAATCTCATACTTATACTGTCGGAGGTTTATTCACCAAAGGTGAATGCTTTAGCAAAGCTCAAGTCTCGACTACCATCTCGGTTCGATGTCCGCTCGAAATGGCGATTAGAAAAGTCTCTTTATCGCACTCAAAAAATGTGTGTGTTTTCCTAACTCCTTATTGAAAACACCAGTTTGGTCAAGCGAATCAATCCTCACTTTGCCGGAGGCATGGATTATCTTTTCATTGTCCAAAATGATGCCTACATGCACTATATGATGCTCCTCGTTTTCAAAAAACGCGATGTCGCCAGCCTTTGCTTCTGTCAGGAAATACACGTCTTCGCCGCATTCCACCTGCTGAGATGCGTCTCTCGGGAGCTTTATCCCAATCGTCTTGGCGCAGAGCTGAACGAAGGCGGAGCAGTCGATGCCGAAAATGGTTTTTCCACCCCAGCGATATGGCACGTTAAGCAGTTTTAATGCATTGTTAATGAAACTGTTAGCCTCGATGCAGCACTTGTCTTTGGCATAAATTGTCGTTCCGAAAGTTAAAATTTTGGAATCGAACAACTCAACCGGATTGTTGACGACATAACAATCGCTTGAAGCCAATGCATTGTGCGCATCTTCTTGAATCTCAAAGTGTTGCAGACTGCGAATCCAGCCTTCGTAGCCGTCGTATTCCATCTTGACATACAGCCAGTCGCCGTTTTTTTCAATGACTTCATAGAGGTCGTTGAACAGGAGCTCGGTCACCAGTTCGCTCTCGTGATGCGGCTCTTTTCTCACAGGGATTGCCGATAAAGTGCAGATTCCAAACATAATTGAAACTTTTTTTGCAAAGTTAAAAAACTTTTTCGTAATTTTACAAGTTAATTTTATCTGATTTTGAAAAACATATTTGTGATTTTGTAAGTTGTTGATTATGAGTAAGATAAAAATTATTGTCGAGAAAATACGCCATTCATATTATGGAATAATGAAAGTCTTGGCGTTCGTTTTGGCACTTGCCATCGTTGTTTTGCTGATGCCTCGCAACGTGAAATTCAAGTATGAATACCAGAAAATGCGCCCTTGGCCGCATGAAACGCTCTATGCACCGTTCAATTTCCCAGTTTACAAATCAGAAGAGACGGTGAGGAAAGAGAGGGAAGAAGCGTTGAAAAACGTCAACCCGATTTTTATTTTCGATGTGCAAGGGACGGAAAACGGTCGTGAAAAGTTATTGAAAGACCTTAATTTTCAATGGAATGACACTATTGGCAATAAGGAAAAATACGAAGAACTGGTGACAGGCATATACGACAATATCGAAAACCGGGGTATTGTGGCTAAAAACAACTTCACCAGCAATTACAAAGGTGATGAGATGGTCGTGGTGGTGCGCAATAAGGTTTCTACGAAATGCCTTTATGAGGATTTTTATACTATGTCAGAAGCATCGTCATATATCCAAACTCATCTTGACAGCATCTCTGATTACAATACCAAGCAATTGATTAACAATCTGTTATATAGCTCGTTGCGTTCAAATGTCGTGTATTCGGAAAACATGACCAAGCAGGCAGAGAAGATGGCGGTTGACAATATCATGCTCACCTTCGGAATGGTTCAGAAAGACGAGCTAATCATCATGGAAGGGGAGATAGTGACGGAAGAGAAGTATCAGATTATCAATTCGTTACAACGTGAATATGCTGAAATCACAGGCAACAGTGTTTTCAGTGGAAACTACATGCTTTATGGCCAGCTGTTGCTGGTGGGCATAGTGTTTTTCGCTTTGTACCTGACACTCAGGATGTTACGCCCTGACATATTCGAGCAGTTGCGTTATATCAACTTGATTCTTTTGCTGATGTTGCTGACGATAGTCCCGTCGCTGATTCTGATACGATATGCGCCATCAATGATTTTCCTGATGCCTGTTGCCATAATGGCAATACTGCTTATGACGTTCTTTGATGCCAGAATATCCATCATTGTGCAGGTTATGACATTGATAATCATAAGTTTGGCGGTGCAAAACCCGTTCCAGTATTTCTTTGTCCAGATGCTGGTGTCGTTTGTCGCAATCTTCAGCATGACCAAACGTACGCGCAGGGCCAGTTATTTCGGCACCTCGCTGGCTGTTTTCGCCACTTATGTCATTGTTTATCTCGGCATGATGCTTATTTTTGATGGTGGTTTTGACTCTTTCGACTGGACGGTCATCATGATATATGGCGGTAACGCTTTCTTTACAATGTTAGCTCTTCCGTTGGCATTCCTGTTTGAGCGTGTATTCGGGTTCGTAACCGACCTGTCATTACTTGAGTTGAGCAACACCAACAGTCCGCTGCTGCGTAAGCTTGCTTCGGAGGCTCCTGGCACCTTCCAGCACGTGATGCAGGTGGCTGACCTTTGCGAAGAGGTCATATATAATATAGGTGGTAATGCCTTGCTCGTCCGTACCGGCGCTATGTATCACGATATTGGAAAGACGCGTAATCCATTCTATTTTATTGAAAATCAGAATGGTAAATACAATCCACATGATGATGTGTCGAATGTCGAGAGTGCCCAAATCATAATCAGTCACGTGATTGACGGCATCGAGATATGCCGCGAATATCATATCCCGGAACAGATCATCGACTTCGTGAGGACGCACCATGGCACACGTCGCACCGAGTATTTCTACCAGATGGAACTGCGCGAAAACCCGGAAGGCGTTGATGAAGAAGAGTTTAAATATCCTGGTCCGCTGCCGTTCTCAAAGGAAACAGCGGTTCTGATGATGTGCGACGCAGTGGAGGCCGCTTCACGAAGCATGACAAACAAGACCGAGGATTCGCTTAACAAGCTTGTCGACAACATCATCGACGGTCAGATGAAAGCCAACCAGTTCGACAACACCAACATCACCTTCCACGACATCACCATGACGAAGAAAGTGCTGAAAAAGAAGCTGATGAGCATCTATCATGTGAGGATAGCGTATCCGGATTAAAGAGTTAAGAGATAAAGGAGGGGAGAGTGGAGAGGTAGTTGGATGTGTCGGGGCCTTCGTTGAATATAAGGTCGATGACTGATAAATTGGAGACAAACGGCTGGCGATCGCTGAAGACTTGATAATATTTCGGGAAATTGGTGGCTTCTGGCGACCATTTTGATAAAGATATGCGATAATCGTTTGCGTCGGAGATGGGTGAGAAATCTTCGGTGTAAACGATTTCTTTGTTGATTTTCAATACTTTAAGGATGAATTTCAGACAAAACTCATTTAATTCGATGAGCGTGTCGAATTTTGTCGAAAAAGCCTTTTCCAGATAGGGAAAATAGTACTCGAAATAAGGTGTTTTGCGATACGCAGCCTCGAGGCAACGCTGGTGAATCTGTTGCCAAGGCTCCTTGTAGCTTATCGCTATGTCTTTCGTCAAGGTGTGGTTGCCGTTGGTCTTCACAATAGGCACTGTCAATGTCTGTAAGCCATTGGCAGTCATAATGTTACAGCGGGTGCGGCACGACTGTTTCTGGTACGACTCAAACAATTCAATTTTAGGCGCTTCGTTTCTTAAAAAAAGCGCAACATATTGAATATCAGGTAGATAAGATGTCGGGAAGATGTTATTCACTGAGCATCTTTTCAATTATTTCACGATAATATGCTTCGTCGTAAGCGCCGACTGTCTTTTCTGGCTGAGCATTTGCTTTCATGAAAAACATAGTCGGTATGTTCTTGATTTGCAACACCATAGCAAGTTTCTGATTTTTGTCGGTGTCGACTTTATAGAAATCGACTTTTCCATCATATTCTTTCGCCAGTTGCTCCAAAATAGGCGCAACGCGCTTGCATGGGCCGCACCATGTGGCGTAAAAATCAATCACGCAAGGACGCTCGCCTTTGAACACAAATTCGTTGGCATTGGCCTCAAAGTCCCACACATTTTTGATAAAATGATTGTAGTCCAAAACCTTTACTAATGAGGCGTTAGCCGTTGATTCTGAATTAGTTGCCTCAGTCTTGGCCTCCTTTTTATTATCTTCTTTTTTATTGTTATCCGAACTACCGCAAGACGTTAAAAATGCGATGATAACCAGTCCAATTAAAAATGATTTCTTCATATTTTAATATTTTTTGCAAAGATAGTAAAAAGCCATTAGCTGTTAGCCATTAGCCATTAGTTTTTTTTAATTTTTTTGTTATTGATTAATATATTTTGTATTTTTGCAAATTAAAATGAAAACAATAACAATTAAAACTTCATAAAAATGGCAAGAAAACTTGAAAAGAAAGACTTATTGAAGAATGTCGTGAAGCACATCGACATCAAGAAGTACGACTCAACAGAAATCATCGACGCAATGCGTGAAATGTC
>CADAFC010000094.1 GCA_902787095.1 uncultured Bacteroidia bacterium
TGAAGTATACACACCCGGGCCAATGCCTGCAGCCTTAGATCCACCAACGGCCGTCACTTGGCCGCCATAGATGTAAACGTTGCCACACATGCCTGTTCCTTGTCCATTGTTATAGGTGTTGCCGCCGCTTATACCGCCGCCTATGCCGGCGGCGCCATAACCACCATTGGCATTCACGATGCCGCCATTGATGGTGATGGTGCCGCCACCTTCGTTCCACGCGTTGCCACCGATGCCTGCTCCATTTGCTCCGCCTCTTACGTTGATGATACCGCCATTGATGGTGAGCGTGCCCACATTCTTGGCACCGATACCCGCATTACCACTGTCGCAGCCGTCGATGGTCAGTGTGCCCGGGCCGTTGATTATCAGGCTATTGCCTATGCTCACATCGATGCCTTTGGGAGCATGGAGGGTGGCACCTTCGCCGAGGTTCAGCACCATGGGGCCGTAAACGTTGATGCGCGACGAAACTTCAACGTCAGAATATATTGTATAGTTGGTAGTGCCAGCGGTCGTGTTGCCGCCTTTGCCGCCACCGCTGCCGCCATTGCCAAAAGTACAAGCACCACTTACACCATGCCAGTCATCACTATCAAAGCTGCCGTTATCGACATAGACCCAGCCTTGGCTTTGCGCAGTAGCATTAGTGGCAGCTTCTGTACCATTGGCAGCATAACTACCATTAGCATTTTGACCACCATGGCCTCCGTAGGCAGTTACTTCATAAACTCCACCGCTAGAGTTGGGCCTCCAATCCTGCGCGCCGCCGGCTCCTCCTCCGCCGCCACCGCCGCCGGGACCACCGGTGCCGATGTTGCTGGCTGCACCGCCGAAGCCGCCGCCGCCACCGCCGCCGCCACCGGCCACAGTATAGTTATTACCAGATCCATCCCATGCATAGCTACGGCCACGCTGACCGCCACTACCACCGGATGAGCCTGCATTGCCAGCCGTGGCAGTCATATGGACGAAAGACTGGAGCCAATAGAGATTGCCCATCGCGCCAGCGGTAGAACCAGCATTACCTGCAGAACCGCCGGTTCCATTATGCGCTTTCCAATCATCATACGTATAGCCGCTACCGCCAGCACCGCCGCTGCCGCCAGCACCGCCGCGTGTGCCGATGCCCGCACCGGCGCCGCCGCCACCAGTGCCACCAGTGCCACCCGCACCTGTCTGGGTCCAATCACCATTATATCCTGTTGCGTTACCGCCTGTGCCGCCGTTGCCGCCATTGGCAGCGTTGCCGCCCGTGGCATTCACCGTGCCGCCGCCGAGGAGATAGAGGGTGTTGCCTGAGGCCAGCTCGATGCCCGCGCCGGCGCCAGTCTGTCCGTTGGCAGCCTGAATTAATGGCTGTCCAGTCGCCTGAGGTGGTCTGCGTCAGTGCATAAACTTCCTCCCAACTGTTTTGTGCCCATGCTCCTTGTGCAACCGCACACAGCAGAGCGAAAAATAGTAAAGTTTTCTTCATTATTATGTTAATAGTTTGATTTTTTCGTTAAAAAGAGCTACAAAAATAATCAAACTA
Organism: uncultured Bacteroidia bacterium; assembly: GCA_902787095.1. Lineage (GTDB taxonomy): Bacteria > Bacteroidota > Bacteroidia > Bacteroidales > F082 > Limimorpha. The sequence continues at coordinate 1,535 of CADAFC010000094.1, forward strand.
TTCCAAACAAAAGGGGGGTTGAAACCCTGGATAGCAAGTTTTGTAAATTTTGAAACTTTTTGTAAATTTTGAAAGTGATTTTTACGATTTTGAAACTCGGAATTGTAAATTTTGAAACTACATATACCGCATCCAGGTGGTTACAGATTGCCCCATGCGCTGCTTGAAGGCAAGACTGAAGGTGCTGTAGCTGCGGAAGCCGCTTTCGCTGGCAAGCTGCTGTACGATGATGGTCTTTCCGGCAGAGACTGCCTCACGATAGAGTTTCGTGAAGTGGTTGATGCGGAGATTGTTGATATAGGCATTGAAGGTGATACCTTGGTATGAGAAATACTGGCTGAGATAGGTACGGTTGGTGCCGATGATCTTTGCGAGCTGTGGAAGAGTGAGGTCGTGCTTCAAGTAGAGCTGAGTGGCAACACAATGCTCATCGAGCAGATGTTCGATGTTGGAAGGAATGACCAAAAGCTGTCGTGTCGATTCGTAGGGTTGTTCCTCCGGTTGTTCGGGTTGTTCTTCGACTGTAATGTTTTTAAGCTGCGGCAGCGTCTCAATACGCCACAGTAGGAAGCAGTAAAAAATGATTGAGATGAATTGCACGATATAGTTTATTGTAAGGTCTTCGTCATCGAATCCATAGATCATGATTAACAGCAGGATGACGGTTATCAGCGCATGGCTCAGCCGTACCTCCTTGTTCTCCAAGTCGGCATAGTTGTCGCGCAGCCAACGTCCGTATTGCTTGACAGCAAATCCCATATATATGGTAAAAATGACGTAAACCAACAAGATGTATGCTAATCCGAAGGTTTGGAAATAACCATTGGGATTGACAATGTGGAGTATCTTGAGCACCGCGAATGGTATAGTCGCTATGACGATGGGCCAGACGTGCCGCTTGCGGTCTTGGAGCATGGCAAACAAAGTGCCGGGGATGGTGGTGAACAACGTTAGACAGTCGAGATAAGTGAGCACCATAAAAGCCACAGAATTAGTGTCGCCGGAATAGATGCGGAAAAAGAGCCACCATATATGGCCCAAAAATGTTAAGGCAAAGAGTGCCGCAGCCCAACGGCGCAGTGGCATGGGTGGCGTGACATCGGCTGAGAAGGCGTTGCCCTTACGAAACAGCAAGTATATGCAGGCGTTGAGCGCTATTATTGCTGATACGCCGTAGAGCATGAAAAATAATATGATGGAGGTGGATATATGATCGAGTGACATTGTCGTAAACAATTTTTTTACGTGGCAAAAGTAATAAATAATAAAGTATGGGAAAAGAAAAAAATAGAAATTTTAAAACAAAGCTGATGGTTTGGATATTATTAGTATTTTTACATCGTTCTAAAATGATATAGCAGCTGTGCTTATGGTCCCGATGCCAGACATCAAGAATGAAACCACGCAGCGATGCGGTCGGGGCCGAGGCGACAAAAGGAGTGATTTCAAGTGAAATTAAGAGAAAAGTTATTTTTGTAAATGATTGACAATCAATATAGTTATTATCAGATGTATTCAGTTGGTGGTATTGAAAATATCGGCCCTGGGTACAGGTTTAAAAGCTAAAATCCCTTGCAAATCGAAGATTTGCAAGGGATTTTTTTATCTTATCTTCAATCCCTTCCGAAGCATTTTTAATGACGACTTCGTCATGTAAGTCTCAACGGTGCCTTTGTCGGTCTCGTATTGGAAACTCAGGCATTTGCCCTGAATGCGACGCTTGACAACCATGCATTTGATGTTTTTGTAATCACTCAACTTGTCGGAGTCGGTCGCCACCCTGCACCTGAACATCGTCGTGGTGCCAGGCTCACTGCCAAACAATCCCAAAAGATAACCGATAGAGTCGATGGCTTCATCGGTGGTGACTCCCAAATAAATACAAATCTCGCTGACAAGTTCGTTCATGAACTCGCGGGATGTCTGCATATAATTGTAAATATGTCCAAGGCTCAGATAATAATCGCGGGAGCCATAATTATCTTTATAGGTGAAAACCGAGTAGTTGTTGTTGTATTCCTCAACTTCCAAGATCTTCATGCGCGTGCCAAGGGTGTTCTGCGCGAACGAAAACACAGCTATTATCAAAAATACTATGGCTATCAGAGTTTTTTTCATAGGTGTGTTTATTGAATCGTTTCAATATAAAAACTCACAGGTCGGAACCCGTCGTTGCAGCTTATCATCGCGGAGTTTGGATTTTTCATCCATCCATCATAGAAATTGCCCCGACCGGCAGCAAGCTCCTGCACGAACCATCGCATCGACTCCCAGGCGCTGTCGCACATCCCATCAGGTTTTTCGCCGTTTTCCGAAATCCACGACTGCCCCTCAACCACATCGCAAGTGTGCTCGATGGGGTTCTCAAACCGCTCCTGCAAATCGATGTAATTTGCCTTCCTAATCGCTGTAACCCTGATTTTCATAACGAAAATCTTAAATGTAATTATTATTCCAAATGAGAAAAACCAGTCTCATGGGCATAGCCTTATGAGATATGATTATTCTCACATAATTGAAACGTTAGTCTCTTTTAATGGCTTTCTCAAATTTCTTGATGCCGACATAGCCCATCAGATATGCTGCGCCTAAAGCGACGATGGCAAGGCCGATCATGGTGCTGACTATTGTGCCTGAGAACACAGGGTTTGTCATGCCATAGATGCCGAGGACCGCTGCAGCGATACCGAAAAGCATTATTAACCACCATTGGCCGAAGCCGACTTTCTTGTAGTCGAAGCTCTGGATGAAGATGATTATGCCTTCAAACATCACCCACAATGAGAACACTACAGGAATCGCGACCGCTGTCTCCAAAAGGTTGAACAGGAAGAAGCATCCGATGAAGATCTGCAGCAATGCAGATAGGAAACGTGATGCGCTGTTAGGCAGGTAACGCTGTGTCCTGAAGGTGAATATGAGCTTTGAGATACCCGAAACCAAGGTGAAGCATCCGATAAGCCATGCTGATGCTAAAAGAGTTCCACCTGGTTTTGCGATGCAGAATATGCCCAAAACGATGAGAAGAATGCTCGAAATGACGAGCCATATTTTTGTGCTTTTGTCCATAACTGTTGTATTAATTTGTTAATAATTTCACTTTAAATCCCTTACAGGAAAATCAAAATAGGTGTCCGGGAACGGCTCGTCGGCCAATGTGAAATGCCACCATTCACTGTCGAGAGGCTTGAAACCGTGGCTGAGCATGGCGTGACGCAACACCAGACGGTTGGCGAGCTGTGTTGATGTCAGGTCCATGTAGTCGGGATGGCTCTCGGTGCCGAACCAGTCGAACGTACTGCCCATGTCGAGATCCTTGCCGGTCTGCTCGTCGACCAACGTCAAGTCGACAGTCGAGCCACGTGAATGTCCCGAGCGCGCCATGATATAGTTCTGTTCGAAAAGCAGGCTCTTATCCACCATAGGATAGAAGATGCGTTTCATCGCGGTGTCGTTCAGGTCTTCAGCCCAACGGATGAAATGATTCACAGCGCGTTGAGGACGGTATGAGTCCCAGATTTTGAGACGGTAGCCGTGTTTGTGGAGCTCGTCGCTCACCACCTTCAGTGAGTCGGCTGCCTGCTTTGTCAGCAAAGCGACAGGCTGCTCATAGCCGTCGATACGGTCGCCTACAAAATTATATGTGCTGTAATAACGTATCTCTAAAATGGCGTCCGGAACGACGTCGGTGATCACAACAAAATTTTCCGAGCCGTCGTGGGCTCGTTTGGTGCCGCAGCTTACAAGCGCTAAGGCTAAAAATGCAAAAAACAGAACTTTTTTCATATAATGAAATACTTTTCCGACTGCAAATATACAAATAAATATTATATTTGCAGAAAATTTTAAAAAAAATGAAAGCACTTCTTGGAATGTCGTTGGCAGAGCTGCAAGACCTTGTGGCTCAACATAATATGCCTAAGTTTACCGCCAAACAGCTCGTCGACTGGCTCTATCGCAAACGCGTCGCCACCTTCGATGAGATGACCAACCTGTCGAAACAGACACGTCAGATTCTGGCTGAAAATTATGTAACAGGTTACCACGCCTTCGAAGATGTCCAGGAGTCGAAAGACGGCACCAAGAAATACCTGTTTCCGGCTGAAAACGGCTTCGTCGAGACGGCGTATATCCCCGAACGTGAACGCGCTACGCTATGCGTGTCGTGCCAGGTGGGATGCAAGATGAACTGCCTCTTCTGCCAGACCGGAAAACAAGGCTTCCAAGGCAACCTTTCGGCTGGCGACATCATAAACCAGATACTCAACCTCCCTGAATATGAGAACCTGTCGAACTTCGTCTTCATGGGCATGGGCGAGCCGATGGACAACTACGACAACATCATGCGGGTGCTCGAAATCATGACCTCCGACTGGGGCCTGGCGATGAGCCCGACACGTATCACGGTGTCGACCGCGGGCGTCATCCCTAACATGAAACGTTTCATCAATGAGTCGAAATGCAACCTCGCCATCAGTCTGCACAGCCCGTTCCACGACGAGCGCGCGAAAATCATGCCTGTCGAGAAGTCGTATCCTATCAATGAGGTCATCCACGCCATCCGTCAGCACGACTGGAGCGGACAGCGTCGTGTGTCGTTCGAATATATAGTGTTTAAAGGCCTTAACGACACTCCGAAGCACATCAACGAGCTCGCCCGTCAGCTCGGAAGCCTCCGTTGCCGCGTCAATTTAATCCGATTCCATGCTATACCTAATATAGATTTACAAAGCCCGTCACTCGAAGACATGGTCCGCTTCCGCGACAAGCTCAACGATAAAGGTATCATCGCCACGATAAGGGCTTCGCGAGGTCAAGATATCGATGCCGCCTGCGGGCTGCTGTCGACGAAAAAAATGTAGAGACGATGCCATCGTCTCTACATTTTTTGTATATTTGCAAAAAATTATCTCAAAGTGCAAGTTTTAAAGACACAAATCAATCCGGGCAGCGCCGAGTTTCAGGAGAACCGCAAGGCTTTCATGGAGCTGATGGCGAAGTATCACGACGCCATGGACGCCAGCATGCACGGCGGTGGCGAGGCGGCTATCGCCAAACATAAGAAACGTAACAAACTCTTGGCACGCGAGCGCATAGACCTGCTCATCGACAAGAACACTCCGTTCCTGGAGCTCTCGCCTATGGCGGCTTACGACACGTATAACAACGACTTCCCGTCGGCGGGCATCATCACCGGCATCGGCATGATTCAAGGCCGCGAGGCTGTCATCGTCGCCAACGACGCCACGGTGAAAGGCGGCACATATATGCAGTACACCGTCAAGAAACACCTGCGCGCACAGGAGATAGCGATGGAGAACCATCTGCCGTGCGTGTATATGGTCGACAGCGGCGGCGCCTTCCTGCCCGAGCAGGACACCGTGTTCCCCGACAAGGAACATTTCGGACGTTTCTTCTACAACCAGGCGAGGATGTCGGCAATGGGCATCCCTCAGATAGCCATCGTGATGGGAATGTGTACCGCTGGCGGAGCCTACGTGCCTGCCATGAGCGACGAGACCATCATAGTGAAGAAACAAGGCACCATCTACCTCGGCGGACCTCCGCTGGTGAAGGCGGCAACAGGTGAGATCGTCACTGCTGAAGAGCTTGGCGGAGCCGAGATGCACACCTCTGTCTCCGGCGTCGCCGACCATCTGGCGGAGAACGACAGCCACGCCATGCAGATATGCCGTAACATCTTTAAAACACTGGAGAAGCCGAAGAAACAGCTGCTCGACATGCTTCCTGTCGAAGAGCCTCTCTACGACCCGACGGATCTCTATGGCATCGCACCTGTGGATTTAAGAAAAGTCGTCGACCCGCGCGAGGTAATCATGCGTATCGTCGACGGCAGCCGCTTCCAGGAGTTCAAGGAAAGATACGCCACCACCATCGTCTGCGGCTTCGCTCATCTGATGGGCTTCCCGGTGGGCATCATCGCCAACTACGGCGTGCTGTTCAGCGAGTCGGCACTCAAGGCGACGCACTTCATAGAATTATGCTGCCAGCGTAACATCCCGTTGGTGTTCTTGCAGAACGTCACCGGCTTCATGGTCGGAAAACAATACGAATGCGGCGGCATCGCCAAGGACGGCGCCAAGATGGTGCATGCGGTGAGTAACGCCAACGTGCCGAAGTTCACAATCATCTTTGGAGGCTCGTTCGGCGCCGGCAACTACGGCATGGCAGGTAGAGCCTACAGCCCACGACTGCTTTTCATGTGGCCTAACGCCAAGATCTCGGTCATGGGAGGCACACAGGCTGCCAACGTGCTCGCAACCGTCAAGGAAGACCAGTATCACTATAAGGGAATGCCAGTACCTGAAGAGGAAATCAAGGCTTTGAAACGCGAGATCCTGGCGAAATACGACTACGAAGGCTCAGCCTTCTACAGCACTGCACGTCTGTGGGACGACGGCATCATCGACCCCGTCGACACTCGAAGAATCCTCGCCATGGGCATCGCAGCATCGCTCAACCAGAAGTTCCCGCCACAACAGTTCGGAGTATTTAGAATGTAAGCTATGGAATTCACAACACTTCAAATAGGAATAGAGAAAAACGTCGCTCGCATCGCGCTGAACCGTCCCGAAGTCCGTAATGCGTTGAATGTCACGATGATAAAGGAGCTCACCGAAGCCGTCGACTGGCTCGATGCTCGCGACGACATCCATGTCATTGAGATTTGCGGCAATGGCAAGAGCTTCTGTGCCGGCGCCGACATCAACTACATGAAAGACATCGCAAACAACGGATATATCCAGAATCTTGAAGATGCGAGAAGGCTTTCGAAGCTGTTTCAGACCATCTATTTCTGCAACACACCGATTATCGCCCTGGTGCACGGTCACGTCATCGGAGGCGGCAACGGCATCATAGCGGCTTGCGACGTGGTGCTGGCTGAAAACGACACCGTCTTCGCTTTCAGCGAGGTGAGACTCGGCATCACGCCGGCAACGATATCGCCGTTCGTCATCGCAAAATGCGGCGAGGCGATGGCACGCGACACCATGCTGAGCGGCCGTAAGTTCACGGCGCAGGAGGCGTTGGGATTCAACCTCGTCAACTATGTCGGCACGATGGAAGA
>CADAFC010000095.1 GCA_902787095.1 uncultured Bacteroidia bacterium
TAGATGTTGGCGTCGAGGGCGCGTGCTGCTGCGAAGGCGTTACGCTCGATACACGGTATCTGGACGAGTCCGCAGACCGGGTCGCATGTCATGCCGAGGTGGTGTTCGAGAGCCATCTCGCAGGCATATTCTATCTGTGCCACGCTGCCAGCGAACATCTGACATGCCGCTCCAGCTGCCATGGCACACGCCACTCCAACCTCACCCTGGCACCCTACCTCGGCGCCGGAGATGGAGGCGTTAGTCTTCACGATATCGCCTATCAAGCCAGCCGTCATCAGGGCGCGGTAGATACGCACATCGTCGAAGCCGTAGCTCTTCCAGAGATGATAGAGCACGGCAGGCAACACGCCACAGGAGCCGCACGTAGGCGCCGTGACGATGAGACCTCCCGAAGCGTTCTCCTCAGCTACAGCCAAGGCGTATGAAAACACCAAACCACGGTTACGCAGCGTATGATGCTGATATCCAAGGGCTTTGATCTGATATTGGACAGCTTTGCGAGCCAGGTTCAACGGGCCAGGCAGACGACCTTCGGTGGCGAGACCGCGCTCAACAGCCTGTTTCATGGTCTCCCAAACGTCTTTCAGATGGTCGGTGACCTCTTTCTCGCTCTCGTTTTCCAGCACATATTCCCAATAGGTATGGCCAGTGTCTTCGCACCATTTCATGATGTCGGTCATCTTGGTGAGCGGATAGATATCGGGCAAAACCGATGGCTTGCCTTCCTCTTCGAGGGCACCGCCGCCAACGCTGTAGACAGTCCATTCGTCGAGAACCTTATTTTCTTTATCTAAAGCCTTGTAAGTCATTCCGTTAGGATGATAAGGCAGGAAAATCTTAGGCTGCCAAACGATGGTTACTGGAGCATGAGGCTCGAGCACCTCTTTTATTGCTACGTCAGTGAAGTGGCCTTTGCCAGTGGCGGCGAGGCTTCCGTAGAGTGTCACCTCAAACGAGGCTGCTTCGGGATGACGCTCGAGGAACTGCTCGGCGGCGAAACGAGGGGCCATAGTGTGGCTCGACGACGGGCCGTGACCTATTCTGTAGATTTCTTTGATAGTTTTCATAATTCATTTTTATTTGTCATTTCGAGCGTAACGTAGTGGAGTCGAGAAATCCTCAATCCACGATAACATTCGGTATTGTTTCGTCTATATTTATAATTTCATTATCATTTACCAAACCAACCCATCCTGGATTCTTTGATATAATCAAGTTTTCTTTCTTTTTTCTACTCCATTTTTTCAATTGAGTTTCTCTTTCTATCGCTTGATTTATATCATTATATTTCTCATAATATATGCATATTCCACAATTATATTTGTCAGTAAAAGAATTATCAAACAAATGATGTTTATGTTCATAAACCCTTCTGATTAAATCATTTGTAACTCCGATATACAACACCGTTCTATCAAAATTGGTTACTATGTATATATAATATTCTTTCATTTTGTTCCCGTTAAATGAGGATTTCTCCACTTCGCTCCATTTCATTTCGCTCCAGTCGAAATGACACATGCTCCTTGTCATTTCGAGTGTAACGTAGTGGAGTCGAGAAATCCTTGTTATGCCTTATTATTGTTTTAAAACCTTTTTCATATTGTTTGTGTTAAATGAGGATTTCTCCACTTAGCTCCATTTCATTTCGCTCCGGTCGAAATGACACATGCTCCTTGTCATTTCGAGCGTAACGTAGTGGAGTCGAGAAATCCTTGTTATGCCTTATTATTGTTTTAAAACCTTTTTCATATTGTTTGTGTTAAATGAGGATTTCTCCACTTCGCTCCATTCCACTTCGCTCCGGTCGAAATGACAGTTGGTATTGCGTTTATCAATTTCTTTGTATATTCATTTTTCGGGTTGTTGAAAATCTCATCGGCGTCGCCGAGTTCCACTGGGCGGCCGTTGTACATCACGAGGATACGGTCTGACATGAAGCGGACGACGCTGAGGTCGTGTGATATGAAGATATATGTGAAGCCGAAGTCTTTCTTGAGGCGGTTCAGCAGGTTCAGCACCTGAGCCTGCACCGACACGTCGAGAGCCGACACCGACTCGTCGCAGATGATAAGCTTCGGGCGCACCGCCAGTGCCCTCGCGATGCATATACGTTGCCTCTGACCTCCGGAGAACTCATGCGGATAACGCTGATAATGCTCAGGTTGCAGCCCGACCTCAGTGAGCAGCTCGCACACCTTGTCGCGACGACGTTTGGCGTCAGGTTCGAGGCCATGCACCGACATCGGCTCCGCTATCGCGTCGCCGATGCGCATCTTCGGGTTCAGCGACGAATAGGGGTCCTGAAACACTATCTGCGCATGTTTGCGGTATTCACGTAAGTCGTTGCCGCTCAGCGACATCACATCTCTGCCTTCGAAGATAATCTTGCCTTCGGAAGGCTCTACCAGACGTAAAATCGAGCGCCCGAGGGTCGTCTTTCCGCATCCCGACTCGCCAACCAGACCGAGCGTCTCGCCAGGATAAACATCCAGGCTGACGTCATCGACGGCCTTCACATGGTCGTAGACACGGTTGAAGATGCCTTTCTTAAGCGGGAACCACGTCTTCAGATGCTCCACCTTCAGCAATGGCTCACGGCTATATATCTCTTTCAGATGAGATTCTCTTTCTTCTTGAGTGACAATGAGTTGCTGCTTGAAATCAGCGTCATCACTCCAGGTGCCGTCGAGGAACTCTTTCACTATCGGAAGTCGTTTCAGTCGGAAATCCATTGGCGGACGGCATGCGAGGAGGCCTTTTGTATATGGGTCTTTCGGATTGTTGAGGATTTCCTGGGCTTCGCCGTATTCGACGACGTTGCCGTTGTGCATCACCGCGATGTAATCGGACACCTCAGAGACGACGCCGAGGTCGTGCGAGATGAAAATCATCGAGAGGTTATCGCTCTTTTGCAGCTCCTGCAGCAGCTTCAGGATCTCTTTCTGCACTGTGACATCGAGGGCTGTGGTAGGCTCGTCGGCAATCAAAACCTCAGGTTTGCACGCCAGTGCCATCGCTATCATCACACGCTGTTTCTGTCCGCCCGAGAGCTCGTGAGGGTAGCTTTTGTATATCGCCTCAGGGCGTGGCAGCATCACTTTTTTGAATAGTGATATCACGCGTGCCTTCGCTTCTTCTTCGGTGACGTTTTCGTGGGCAAGAATGGCTTCAGAAACCTGGAAACCGCACTGGAACACGGGGTTGAGCGAGGTCATCGGCTCCTGAAATATCATGGCGATACGTTTGCCTCGGACGTCGTGCATCCCGTTTTCCGAGAGATGCAGAATGTCTTTCCCGTCGAGGGTTATCTCATCGGCGGTTATCTTCGACTGTTTCTCGTTGAGAAGCCGCATCACCGCGAGGTTGCTCACCGACTTCCCGGAACCCGACTCGCCGACGATTCCCAGCGTCTTCCCCTTCGGCACCTCAAAACTGACACCATGCACCGCCTCGTTCCATTCACCGTCGCGAAGGAAACTGATTTTCAAGTTCTTTATTTGAAGCAATACATCCATTTTGTCATTTCGAGCGGAACGTAGTGGAGTCGAGAAATCCTCCATCAACGTTAACATTCGGTATTATTTCGTCTATATTTATAATTTCATTATCATTTACCAAACTTATCCATCCAGGATTCTTTGAATTTATTAAAATCTCTTTTTTCTTTCTACTCCATTTTTTCAATTGAGTTTCTCTATCTATAGCTTGATTTATATCATTATTTTTTTCATAATAAATACATGTTCCCAAATGATATTTATCAGAAAAAGAGTTTTCAATCAAATGATTTTTATGCTCATAAACTCTTCTTATCAAATCATTTGTAACTCCGATATATAAAACCGTCCTGTCAAAATTAGTTATAATGTATATAAAATATTCTTTCATGTTTACGTTAAAATAAGGATTTCTCCATTCCGTTCCATTTCATTCCACTCCAGTCGAAATGACAAATGTTCCTTGTCATTTCGAGCGCAACGTAGTGGAGTCGAGAAATCTTTGTTATTCCATATCATTGTATATATAACCTTTTTCACATTGTTTACGTTAAAATAAGGATTTCTCCATTCCGTTCCATTTCATTCCACTCCAGTCGAAATGACAACTAAAACCCTTCCAGTGGCATCAACACCGTTGGAATCAGCAATATTCCTCCAATTATAATCATCATCAGTATGAACTTCCACACCCATTTGAACCATTTCTGGTACGGGATCTTTGCCACGCCGAGGGCTCCTATCAGCACTCCCGATGTGGGCGTTATCATGTTGGTGAATCCGTCGCCGAACTGGAACGCCATCACTGTGGCCTGACGGCACACTCCGATAAGGTCGCTGAACGGTGCCATGATAGGCATGGTTATAGCCGCCTTCGCCGAGCCCGACGGAATCACGATGTTAATAAGCGTCTGGATGCCATACATTATCTCCACCGACGCCACCTTGCCGAAGTCGGACATCGATTTCGACAATCCGTAAAGAATGGTGTCGATGATGCCGCCGTCTTGCAGGATAATCACTATGCCACCCGCCAAACCGACGACCACGGCAGCCGACAATATGTCCTGCATCCCTTCGATGAACAGCCGTGCTATGTCGCTGGCGTTCTTGCCGATAGCCACGCCGCTGCAGATACCCATGGCAAGAAACAGCGACGCTATCTCCATCACATACCAGCCGTAACCCATCACACCGATTATCAGATAAACAATGGTGTAAAGCAACAGCAGCAAGATGAAGCTGTGCACCGTTTTCCGTAAGGAAAGAAATCCTAAAACAGCAAATATGCCCGTCAAAATCGGGATAATCGGCATGGTGAAGGCACTCGAGCCTATCTTTAATGTCGTTTCAGGATTTAAAACCGAGAAAACCACCATCGCGACAAGCAGGAAAGCATAGACAAACCAAGCCTGTCGTGGCACATAACGCTCAAATTCCTGCCCTTGCGCCTCAGTGTGCTGCCGCCAGTAAGCGTCATCGTCGTACATGATTGACGAAGTTGGATTTTTCTTGACCTTATGGGCGTAATGCAACACAAAAGCGATGCCGAAGATGTTGATGACGACCCAGCAGAAGATGCGGTAGCCTATGCCCGAAAACAGCGGCACGCCCGCGATTCCCTGCGCTATGCCTATTGTAAACGGGTTCAGAATGGCCCCCGCAAAGCCTATATGCGCCGCCACATACACCATGCAGAGACCAACAATACTGTCGTAACCCATTGATATTGCTAATGGTATAACGATAATCACAAAGGCGATACACTCCTCGCTCATGCCAAAAACGGCTCCGAAGAGGCTAAAGAGCAGCATTATCAGCACAATGATGATGTTGTCGATGCCCAAAAATCGTATAAACTTATGATTTTCAAGTCGTTGCGTAAATCTTAAAAAAGAAAAGATTCCCATGTCGATGGCACGGCTTTTGTTCATAATCCAGAACGCTCCGCCGATCATGAGGATGAAGACGATGATTTTCGACTGCTGTACGAAGCCGTTGAAAAACGACGAAAACACCTGCCACGTCTGCGCCTCAGGATGGAAATCCTGCTGATATTCAACAGGCAGCTGGTCTTCATAATAGAAAGTGCCGTCAACATATCTGCCAGGACGTATAAACCACGTCATGACGGCTGCGACGACGATTATGCAGAACACAATCACAAAAGTATGAGGCACCTTGCGTTTCGACATAAAATATTTTTTTGCAAAGATAAGAAAAAGACTTTAGTCGTTAGTCGCTAGTCGTTAGTTTTTTACATTTAATTGGAAAAAGGTTGTAAGTATTAAAAATAATGTGTAATTTTGCAGATAGAAAATTATTAAAATTTTAGATATTATGGTAAACTACAAAGATTTAGGGTTGGTAAACACCCGTGAAATGTTTGCAAAGGCTGTTGATGGCGGCTATGCCATCCCGGCTTTCAACTTCAACAATATGGAACAGCTGCAGGCCATCATCATGGCGGCAGTGGAGACGAAATCTCCAGTGATTCTCCAGATTTCGAAAGGCGCTCGCCAGTATGCAAACCAGACTCTTCTCCGTTATATGGCAGAAGGCGCTGTGGCATACGCCAAGGAACTCGGCTGCGAGCATCCTGAGATAGTGCTTCACCTCGACCACGGCGACTCGTTCGAGCTCTGCAAAAACTGCATCGAGATGGGCTTCTCGTCGGTGATGATCGACGGCTCGGCATTGCCATACGACGAAAACGTGGCGTTGACACGCAAAGTGGTCGACTACGCTCACAAATACGACGTCACCGTCGAAGGCGAACTCGGCGTGTTGGCTGGCGTTGAAGACGAGGTCTCCGCAGAGGTCAGCCACTACACAAAACCAGAGGAAGTGGTCGACTTCGTGACCAAGACTGGCGTCGACTCACTGGCAATCTCCATCGGGACATCGCACGGAGCTTATAAGTTCACTCCTGAGCAGTGCACCGTCGACCCGAAGACAGGCCGTCTGTTGCCTCCTCCACTCGCTTTCGACGTGCTTGAGGCTGTTGAGAAGGAGCTCCCGGGCTTCCCTATCGTGCTTCACGGCTCGTCATCGGTGCCGCAAGAAGACGTCGACACCATCAACAAATATGGCGGCGCATTGAAGGCAGCAGTGGGCATCCCTGAGGAACAGCTCCGCAAGGCAGCCAAGTCGGCAGTGTGCAAGATCAACATCGACTCCGACAGCCGTCTCGCCATGACAGCGGCAATCCGTAAGACCCTTGCCGAGAAACCGGCAGAATTTGACCCGAGAAAGTACCTCGGACCAGCCCGCGACCACATGAAGGAGCTTTATATCCACAAGATTGTCAATGTGCTGGGAAGCAATGACAAATTAAGCCATTAGTTATTAGCCATTAGCTATTAGCGGCGGCACTAAGGCCATTAATGCCATTAAGGGCGTTAAGGGCTTTAATGCCGCCGCTTGTAATTAATGTTGTTTGATTTTAAAAAATCCCTATTTTTGCATCGTTAAAACTTAATTACTATGAAAATATCCCTCTTATTAGCATTAGCTAGCATGTTTGTATTTTGCTGTTTCTCCTGTTCGGGACAGGGAGGAATCTCGAAATCAGAGAAAGAGCAAATCGCAGAAGTGATTGAAAATCATGACAAAACATTGATTTTTGTAGGTGCAAAGTATTGCCATGCATGCAAAAATATGCTTGAAAACAACATCAAACCTTATATTGAGGGTCTGGAGAAAAAC
>CADAFC010000096.1 GCA_902787095.1 uncultured Bacteroidia bacterium
GATACCAGCTGCCACTGCCGAGCCGATAACACCTGCTACGTTAGGTGCCATGGCGTGCATGAGGAGGTGGTTCGATGGGTCGTATTTCTGACCTTCGACTTCGGAAACACGTGCTGCGTCAGGCACTGCCGACACGCCTGCGTTACCGATGAGAGGGTTGATCTTGTTGCCTTCCTTGCAGAAGAGGTTCATCAGCTTGGCACCGCACACGCCACCGAATGTGGCAACGGCGAACGAGCAGGCACCCAAAGCGAAGATGATGAGCGAGTCGACTGTCAGGAACACGTCAGCCTGTGTCGAGGCACCGACGGTGAGACCTAACAAGATGGTCACAATGTCGATGAGCGGGTTGGCCGCTGTGTTGGCGAGACGTTTTGTGACACCGCTCTCTTTCAACAGGTTACCGAAGAACAGCATACCGAGCAATGGCAATGCCGACGGGCTGATGAAAGTGGTGAGCAACAAGCCGACGATAGGGAAGATGACCTTCTCGGTCTTTCCGACCATACGAGGCTCTTTCATCTTGATCAGGCGCTCTTCCTTGGTGGTGAGCAAACGCATGATAGGCGGCTGGATGACAGGCACGAGGGCCATGTATGAATATGCCGCGATAGCGATAGCACCGAGGAGGTGTGGAGCCATCTTTGTCGAGATGAAGATAGCGGTAGGACCGTCAGCGCCGCCAATGATACCGATAGCGGCTGCCTCATGCGGGTCGAAACCCAAAGCACGGGCGCTGATGAAGGTGATGAACACGCCGAGCTGAGCGGCTGCACCAAGAATCATCAGACGTGGCTGTGAAATCAACGACGAGAAGTCGGTCATTGCACCGATGCCCAAGAAAATCAATGGAGGATAGATACCCTGGCGAACACCGAAATACAGATAGTTCAACACTGAGCCTTTCTGATACACACCGGTCTGGATGTTCATGTTGAACACCTGGCTGATAAGGCCGTCGAAGAACTTGGCTGTGTTAGGTGCTGTCGGATCCATGCCGGCTGGCAGGAACGCCTGCAGCTGCTCAGGAGTCATGCTGTGGAAGTGATCCAAAGCCTGCTGGCAGTTGAGCGTGTCTTGTCCTGCGAAGAGTCCCACGAAGAACTTCTGAGCCTCGGTGAGGTCAAAAGTCGAGTTGCCTTGGATCTCAATCTTCGACAATGCTGCCAAAGCACCTTGTAAATCAAAGGTATACGAGTCCTGGATGAACGGGATGTTACCCACTATGATACCCACTCCGATAGGGATGAGCAGCATAGGCTCGAAGTCGTATTTGACTGCGAGGAAGATGAACACGAAGGCGACCAGAATCATGATGAGGTTGCCTCGTGTGCAGTTGCGGAAACCTGTGAACTGCCAGAAGGAGTACATTCCTTCGCTGATGGCCTCGCCTGCCGAAATGGTCTGCATCTCAGCGTCTTGAGTGTCCATCGTGAGCTCTGTCGTCGCTGCCTGTGACGAGCTGAAGACGTGTTCAGCCATCACCGGGCTTGAGGTCATGATGCCGTGGAGCACGAGCAAGATGGCCACCAACGCCACGATAAGCAGAGCTTTCTTTTTAACGTTGAGTCTCTTCTTCATAATCAGCCAATTACAAATAATACTGCGCCTTGCAGAATGTTGTCGCCCACTCTGACTTTGATTTCTTTGATTGTTCCGTCGACCTCCGCGAGGAAGTTGTTTTCCATCTTCATTGCCTCGTACATCATGAGTTTGTCGCCGCGTTTCACGACGTCGCCCACGTTGACGTAGATCTGCATGACGGTGCCCGGAAGCGGTGCCAATGACTTGTAGCCGTCGGCAGGTGCCGATGTGGCTGGAGCGGCCTCCTGTTTAGGGGCAGCTGCCGGCTTCGGAGCCTGACGCTTAGGAGCGACAAAGGTCGGGACCTCTTCCTCTTCACGCTGGACTGTTACTTTGTATTGAGTGCCGTCGACGATGACCTCGGCGTTCTCGCCTTCGTAGTTCTTCACTTCGACTTCGTACTCTTTCCCGTTGACTGTGAATTTAAATTTCTTCATTGCTTAGTAATTCTTTCTAATTAAACCATTTAATCCGTAAATCTTCGAGCTCCATGGGGAATAGCGGCGCTCGACTCTCTTGATGGTCACAAAGCCTGACTCCTCGTCATGCACGTCTTTCGACAATGCCAGAGCAAGTCCGATGACCACGGCGAGGTCTTCGTCGACCTTCCAACCTGCTGCTGTTGAAGTGTTCGGAGCCACATTGGCTTTCTTCTCCTTCTTGGTCTTCTTGAAGTCGTGGTTGACGAGCTTCGAGAATCCTGTGAAGATGCAGAAAAGGACGACCAATGCCGTAATCACGATGAGAAAACCACCAATGGTGACGACCCAGTCGTGAGTGGCAATAGGCTCCCTTACAGCCGATAACATTATCATTAAATTATTCATATTCTATCGAATTTTAAATCTTTAAATTTTAAATTTTGAATCTTTGAATTAAAATTACAATGGAATATTGCAATGTTTCTTTGGAGGATTTGTGTCTTTCTTCGTCTCAAGTGCCTGCAAAGCTCTGATGACGCGGAAACGTGTGTTGCGTGGCTCGATGACGTCGTCGATGTAGCCGTATTTCGCTGAGTCGTAAGGATTTGCGAACTTGTCGCGGTATTCCTGTTCTTTCTTTGCAGCGAAAGCGGTACGCTCGTCAGCGTTCTCGATAGCGGCGATCTCTTTACCGTTGAGGATCTCGACAGCTCCTGAAGGACCCATGACGGCGATTTCGGCTGTAGGCCATGCGTAGTTGATGTCAGCGCGGAGCTGCTTGCAACCCATGACGAGGTGTGAGCCGCCGTATGACTTGCGGATGGTGATGGTGACCTTTGGCACTGTAGCCTCGCCGTAGGCGAACAACATCTTGGCGCCGTGGGTGATGACACCGCCGTATTCCTGCACTGTGCCAGGCAAGAATCCAGGGACGTCGACCAAGGTCACGATAGGGATGTTGAAAGCGTCACAGAAACGGACGAAACGGGCACCCTTACGTGATGAGTTGATGTCCAAAACACCAGCGAGGAACGCCGGGTTGTTGGCGACGATACCCACCGGTTTGCCGTCGAAACGTGCGAAACCGACGATGAGGTTCTTTGCGAAGTCTTTGGCGACCTCGAGGAACTCGCCGTTATCCACGATGGCGTGGATGATCTGCTGCATGTCGTATGGCTTGTTCGGGTTGTCAGGGATGATGGCGTTGAGTGCGTCTTCCTTACGGTCAATAGGGTCGTTGCATTCGATGCGCGGAGCCTCTTCGAGGTTGTTCTGTGGAAGATAAGAGATGAGCTCGCGGATGAGCTGCAAGCCTTCTTCCTCTGTGGCTGCCATGAACTGGCTCACGCCTGACTTCTGGTTGTGCACCAAGGCGCCGCCGAGCTGGTCGGTGCTGACGTCTTCACCTGTCACCGTCTTCACGACTTTCGGGCCTGTCAAGAACATGTAGCTGTTCTGCTCGGTCATGAGGATGAAGTCGGTCAATGCCGGTGAATACACTGCGCCGCCTGCGCAAGGACCGAAGATGGCGCTGATCTGTGGCACCACGCCTGATGCGTTGATGTTACGCTGGAAAATCTCAGCGAAACCTGCCAATGAACGTGAACCTTCCTGGATACGTGCGCCGCCTGAGTCGTTGATACCGATGATAGGAGCACCGACCTTCATGGCCTGGTCCATCACCTTGCATATCTTCTTCGACATGGTCTCTGACAATGAGCCGCCGAGCACTGTGAAGTCCTGTGAATACACGTAAACGAGACGACCGTCGATGGTGCCGTAGCCTGTCACGACGCCGTCGCCGAGATACACCTGCTTCTCCAGACCGAAGTCGGTGGTGCGGTGTGTGAGGAACATGTCGAACTCCTCGAAGCTGCCCTCGTCAAGCAACATGGCGATGCGCTCGCGAGCGGTGTACTTTCCTTTTTCATGTTGTGAAGCGATACGTTTCTCACCGCCACCCTGGCGTGCAAGAGCGCGCTTGTCCAACAACTCCTGAATTTTCTGTTCGATTATCATTTCTTATGATTTTTATTATTTGTTTTTATTTTCGCAAAGTTCTGTGAGGACACCTCCTGTTGACTTAGGGTGCAGGAAAGCGATGGTCAGGCCTTCAGCACCACCACGTGGTGTCTCGTCGATGAGACGGAAGCCCGCCTCTTTGGCTTCAGCTAACTGATTCTCAATGCCTTCCACTGCGAAAGCGATATGATGCATGCCGCCCTTGCCGCCGTTCTTCTCGATGAAAGCAGCAATGGTGCTCTCAGGTGATGTCGGCTCAAGAAGCTCAATCTTGGTCTGACCTACCTTGAAGAAAGCGGTCTTCACCTTCTGATCCTTGACTTCTTCGATGGCGTAGCATTTCGTTCCGAGCATTTTCTCGAAAACTGGAATCGACTCGTCCAAGCTCTTGACAGCAATTCCAATGTGTTCAATATGAGTTGGGTTCATAATTTGATAATAACGTTATTAATAATTAAAATAAATTCGAATTCGATGCAAAATTACGAAAAAAACTTATCTCTTGACCAATTTTTCGGTAGAAATGACATTTTTCTTTTTGTCAAGGAGATTGATATAGTAAACGCCTGATTTATAATCGCTTACGTCGATTTCTGTTTCTTTTCCACTTATGGTCAATGTGTTCACGGTCTGTCCGGACGTGTTCGAAATCAGCACTTTGTAACCTTCTGATTCTGTTGTTATCTTGATTTTGCCGTTGGCGGGATTTGGGCTGATTATCATCTTGGTCTTGTCATAATTGATTTCACCGAGGCCAAGCAGTGTCTTGTCGATGGCACCGAGGGTATACTGCCCGGTCTGAAGGTCGCTCACCGTGAAATAGCCAACTTTCCAGTTACCGTGCTGAGCGTATGGTATGGTATGCCAAGCTTCGTGGATGTTGGCACGATACAGCAGCACCACTGAGTCGTTTTCGCTGTGGATGATGTCGCCGTCCATGTTGGCACTGTTGGAGAAGGTGAATTTTCCTGAGACATCGGAATCACCGAAATCCAGTCGCAAAACATTCCAATAATGCTTGGTGGAGAGTGTCAGTTCAGGAATGTTAGGGTCGTTGTCGGGTGCCACATAGTGCTCTTCCCCACGTAGCATCACCGAGTTGCTTACGCTGTTCACAGTGATTGACAGCTGTTGGTTTATTCCCAAGTTACCAGGCGCGGTGGCAGTCATGTTGTCGCTGTATTTGGCATCAAGGAAATGATTGTAATAGTCGGCATACGCTGCGATAGGGTTGATGTCGAGAGTGATGGTCTTGTTCTCTTCCAAGCCGTCCCAGTTCACCAATTCTGTCTGCAACTGACCCTCGTTGTCGACAAATGTGACTTCCACGCGGTTGTTTTGACCGACGTGTTCCGGACCATAGTGCAGGTAAGTCATCCTGACTGTGGCATCATACTGGTTTCCGTTAGGTGTTACGTCCAGAAGGTCGACGCCATAATGCGGCATGCCTGCGGTGAACACGTAAGTGTCGAAGAATCCGTTCATGTCGATGCCAGTGGCTGCGGTCAGGGCGTCGCGAAGCTGCTCCGATGAGGCGGCACTGTAGTTGTAAGTGTTGAGGTAGCTGCGCATCCCTTCTAAAAATGTCTCTCTTCCCATGTAGCGCATCATGGTGTTTACGACGACGGCACCGCGGTTGTAGACAGCATTGTTGTCGTATGTCATGGTCTGCGGCACGTTGTTCAGCGGGATCCAGTTGTTTCCGTTCTTGCACCAGGTTGTGATGGCGTTGATTTTGCTGCTCATGGACTGCTGGAAGTCGTCTTCGCCGTAAATATCCGAACGGTAAAACACTCCGCAGAACTGGGCGAAACCTTCGTTGAGCCACATCTGCTCGGCTGTGGCACAGGTCACCTTATTGCCGAAATACATGTGCGAGAGCTCATGTGCGACGTATTCCTCCTGAGTGGTGTTACCTGTCACCACACCGCTTGTGATGCCGATGTTATCCACATGTTCCATGCAGCCCACGCTGGTCACGACATATCCTATTCTGTTGAAAGGATACGGTCCGAAGCTGTTTTCGTAGAAGCTGGCGATGTCTTTCACATGCACGAAAGTGCCAGGCACGTTGTTGATCTGACTCGGCTTGACGTAAACCGTTATCGGGATATCGCGCTCGATGCCGTTGTAGGTGTCGGTCCATTCTACGTAGTCGCCTACAGCAAATGAGATGTGATATGTCGCAATCTCTTGATTTACAACGTAATGAACGCTATGGGTGCCGTCTCCGTTGTCGGTGTCGCTAACGAGATTTCCGCCGCAGACTGCTGTCGTCTCTGTCGGCACGGTGACGTAGACGTCGTATGTGGCTTTGTCGGTGAAGTTATCGACGCATGGGAACCAGCATTTTCCGAGGTTATGCGGTATCGACTCGAAGCCGACGCCCATGTTGCAGACGTAGTTGCCGCTCCACATGATGCCACCCCATTGCTCGTTGAAGGTGTTGCCGCCGTATGTTATTGTGAATGAGGCGTTTGTGTTGGCTGCCAGTGCCGTTGCAAGGTTTATCGTGAGCAAGTCGCCGTTTTGTGCAAAGCCGCTGACGTTGGCGTCGGTCGATGTCACAGATGTCACATTCAGTCTCTTAAGTTCCAAGTCGAATGTGCTGACGGCATTTGTCGTTGTCAGCGTGACAACAGTCACGGCTTCCAAGGTATGGTTGGTGAAATCGATGTTGTTGAGATGAATCTCATAATGAGTCATGTCGATGTTTTCACCTACGCGGTTTTTTGCTGTGGCGCAAATCGCAGTGAAAATCAGGATTATTGCAAGAAGTTTCTTCATTTTTGTGAGAATTGTGAACAATTCTGCAAAGGTATGAAGAAATTTTGAGAGGTTAGCGTTCGTCAATAGTTATCCCATTAACCTTTAGGAATGAACGGTATTCTTCGGTGAACGATGTCTTGCGGTGATGCTCTTTCTGTTTTTTAATGTAGTTGACTATCATGTCTTTGTCGCGTTTGTTGTAGCTGAAACCTGCGTATTCGTGACCCCAGCCGTGGAAGTCGGGGAAGTTTGGATTAGCTTTTAGCCATTTGCTGCTGGCTGTTTTCACACGTTGCACATATTCTGACAGGGACATAGTGGCTGGCAGTGACACGAATATATGTATGTGGTCAGGCATTCCATTGATGCGATATATTTTGCAGTTGAGGTTGTTTGATATGCCGTTGATGTAGGCATACAGCTCTTTTTCGTGTTCTTCCGCGATTGATCGCTCGCTCTGGTATGTGCGGAAGACGATGTGGTAATATGACGTGGTATGACTCATGATGATATAACGTGCTATGAGCTGATTTATTGTGTAGCTCTGCGAGGCCCCCACACTACGCTACGCTAATGCGGGGTAACTGAGATGGCGTGCCTCCGGCACGCTGAGAGGCTATCGGTATGCTTGGTGACGGGGATAATGTCGTAGATAAGTTGAGGTAGATAAGGCCGTGCCGGAGGCACGATACTTTAGTTACCCCTCACAGCTTGCTGTGTGGGGCTACGAAGATAATGCAGGGTAGAACTGAAGCGTGCTGAAGGTACGCAACTATTATTCGTCTCTACGGCCTTATCTACGACAAATTAATTCCACACATTGTGGATTATAACAATTATTTGTTTCCTGATACCACAATATTTTTAACCTCCCATGTTATTGACATGCTACTTGTACTTGTGTATTTGAATGCAATTGTGATATTCTTACCAATATATGGTGTCAAATTGGCACTGGAGTTAACAAAGTCAAAGCTGGTTCCAGCAGGCCATTGACTGATATTCAATGCGGTCCATGTCGCAGTAGTAACATCGCCATTATAGTCTGTGGATATCATTACTGACAAAAATCCTTGAGGTGAACCGTACATAGCGGCTTGATCAAACTTTAGAATTGCAGTGTTGATATTTGATAAGTTGATTAAAGGTGATATAAGCCAATTTTCTGATTCATGTGCCTGACCTACATATGCACTTGCTTTCATAACTTTATAATTACTACTATAACTCCATACATAAGCTAAATCAGAAGATATAATTACATCTTGAATTGTAAAATTACCCTGACTGTTTTCAAAAGATTCACTGAATATGATAGTGTCATTACCCAATGTCGTAAACTCTAATATCTCCCCATAAACGCCATCATCGTTTGTTAAAGCTTTTTTGGCGTATGCTTGGAATTTGTACGTCGTGTTTGGATCTAATCCAGTCAATGTCAGGTTAAACTTGCCATCAGTCCATAACTCAACATTGTTATTATAATTGGTGGGAGTTCCTGTTCCCCAAACGAAAGCACATTCATATTCACTGGCATCATTGCCAAAGTTAGAAATCATCCCGTTTAATATAGCAGAAGTTGATGATATTTCTGACGCTTCTAAAGTTGTAACAGTAAGATTACTACTTCCCGCCGTCGTAAAGCTCTTCACATCTCCATACCCGGCATTCTCATGGCTTGCGCCGCTTATGATGGCGTAAGCCTTGTAGTAATATGTCGTGTTTGCGGTTAATCCAGCGAATTTTGTACCGAACGTTCCATGGCCAAAGTCATCGGCAGAAATAAAACTGTCCAATGTTTCTGTGGTGCCAAAATAAAAGCCTGTTTCGTATGTGTAATTCGCGTCATAATTTGTGATAACACCGTTCAACATGGCAAAAGTCTCGGTGATTTCCGTCGCTTCCACCGTTGTAACTGTAGGGGTTACCACTGTCGGGGTGTCGCCACCGCCACTGCTACCATTTCCTGATGTGAACTCCGGCAACTTCTTGCAACCTGTTGCAATAACCGTTGCCACTATCAATAATATCGCTAACTTTTTCATAATCAATGTTTTCCTTGTGTTCCGCAACCTATACCTAATCTGACTTCATAAACTTTGAAATTGGTGGTGGCACCGTCGAGCGAGAGCACGAACTTGCCGAAATGTGCCTGAAGGCCCACCAAGCCGCCGAAACCGTACGAACTCACGTTTCTGACCCAGTATTTCTGGTTCAGGGAGCCGTTGTCGGTG
>CADAFC010000097.1 GCA_902787095.1 uncultured Bacteroidia bacterium
AACCTCAGAGTTTCCGCGGCAATACACTGGTGAGGTGTCGTAATAGTTGACACCATGGTCCATGGCGTAGTCCACCAGTTTGTTGACCATCTCCTGGTCTATGGCATCGTCTTTGAACGGCAGTCGCATCATGCCATAGCCGAGGATTGACACGCGGTCGCCCGTGTTATGGTTGACGCGCATGGTCATCTTATCCTTCGGGATGTCCCCGACGGAATATGTTGTTTCTTTATCGTAATTCTCTGATTTGCAGCCAGTTAATGCCACTGCCGACACTGCTGCTGTGGCACCGACCACCTTGAGAAAATCTTTTCTTGATATATTGTTTGACATTGTTTTCTTTTTTATTGTTTGAATAAACGGACGCACGCAGTGCGTCCTTACATTATATGTTGATATGTATTACATTTCCTTCGACGAAAATCGCGCTGAACGGACGTGCCGGGCAGACGTGTTCGCAGGCACCGCAGCCGATGCATTTCTCTGTATTTATTGTAGGAATCAATGGTGATGTGGCGTCTTCCGGGTCGTAAGGCATCATGTTGATTGCGCCTGACGGGCAGTGTTTTGCGCAGTTGCCGCATGAAACACCGTCGCGTAACGGTACGCAGTTTCTGCCAATCCACACGGCGTGGCCAATCTGGATGGCGGTCTTCTGTTCGCGTGTCACCTTTGTGATGGCGCCAGCGGGGCATACCTCCGAGCATTTGGTGCAGGCACGCAATACGTCGTTGGGGCAGACCTGCACACACAGCTGGCAACCTGTACAACGTGAGCTGAAGTTGTCGAGACTTAGTGAACCGGCAGGTTTTATTGGAGTTTCACGCTTTGGTGCTTTCTTCTTCTCGATTGTGGCAAGACCGCCGTCGACAACTTTTTCCTGAGCTTTTAAAGTTGAAGCGGCTGCCAAAGTTGCGACAGTGGCGATGAAAGTCTTGCGTGATGTCTTGCCATTTTTGGTCTCGTCACCGATTGTTTTTACTTTGTTGACATTATCGATATTGCCGGCCAGACGGTAACGCATCGCGCCTTGATGGCATTTTTCTATGCAGTTGAAGCACGTGACGCATTTTGTGTAGTCAATCTTATGGTTTTTAGAGTCAATGGCTGAGCAACGGCAGTTTCTTTCGCAAAGACCGCAGCTGTTGCATTTTTCAGTGTCGATGACAGGCTTGAAGAGTGAGCCTCTTGCAAAAAAGCCGAGAATTGTGCCAACAGGACATACGGTGTTGCAATACCAGCGTCCGGAAGTGAGCGATAAGATGGTGATAATCAAGAAGTAAGCTATGGAAACAATGAATATCGGCAGACTCTTGATATACACGTCGACGTGGTAGAAAGCATAGCTGTCCCAACGTTCGGCAAAATATGCTAAAACATTGTTAATCAATTGATAAAGTGGCGCAAACAGGTTCGAGGCGATGCGTCCGTAGATGCTGTATGGGGCGATGAGGATTGCTATCGAGTTGAGCCCGACAAACAGAAGCACCGCAAACACCAGTAATATGCTGTATCTCAGCCATTTACGACTCTTTTTGAACTTGTAACGGTTCTTTTTTCGTTTCTCTGCCATGCGAGAGATGCCATCCTGATACACGCCGAGAGGGCAGAGGATGGAGCAGTAAATGCGCCCGAATGTCATGGTGACAATGATGATTGCGAGGACAGTGATGGAGCCTGATGCCAGCAAAGCGGGCACAAACTGCAGCTTCGCCATCCAGCCGAACCAGGCGTGAAGGGTGCCTGTGAAGTCGAGAAACAACAGCGTAATCATCGTGAAGCAGATGATAGCTAATGTTATTCTAAGTTTTTTTAACATTTTATTTGTTTTATCGTCATTTCGACCGTAGCCGTTAGGCGGAGTGGAGAAATCACTGGCATAAAATTTCTAAATAATTCAAATGGCGGTGATTTCTCGACTACACTACGTTTCGCTCGAAATGACTGGATTATTAATTATATTCAAAAACTCTGTTTCGTCAATTATTTTAACTCCGAGGGTCTCAGCTTTCTTTTTCTTCTCTGGTCCCATCTTCTCGCCAGCCACCACAAAGTCGGTTTTCGATGAGATAGAAGACGCGTTTTTGCCACCAAGATCCTCAATCAGTTGTTTGATACCGTCACGTGAGAAGTTGGCGAACACGCCGCTCACGACTATCGTTTTGCCAGCGAGTATCTGATTTTCAGACGAAGTGGCTTTCTTCTCTTGTGAAAATTGCAATCCAGCGACTTTTAATCTGTTGATAATATGTATGTTACGCTCATCGTCGAAGAAATCTCTGATGCTTTGTGCGATGGTCGGGCCTATTGTGTTGATGGCCGTCAGCTCTTCCAGCGACGCGTTGATGATGTTGTCGATATTGCCCATCTCGTTCGCCAAAATCTTAGCTGTCGTTTCGCCTATCTCTCTGATTCCCAATGCATAAAGCACTCTTGCAAAAGGCACTTCGCGTGATTTTATGAGCGAGTTAAGTATGTTGTTGACGGTTTTTTCCTTAAAGGAAACCTTGCGTGTCACCGTCTCAGGGAAGAGGCTCGACTCGTCGACGAATGTCTCCACTTTTTCAAGACCGTAGAGCTGGTCGTAGGTGAGGTCGTAGAGGTCGGCGTAGTTGTTAATCAAGTGGTTATCGAATATCACTTCGACTTTTCCTTCGCCGAGGCTCTCGATGTTCATCGCTTTGCGGCTGATGAAATGCTCGATGCGGCCTTTTATCTGTGGCGGACATCCCATGCTGTTTGGGCAGTACCAAGCTGTTTCGCCTTCTTTTTGTGTCAGGACGGTGCCACATTCAGGACATTTGGTGATAAACTCGACAGGTTTCGAGTCGTTTTTGCGTTTTTCGAGGTCAACTTCGATTATTTTCGGTATTATCTCGCCGCCTTTTTCCACTTTGACGATGTCGTCATAATGCAGGTCGAGTTGGCGGATGAAGTCGGCATTGTTAAGAGTGGCGCGTTTCACTGTCGTTCCTGCCAGAAACACAGGCTCGAGGTTTGCGACAGGAGTTATTGTTCCATGTCTGCCCACTTGAAAGTCAACGCTTAATAGCTTTGTGCTGACTTGTTCGGCCTTGAATTTATAAGCTATTGCCCAGCGTGGTGACTTGGCGGTTATCCCAAGTTGCTCACGTTGTGCGAAACTGTTGACTTTGATGACGATGCCATCGATGTCGAATGGCAGGTTGCGGCGTTTCTCGTCCCAGTAGTTGATGAAATCTTCGATCTCGTCGATGTTACGGCACACTTTCATGTGTGGCGAGATGTTGAAACCCCATTCCTTGGCTGCCATAAGGCTTTGATAATGAGTGCTATACGGTACGTTATCCATCATCATGTAGTAGCAGAAATTATCCAAACGCCTGCGGGCTGTCTCTTTGGGGTCCTGCAGTTTTATTGTGCCGGCGGCTGCGTTGCGACAGTTGGCAAATAATGACATTCCAAGCTCGTCGCGTTCGGCATTGATTTTGTTGAAGCTGTCGTGTGGCATGATGACTTCGCCGCGCATCTCAAGAAACTCGGGATAGTTGCCACGCAGTTTGAGAGGCACAGAATGTATTGTCTTGATATTGTTGGTCACTTCGTCGCCTTGTGTGCCGTCGCCACGTGTGACAGCACGCACCAGGATGCCTTTTTCGTATGTGAGGCTGATGGAGACACCGTCGAATTTCAGCTCACAGACAAACTCCACTGGCTCTTCGATGGTTTTCTCGATGCGTTTTATGAAGTCGATAATCTCGTCACGGTTGTATGAGTTGGCGAGCGAAAGCATTGGATAACGGTGCTTTACGGTCGGGAACTCCTTGGTAAGGTCACCACCAACTCTTTGGGTTGGTGAAGTGGGCAACGCCAGTTCAGGAAACTCCTTCTCAAGTGCGATGAGCTCGTTCATCAGCATGTCGAAATCGTAGTCGCTGATGCTCGGCTGTGCCAAAACGTAATACTTATAGTTATGATTATCAATCGTTTCGCTCAGTTCTGTAATCCGTTTTCTCGCCTCGTCAATGGTCATAATCTGTTATTTTGTAAAAAATTCAGGAGAAAATGACATGAAAAACACAATTGTGTTTATTACTGCAAATATTGCATATAAAGTCACTGATAACCAACGGTTTCGCATCCAAAACGCTGAGTTTTTATAATACTCTTTCCAACCCACGAAGCCCGTTATGATGAACGTCGGAATCAGAGTATATGTATATATCCACAGTCTGTTCGGGAAAACCGTATAAAACAGCAGTAGCATGAATGTCGGCATGAAAAGCAAAATGTATTTGCGCCACACTCTGAAAAATCCAAACAGCAACATCACGCTCAACGGCAGTACCACGAGGTATAACATGGTGACTACCAACGATGTGGATTCAAACATCCATTGGAAATTGTTGTTGAAGAGGTATATGCCGCTATTTTTGAAAAAACCGATCATATTGACAAACGGACGATGCCAGATGATTAGGTCGGTTATTGTTTGCGTAAACAAAACCGCGATGACATAGCCGATTATTGTCATCAGGGCACCTTTCCAGTTTTTCAAAACCAGAAGCGCCATCAGCACACCTATATAAAATACGAGGCTTTGGTAGTAAACCGCGAAACCGAGTCCGAGGCAGAATCCCGCTATTATGAAAGTGGTGCGGTGAAACTTGTCTATCTCTTTGTTATTCAGTAAGTTATCTTGTTTTACTATAAGTAAAGTACCATAAAGGAGGAATGGCAGGCATACCACTTGGGGCAGCGGATGCACGCTCACATACGGCATACTCCACAGACATGCCAGCAGTAGCGCCACTTCGAGAGCTGTTGTTTTGTCGGCTATGATTTTGACTATTCTATATCCTAACGTGATGATTAACAATGAGAAAGCACCCAATATCAGTCGCATCGGATACACAATCCAAGGATTGGAGAGCCATGACATTGGCACTTCGTAATAGTTAAAGTATTGATCTTCAACCATATAGCCTCCTGTGAATATCGCCGCCACGAATTTTAGAGCTATTGCAAACAGCAATATCAGCAAGAGAGGGTGCTTTACGCTGAAGAATAACAGTTTCTCTTTCATAATCAATGCGTTATCTATTTGTAGTCGCAGTCTACGTTCATACCAAGATTTTTAAGGTCTTCCTCGTAGGTACGGCAGTCTTTCTTTGTGTAGGCGCTGTAAATCAGCTCTTCGGCACCCGAATCGTGATAAGTGCAGATGCAACGACGCTCGCATGACGGGAAAACAATAGCGATAAGAGCCAATAACAATAATACAAACAACATTTTCTTCATAAGAACAAAGTTTAACTTGCAAAAGTAACAATAATTTGCCAAACGTCCAAAGAATTTTTTAAAATTAATTTTTCATGAAGATGTATTGATTTGTAAAAAAATGTATAACTTTGTTGTTTAATGAAATTGGTTTAAAAACTGGATGGCTATGAAAACAAGATTTCTTTTATCATTGATATTCATGCAGTTATCGGCATTGCTGTCTGCTCAAGATGTTGAAGTTGGCGAATGGTGGAACGATTTGGACGTGTATCAGATCAACAAAATGCCACCACGAGCTGATGTGGTCAACAATGGTAAATATCTCAACGGTGACTGGAAATTCGCCTATTGCGACAGTCCGAAAGACAGATTTCAGGACTTCTACAAGCCCAATTATGACGCGAATGATTGGAACACAATACCGGTGCCAGGCAACTGGGAACTGAACGGCTACGGCAACCCTGTTTATGTGAACGTGGCGAACGAGTTTAAGTCAAATCCGCCTTACGCCCCTACGGAATTCAATCCGGTGGGACAGTACCGTCATGATTTTGAGGTGCCAAAAGAATGGGAAAACCAAAACGTTTATCTGAAAATCGGCGCGGTAAAATCGGCGATGTATCTGTGGATTAACGGTCAGTTTGTGGGCTATTCCGAGGATTCAAAGACACCTGCCGAGTTCGACATCACACCTTATATTAATCATGGCGAGAAAAATCTGTTGGCATTGGAAGTCTATCGTTTCAGTGATGGCTCATATCTCGAGGCGCAGGATTTCTGGCGCATGAGCGGCATTACAAGAGATGTCGTAATCTATTCAAAACCAAAGCTTAACATCTTCGATTACTTCGTAAAAGCTGGTCTTGACGAGAATTATGAGAATGGCACTTTTGAGTGTGACGTGACGTTGAATTTTGACGACTGGAAAAAGCTTCCAAAAAGGTTTTCTGTTGAAATGACGATTAAAGGTGACGATAAAAATGGCAAATCTTTAGAAAAAACTGTTGTAAAAGATTTAAAGAAAAAAGATCTTAAACCATCCAAAGATACTGGATTTTACAATTTGCATATTTCAAAGACTATAATTGATAATGTGATGCCATGGTCGGCAGAAATACCCAGATTATATAAATTGGAAATTATTATTAAGGATAAACAAGGAAACGTTCTTGAGACCGTTGGCACATATATAGGCTTCCGCACGGTGGAGATGAAGGACGGTCAGCTTTTGGTGAACGGAAAGCCTGTCTTGATAAAAGGTGTAAACCGTCACGAACACTCAGGAATTACTGGACAATACGTCGACCATGAGACCATGGAGCGCGACATTCAGCTGATGCTCGAAAACAACATCAATACCGTTCGCACATGCCATTATCCGGATGATGAATATTGGTACGAACTATGCGACAAATATGGAATTTACGTCATCGACGAGGCCAACAACGAGTCGCATCCGCAGGGCTATGAGGAAAACAGCCTCGCCAAGAAAGAAGAGTGGAAAGATGTGTTTTTATATCGTTGCAAGAACATGGTCGAACGCGACAAGAACCATCCGTCGGTGATAGTATGGTCGGTAGGTAACGAATGCGGCAACGGCGTGTGCACCAAGGCCTGCTACGACTGGATGAAACAGCGTGACACACGTCCGGTTATATGCGAGCGCGCCATCTACGATTACAATACCGACTACATCGGTCTGATGTACGCTGACGTCGATTATCTTATAAAATTCGCTGAAAATCATATAGATAGCCTAAACCGTCCGTTTATCATGGTGGAGTATTGCCATGCAATGGGCAACAGCTGCGGCGGATTGCAGGATTATATGGAGGTGTTTGAGAAATATCCTCAGCTTCAAGGCGGCTGCATCTGGGATTTCGTCGATCAGACCATAATACAACACGACTATAAAGGCGATAAGTGGTATGCGGCAGGTGGTGACTTGGGCTCGATTCCTGATTGCGGCAATGACGACAGCTTCTGCGTCAACGGACTGGTGACCAGCGACAGAATTCCACATCACCACATGGACGAGGTGAAGAAATGCTATCAGAACATACGGGTGAAGCCTTATCGCATGGTCGACGGCGTGTTTGAGGTCGAAAACCATTACAACTTCACCAATCT
>CADAFC010000098.1 GCA_902787095.1 uncultured Bacteroidia bacterium
GTATTTGTTATTGGCTTTGTTTGTTGCCTGCAACAAGCCGCAGCCCGAGCCTGTCATTGCCGAGCAAGAGCCGTTGCCTTTCGAATTTGACGAGAACCTGCAGGCAATCGACACATTGCTGCAACACGATGCAGCGACTGCGTTGCAAGAGCTGCTGTCATCAGACACCCTTCCCGTCATTTTCAACGAAAACTACCATCAACTGCTCCTCTCCGAGGCGTTGTACAAAACCGACAACCCGCAGGAGACGCACGGCCGTGCGTCTTTACAAGCCGCGATGCGGTTTTTCGACAGCCTCGCCGTCCTGTATCCCACCAACGACGACCTCACGGTCCTCTCCGCCCGCTCGCATTACATGAACGGCGTCGGTTTTTACGAAAACGACAGCCTTGTCGAGGCCTGCAAGGAATACCTGCACACGCTGGAGATAATGGAAAACCATTTCGATGTGGAGACGAACGGCCGTTCGTCTTTACAGGGGTACAAGGCGAAGTTCATGGGGTTGACGTATACACGCTTGGGAGAATTATTTTTTAATAATGGCATAGCACAACCTTCCCTGGAGTCTTATAAAAACGCATTGAAATGTTTTCTAAATTTACCTAATTACAGCTTAGCAAACACTTATAGACGTATCGGAGGTTCCTATTATCTTGACCAGCAGGCTGACAGCGCATTGTATTATTATAGGAAGGCAATTTATTTATCTAAAAAACAGCAAAAATTATCTGTTTACAGTTCCTCATTATCAGAATCTGCGCTTATATATAATGATTTAGGTTATTACGATAGTTCCTTCACCGTTATTTATGAGGCTCTTGGATTATCTTCAAATAAAGACCAGTATTTAACAAGATGTTTTACTTTAGGTTATTTATATAAAGAAAAAGGAGAATGTGATTCCGCCATTCATTATTTGAGTTTAAGCGTTAACCGAGACTCTTACACAACACGAACCGCTTCCGCTGAATTGCTAATGAATTGTTTGATGGCAATTGGAGATACTATAACAGCTAGGTATTATAAAGACATTTACGGTGAGAGCTTTTCAAAATACAGAGACAACACCGATATCAAAGCCAACTTATCACAGATTTATGATACATACAAACAAAGCCAATTACAAAAGGAGCATGTGAAATACATTAAAAAACGCAATCGTTATATAATTCTCTCCATATCTTTAATACTGATTATAGTTATAACATTTGTTATTCTTATCAAGAATAAAATTCTTGCCATAAAGAAAAAATCACATGACGATCTTGAAGAAAAGGACAGGGCTTTAGCCAAAATGAAGCGAAAAATGGAAGCCAATCCTTTTGTGAAAGAGCCTATTTGTAAATACATCTTAGATGTTGTTAACAAACATCATTTCAAATCAAAGGTTGATTGCATTATTTACAAAGAATTTGCATTAGATAAGAGTCAACTGATGGCATTGAGAGACGCCGTTGACAGGCATTACAATAATTTTACACAAATATTGGATAAAACATATCCAAAACTAACAATGGATGATATTGACTATTGTTGTTTATATCTTCTCGGGTTGGAAGAAGCTGATATTGCAGCCTTGATGCAGCGCGCATATCCTACAGTTTGTCAGCGCAGCCGTAAGATAAAACGCATTTTCAACACCAAGGAATCGCCTCAGTCAGCCATCGCCGCCATGGCATTTCAGGCGCAGTGCAACGCATAATCCATTGATTATCATTTATTTTACCCCGATACATAACTTTACATACCCTTTTTTTCTTGCTATTTTTCCATTATTTGTATAGTTTTGCAGAAAAATAATTTAAAAACACAACGCCATGAAAAACAAAACTGTATTGCTACTGCTGTTGATTACATTAGTGTTTGGCAACCTTCAAGCCCAAACTTACGAGAATGTTCTCAAAGCAGATTCAACCTCTTGGATATCTTGGCATAGAGAGCTTGAATACACCATGAAAGATCTCGCTTATGTCAAAAACATCTATGGTATAAATTATCTTTATTTCACTTTTGCGTTTGATTATCCAGGATTATCATATCCTTTTCTTGTTGGAACTTTGCGAGAAACCGACGGTCAATTGTGGATCACATACGCCGACGATCCCAATAATGAATATCTTATTATGGACATGAACTTGGAGGTGGGCGATGAGTTTGTTTTTAATCCTTACAATTATACAGGAACCGTTGTTGAGACTCGTTATGAAAACGGACGTAAGATTATAGTGTTTGACAGGCCTTCGTATAATTGGTATCAAGAGCCTATTATGTTTATTGAAGGCATCGGCTGTAATATCATGTCCTGGGAGCAGAATGGCGGCTGGGATTATAGCTACCAATCCTGTAAATTCGATGGTCAGGAATTAGCTTACTCCACCCCAAACACACATTTTAGAGATTGTGAAATTATTACAGATGACACAGAAGATAATATGGTTGACAACCAAGAGGTTGAGGTGTATCCTAATCCTTCAAACGGCGTTGTAAGCCTCAGCTTTGCGGAAAACACAGAATGTCAATTGGTTGAAATCTACGCCCTTGACGGCCGCCTGCTGCAGTCGCAGGGCTCCGATTTCGAGAGAGTGGACATGTCGGGTCTCGAGCCGAGCATATATATTATAAAGGTGCGTCTGGCCGACGGCAGGGAGTTTGCAGAAAGAATAGTCAAGGAATAATAAACACACGGACACCTCGTTGTTGATAAATGGCATCGCATTGGCTGCATTGGCTATTAACGGATTATATTAGCAATTGCGTGTTTTCTCAAGGACCGAACGCAATGGGCAGTAGTGGCAGCGGCAACCATGGCGGAGGAACTGGAGGCGGAAGCAGCTCAGATGGGCCAACAGTTAACGGGAATGGAGATGGCAATCCATTAAATACCAATAGCTCAAATTCAAATGGAAGACCAGGAAGTTCAAAAGATAACCCAATATCAGCAAACAATCTGACCGAAGTGTGCGATTGGCATTATTGTTTTGGAGAAGGACAGCTTTTATATGTAGATGCTTCAACAATTGATTTCTCGTTTTTATCTAAAGGGAATCTTAATCATGTAAACGACAACGTATATACTATCAATTTGTTTTCTTTCCCATACATGTTTTTATCAGACCAATTATCCATGGCTTTAGGCCAAATAACATTAACGTGTGTCGGAGACAATATGTATGAAATATGGTCTGACAAGTATAATTTTGATGTGAAACATGGCGAATATTTTAGTTCTTGGAGAAATTTTGCGACTTCAGTTGGTGGTGTACTACATGGCGGAATAAATGAGCCAACATTTCTGTTATATCCAGCAACATACTGGGGCGGGGAATTCGATATTATTTTTGTAAATAGAGTTTATATAAAACCTTAATATTATGAATAAGTATATTCTCAAAGCACTTTTATGCTTAATAAGTTTAACAGCTTGCAATCGTCCGCGCATCGTGGTCGAAAACGATGATACCGAAGGGTTTGACATTGTCAAAGTATATGTTGGTGACACTATTTGTAACGTCAATTATGATGGTGAAATATTCGAAGTCGATTCTTTAGGCGAACCTCGTGAAGGCAGGTTGTTTCATTATCATAAAAACGACACCGTAATAAATAGATTCATTTGTTGTAATAAAACTTATTATGGCACAGTAATAGAAGGACATATATTTGATTATTCTAAAGATAGCATATTTTTGCTTGTCGACCAGAAACCTGTTGATAGTATTTTTGGCAGATATATCAGTATTTATGATGACAATGGCAACTTCATGTATTCAAGGAGAGAATATGACACAATACAAAACTGGTATGACAAACAGAGAATACTAAACTTAAGCAATGCCCATCAGTATTGGATTGTCCACAAACAAACCTTAGATGTATATGGGCCGTTTTCATACGATGACTATCTTGATACGAAGAAACAAATCAGCGTTCCGCCAAGTTTAATGCTTAAAATGGAAAAGTATCTAGGTGGAGGTAATGATTAGTAAACCATAAAATAGTTTGATTAAGTTTCATTATGCAAAAATAATACTTAAATGAAGAAAATCATAATTTCTGTCCTGTCAGTGCTAATACTTGCTATAGTTTTAAATAGCTGCAGGTATTCAGGCAGAAAGTTTTACAAGACGCATACTGGGAAAGTTGTCACGATATGGAATGATTATATCATCTTTGAAAAATATAAAGGAAACAAACCTCCTCAAGACAATTACATAAGAGTTTTAGGGAAATTCAAGGGTTCTTTAAAGATGTGTTTCAAAACAAACGACTCAATATTTATTTGGCGTGATTTTGATGAGAACTCTCTCGAGATTGGCTTTAACTCAAACAAATATAAATTAGAGGTTTTTTATGGTTATCATGACAAGCCAATGTTTGATAGGAAAACACATCATGAAGATTCCCTTTTTATGGCTTATTATTGTTTTGATTCTTTCCCTGAAGATGGCAATATCTTATTCCCACTATTTAGCGAATGTATAGGAGATTCAGTTTATATTAGGCTATACAAAGCAAGTCCTCATTTTTACAAAGATCATGTAATGTCTCGTTATGATGAAGCATTGAATAAATAATAAACTTATGAAAACAATAAAACACTTATTAATTCTGCTCTTTCTCCTTGGGTCTGTGTCCCTCCACTCCCAAGACATCTCCATCAACTTGTCTATCCGATGGAGCGAAGGACCATACATCCTTAACACGGATTCTATCGTTAAACATCCTGAATTGGTGGTTTCTTATACCAATACTTCAAAAGAGAATCTGTATTTCAGAAAATTTATGTATTACAGAAATGGTTTGCCTGATTTTTTATTTGTATGTTTAACCAATTGGGTTTCCGATGATCCCGAGATGTATTCGGATCCTGATTGGCTGAAAAAGAATACGAATTACAGAAAAGTTATCAATAGAGCCATCAATAAATATAAAAACGATAAGTTTTATGTGGAAATCAAATTAGTAGAACCTTATTATTGTGCAGATTGGGAAGTTGTTAAAGAAGAAGAATACGACAAGGCGCGGGTAACAGATTGGATCAACGAAAAACTATATATCTTAAATGATTATCTTAGCGACTCTGTTTATCATAACGTTGATGAACGCAAAGAGCATGACTTCTATTTCTCACTGTCAGATATTACTGAATCATCCATAATGAACGACACTATAAACCATTTTATGTTTTTAAAGGCTAGTGAGACAAAAGAAGATGTTTTTAATATCGCTTGCTTTGATATCGTTAAAGGAACTTATACTTTTGTGCTTGAAGGCAAAAGATTCAAAGACAGTATTTTTACAGGATGGTGTAATGACGAACACATTTCTCTTCCTATAAAAGTCGGGGAATACAAACTTTATTCCGGAAAATTCACATCAAACAGCGTAACGGTAAAGTTTGAATAAATTGATAATGCAATTGTTGTCCGCCACATATGATTCTTTTGTAGGTTTCAACTCCAGCTGGATTAGCATTTAAACCTCGGCACAATTGATGTCTCGAAATTGAATCCAGGGGTTTATATCCTGAAAGTGAACATGGCTGATGGCTGGGAGTTTACAGAATGGATAGTGAAAGAATGAAAAAAAAATTAGAGACGGTCAGCAGACCGTCTCTACGAGTTTTGTGGAGCATAGGAGAATCGAACTCCTGACCTTTTGAATGCCATTCAAACGCTCTACCAACTGAGCTAATACCCCATCGGATTTTGCGCTGCAAAAATACACAATTTTTTGATACGCGCAACAATTATTTTTCCAAAATTATTTACGACGGCCTCTGCGACGCTTATTGCTCTCATCCTCAACGACTTGCGTCGGCTTCCTAAAGATGTCGTCAGGGTCGGTCGGACGCAGTTCTTCAAGCCATTCGAAGCCTTTCAAGAGCTCCACACCGGGTTTCATCTTCTCTTTCGGATACAATGTCTCGGTGGTTTTCTTGAAATATTTTATCCTGACGATCTGGTTTTTCTCGATAGTGATGTCCATGGCGGTGCTCTGCGACACGTTGATGCCGATCATCTTGCCGTCTTCCTCGCGCAGCCAGTACACCGTCTCGGCGTTGCCGTCGTCATACACATGGTCGAGCTCGTTTTCCTTGAAATAGGCCGTCATCGTCTTGCCTTTGATCTGGTTGAATCCCTCTATGGTGTCTTTCTGTATGATGAAACCGTTAGGATAAAGCAACACGCTGTCGATCGACTTGTTTGCAATCACAATATTGATGGAGTCGCCGCGCAGCTGGCTGTGTTCCGCCCAAACTATAGGATTCACACGCATCTTCGCGCATGAGTCGGCGACATAATAATTCAGCGAGTCGCATTTCCCTTGAATGTCGCGCCTATAGAAACGCACATTGTAATACGCCAGCACACGCTCAGCCTGCTGTTTTATCGTATCCATGTAGAAAAACAGTGTGTCGGAATGCAGATAAAGCGTGTCTTTGTCGGCATAATAAAGGGCTCGCACGCTGTCGGTGACGAAGCTCTTGCCCAACTTCTTCCACATCTCGCCGTAGTTTCCTTCGATAATCGCCTTGTTGGTAGTGTCTTGGATAAAGACATTGCTCATCGCTTTCGCGAAATCGGCTTTCTTATCGTAAAACATTGAGTCAGACGTGATTGAGAAGTTCTTATTACTCAAAGTGGCTCTTCTGTCGAGATAAGCGACGTCGTTTTTTGCGTCATACCAGCCGTAGTTTCCGTCAAGGACACTCTCGTCGTAATAGATGGTCGTCGGACCAAAGAAATACATCTTCTCTTCCTTGATGTTATACACCAAAGTGTCAGTAATCATTCGGCTTTTCGGAGTTGTCACCACCACATCGGTACGGAAATACGCCACCTGAATGTCGTCGCGGTAATAACCTTTTTGGGAAACAAGATTTTTGTCGTTGCGGGTGATTGAGCCATGACGTGGATATGTCGCCAGATGCTGGTTTCTATCATACGTCATGTAATTGGTTTTCAACACCGTAGAGTCGTCTTTCAGGATGACGTTGTCGAACAACTCGGCGAATTTTATATCTCCCGAATACTTACATTTGTCGCTGAAGATGTCGGTGGTGTCGTTCACCTTGATATGGACGTGGCCGTAGCCATCGAAGAAACGCGTTTTCTCATTGAAATGCGCGCTGTCGCTGTAGAAATACGCCGAGTCCTGGCGCAAAACCACGTTTCCGATAAGGCGTTCCACGTCCTTTCCATACGATTCATCGTAGACTTGGTAGTCCGCGTGCTCGATATGGACAAAGGTCTTGTTTTTCTGCTGGGCGTTGATTGTCAGGCAGATACAAGACAATATAATCAGAAATATGGTTTTAATACGATACATATAATACAATACATGTAAAGACGCACGGCCGTGCGTCTCTACACGTATCATCGAATGTTAATTATTCATACATTTGTGCCTTGGCCTCACCTGACAGCACCATGATGCCGTTCAATGCGAGGGCGAGCATCTCGTCTTCACCCGGATAACGGTATACTGGTGCGATCTTCTTGACATGTTCTTCAATGATGCCGCAGAAGGTCTTGTCGTAGGCCATACCGCCTGTGATGAAGATAGCGTCGACGTTCATGTCGAGGGCTGCTGCTGCCACGCCGCCGATTTCCTTGGCGATCTGGTATGCCATGGCGCGGTACACCTTCTCCCACTCTTTGTTGCCGGCTTTCACCTGGTTTTCAACTTCGAGAGCGTCGTTGGTGCCGAGATATGCCACGAAGCCGCCTTGGCCTTTGAGCATGAGGTCGACATCTTTCTTGGTGTATTTGCCGCTGAAGCAGGCTTTCATCAACGGACCTGACGGGAGGGCGCCTGAACGCTCAGGGGTGAATGGGCCGTCGCCGTTCAGCGCGTTGTTGACATCAACCACGCGACCGTGTTTGTGGGCACCGACGGAGATACCGCCTCCGAGATGCACACCGATGAGGTTCAAATCCTCGTATTTCCTACCTACAGCAGCAGCGTGCTGACGGGCAATCATCTTCTGGTTCAAGGCGTGGAAGATGGAGATACGCGGGAACAACGGGTGACCCGAGTAACGTGCCACGTCTTCCATCTCGTCGACGACGACAGGGTCGGCAATGTAAGCCTTCACACCATATTCCTTGGCGATGTCGTTGGCGATGAGACCGCCGAGGTTGCAGGCGTGCTCACCATACGAAGCGGCTTTGAGGTCGCGGAGCATAGGCTCGTTCACCTCATAAACACCTGATGTCAATGGGTGGAGCAGACCGCCACGGCCGACGACGGCACTGAGACCGTTGATATCAACGCCTTCGTTTTTCAACTCATTGAGAATCACTTCTTTACGATAAGAGAACTGGTCAGCAATCTTATCGAATTTAGCCAAATCTTCGACAGAATGCTTGATGTTTTTCTTGAAGACCTGTTCCTTGTCATTGAAGACAGCAACCTTCGTTGATGTCGAGCCTGGATTGATGATTAAAAGTTTATACATAATGTTCTGTTTTTTTATTATTTTCGTTGAGACGCACGGCCGTGCGTCTTTACTAATTCTTATGCTATCAATGCTGCGAGAGCTATTGAATAGAGTTTTGTGAGCGATGTGTCGCCGCGTGATGAAAGGACGCAAGGGACCTTGGCACCCATGAGCATCGCGCCGATTTCCGATTTGTTGAATTTCGAGCAGCATTTGTAGAACACGTTCGATGCTTCGAGGTTAGGGAACACGAGGCAGTCGGCGTCGCCAGCCACAGGGCTGTTCATGCCTTTGATCTGTGCTGTCTCAGTGTCGCAAGCGAGGTCGAGAGAGATAGGGCCTTCCACGAGGCAGCCTTTAATCTGGCCGCGTTCTGCCATCTTGGAGATGATAGCTGCGTCGACACATGCAGGAATGCCAGCGCTCATCTGCTCGGTAGCTGTCACGAGAGCGACTTTCGGGGTCTTCACGCCGAGAGCCTTCGACACTGTGGTGACGTATTTCAAGATAGTCTGTTTCTGCTTGAGGTCAGGCAACGGGATGATAGCGCAGTCAGAAGCCACGAGGAGCTTATGGTAAGCCGGGTTCTGGATCACTGCGACGTGTGCCAGGGTGACGTTTGGTGGGCAGAGGCCGCGTTCCTTGTTGAGGATGGCGCGCATGTATTTGTCGGTAGGGAGAAGGCCTTTCATGAGGATGTCGCCTTCGCCGCGGTTGATGAGGTCACATGCCAAGGCAGCTGCCTTCACGTCGTCTTTTTCCTCGACGATTTTGAATTTGTTGATGTCGATCTTCTCTTCCTTGCAGATCTCAGCGATACGGGCAGGGTCACCGATGAGGGTGGCGTCGATGAGACCATTGTCAACAGCGTCGTTGACTGCGCAGATTGTGTGGTCGTCCATAGCGTAAGCTGCTA
>CADAFC010000099.1 GCA_902787095.1 uncultured Bacteroidia bacterium
AAATGAACGTGTTATATCCTTTGAAGTTTAAGCCTATTTTCCTTGAGAAAATCTGGGGCGGACAGAATGTCAAGTCGTTGCTGCACAAGGACTTCGGCAAGCTGATGAACTGTGGCGAGATGTGGCTGCTGTCGGGCGTCGAAGGCCAAAACAGCGTGGTGGCGAACGGCCAGTTTGAGGGCGACGAGCTCAACGACCTTGTGGAGACATTCATGGGCGACCTCGTGGGCGACAACGTTTTCGACCGCTATGGTGAGACGTTCCCTTTGCTTATCAAGGTGATAGACCCGCTGACATGGCTGTCGGTGCAGGTGCATCCCGACGATGAGATTGCTCAAAAGATCGGCCTCGAAAACGGCAAGACCGAGATGTGGTATGTGATGCACGCCGACAAGGACGCGGAACTCGTCTCAGGTTTCAACCGCGAGGTGACGAAAGCTGAAGTGGAGAAGCTCATCTATGATAAAAAAATATCAGAAGTCCTTAATTTTGAACATGTTAGCGAAGGCGACGTGTTTTTCATCCCCGCAAGGAGAATCCACGCCTTAGGTCCGGGCTGCATGGTGGCAGAGATACAGCAGACCAGCGACACCACCTACCGCGTGTACGACTGGGACCGCCTCGACCAGCACGGCATGTACCGCGAGCTGCATATCCCGCAGTCACTGTTCACCCTGAACTACAAACACGAGGACGACTACCGCACCGAGTACGAGCGCGACAAGAAAGACGCTACAGTCAAAATGGTGGAATGTCCTTATTTCACTACCAATTTCATCAATATTGAAAAAGGGATGGCGTTGGCAAAAGACTATTCCGAACTCGACTCTTTCGTCATCCTGATGAGCGTCGGCGGCAGCTTCACCCTGAAATACGACGGCGGCGAGGAGATTGTGGGCATCGGCGAATGCATTTTAATTCCGAATATTATCAATAAGGTGGAAATAAAAGCGTTAGATGACTGTAAAATATTAGAAACATATATTGTATAACATTTAAAATTCATATCATGAAAAAATCACTTGCATTCTTACTTTTCGGCTTGATGTTTTTCGGCTTGAACGCCCAAAACAAATCAGATTTGCCGAATATCACACTGAAAGACCTTGACGGTCAATCCATTAACATCGCAGAGTTGAGCAACGACGGCAAACCTTTCGTGATGACGTTCTGGGCCACCTGGTGCGGTCCGTGCGTGAAAGAACACAACGCATTGTCGGACGTTTACGACGACTGGGTGGAAGAGACAGGCGTGAAGATTTTCTCCGTCTCTATCGACGACGCCCGCTCGACGGCAAAGATCAAGCCTTTCGTCGACGGCAAGGGCTGGCCTTTCGAGATTTTGCTCGACGTGAACAAGGAACTGGCTCGCGCCATGAACGTAAACAACCCGCCTCACACCTTCCTTTTCGACGGTGACGGCAAGATAGTGTGGCAGCACACAGGTTATCTCGATGGCGGTGAAGAGGATCTTTACCAGGAAATCCTTAAGATTTCTAAATAGTGTAGAGTTGAAAGTTTAGAGTTGAGAGTAGTTTTAAAGTTTAAAGTTTCTCCTATCGTCATTTCGACCGAAGCGAAGCGGAGTGGAGAAATCTCACGAATAAAAGAATCAAACATGAAAAAAATATCATTATTAATTGTTTTCGTGCTGGGTATCACCGCCGTATATGGCCAGGATTTCCTGAAGAAATCGAAGGTCAGCGGGAGCTTCCAGATGGACGGCAACTACTATTGGGAAGACAAGGGCATCGGCATCACCAAAGAGGACATCAACGGTGAGGAGTTCGGCGCCTACGGCTTCGGCAAGCTGCAATATCAGCTTGGAAACTTCACTGCGGGATTCCGTTTTGAGGCATATCAGACCACCCCGATGTCGGGCTTCGACAGCAGAGTCAAGGGCATGGGTATCGCCAACTATTTCGCCACTTACGACGACGGCACCATCGGCGTGACTGTGGGCGACATCTACGACCAGTTCGGCAACGGCTTGGTTTTCCGCAGCTATGAGGAATGGACCCTCGGCTTCGACAATGCCTTGAGAGGCATCCGTGCCGTGTATCGTCCTTGGGAAGGCGTGACACTCAAAGGACTATATGGAAAACAGCGTTTTTACTGGGCAGGATACGGTGAGAATGTCCCCACATCGGAAAGCAGAGGCATGGTGCGCGGCGTTGACGGCGAATGGGACCTCAACAGCAGCATCGCTTCGATGAACAACAGCAAGTTCCGCGCCACCGTGGGAGCCAGCTTCGTAAGCAAATACGAAGACGCCAGCACCCTGTTTGTCAATGGAGAGGAACTTGTCATGCCACAAAACGTGGCATCATACGCCGGAAGACTCAACCTCGGATACGGCCGTTTCACCTTCTCGACAGAATATGCCCGCAAAATCAACGACCCGTCGGAGTTCAACAACTACATTTATAAGGACGGTCAGGAATTGCTGGCATCATTGGCATATTCACAGAAAGGACTTGGCGTGGTGCTGCAGGTGAAACGCGTCGACAACATGAGTTTCAAGTCAAACCGACTTGCCACCCAGAACGACCTCGACATCGGTTTCATCCCACCGCTCAACTACACCCACACCCACAGTCTGCCTTCGATGTTCTCGTATGCCACACAGCCGCTGGGCGAGATGGGCGTGCAGTTCCAGGTGAACTACACCATCCCGAAGAACACGGCACTCGGCGGAAAATACGGCACCAAGCTGGCATTCAACTACAG
Organism: uncultured Bacteroidia bacterium; assembly: GCA_902787095.1. Lineage (GTDB taxonomy): Bacteria > Bacteroidota > Bacteroidia > Bacteroidales > F082 > Limimorpha. Next base: position 2,731 of record CADAFC010000099.1, read on the forward strand.
CCAGGTGAACGACATCAAGCGCGACTCCATCAACGTTAATGGCGTGAATATGCTCAACCAGCCGGGAACAAAAGGCTACACATCCCCGTTCTTCGCCGTCGGCGACCGCATGTTCTATCGTGACTTGAACTTCGAGGTCGAGAAGAAAATCAACACCAAATGGCATCTCACCCTGATGTACATCAACCTGTATTACGACATGGAAACCATCGAGAACCACCCGGGCGCAGAAGCCGTCGAGGCTAACATCGCTTTCGGCGAGGTGATTTATAAAATCAACAGGAACAACAGCATCCGCTTGGAGTTACAGCACATGTGGGACAATGTCGGCCCTAACCACACCATTGAGCCGGGACATGAGTCATACTACACCAAACGAGGCAACTGGTTCGCATTCCTGTTGGAATACACCATCGCTCCGAAGTGGTTTGTGAGTGTCGCTGACAAATACAACTACGGCAACCCTATCGCCGACAACCGTGACCATTACATCACCGGTTCGTTCGGCTACATCAAAGACCAGACGCGTATTGCCATCAGCGGCGGCCGTCAGAGCGAGGGCCTGGTCTGCGTGGGAGGCGTCTGCCGCACAGTGCCGGCATCAAGTGGAATATCATTAACAATAACAACGTCATTCTAACATGAAGAAAATATTATTATTAGCAACAGCGGCAGTCATTCTCGGAATGATGTCATGCGACAAGTTGAAAGAGCCGTATATCGTCGAATCTATAGTAACTGAAAGCGACACCATCCCGTTGGTGGCAGCTGACACCATCAATTTCGATGGCAAGATGGTGACGCTTTTGGAAGACTACACAGGCGTGAAATGCAACAACTGTCCGGCGGCTGGCGCTTTGGCACTACAGCTTCAGGAGCAGTACGAGGGACATCTTGTGGTATTAGGCGTGCATCCTAAGGGAGCTTTGCAGAACCCTGCAGGCGGTTTCCCGGATTTCAGGACCGACGACGGCAACGAATGGAATAACGCATTCAACATCGCGGCATATCCGAGCGGCCTTGTGAACCGCATAGGAGGCGTCCTCGGCTCGGCACAATGGGGGGCGGCAGTGAGCAGCTACATGGACTCACAAGCACCGATAAGACTTATCGTCAAGACCGAGTTCGACGAGGCTACAAGAGAACTAAAAGTCAGCATCCACTCAAAGTTCCTGCAAACAATCGACGGAGACGACATCCGACTCACCACCTGTATGATGGAAGACAATATTCTTGGCAAGCAGGTGACGCCGTCAGGCATTGACACAGCTTATATGCACCGCCATGTGTTCAGAGGCACCGCCGACGGACAGACTTGGGGCAGAATATTGACCAGTTCTTACACTATCGAGGCAGGAAGAAACTTCATCACAAACATGAAGTTCATCTTAAACGATGAATATAACGCTGACGATTTTTATATCGTGGCATTCATCAGCGACAACGACACCAAAGAGGTGCTGATGGCTGCTGAGACGAAGATAAAATAAAAAAAGGAGGCCTTTTGACCTCCTTTAGTAGCGGGGGGCGGATTTGAACCACCGACCTTTGGGTTATGAGCCCAACGAGCTACCGGACTGCTCCACCCCGCATCGTGAATTACGGCTGCAAAAATACAACATTTTTGCTTCCGTGTCAAGTGTTTTTTGAAAAAATTTTAGAAATATTTTAAAAATATGGATCATAAAGCAGGTTACGTCAACATAATTGGCAAGCCAAACGTCGGAAAATCAACGCTTATGAACGATTTGGTGGGCGAGAAAATAAGCATCATCACGTCGAAGGCGCAGACGACAAGACACCGTATTTTGGGCATCGTGAACGGTGACGACTTCCAGATAGTGTTCTCCGACACCCCCGGAATCATCAAAAATCCCGCCTACAAGATGCACGAAATCATGAATCAGTACATCAACGTGGCGTTTGTCGACGCCGACTTGATACTGTACGTGGTCGACATCACCGACAAGAAAATCGACGAGGAGACAGTGGAACGCATCAAGAAAATGGAGGTGCCGGTGTTCGTTTTGTTGAACAAAATCGACCTCTCCAACCAGGAAGAAGTGGAAAAAGCAGTGGCATTCTGGCGTGAGACACTACCCGCAGCCACGGTGTTCCCTATCTCGGCGATGCATCAGGCCAACATACAGTTTGTGTTTGAGAGCATCATCGAGAAACTGCCCGTCTGTCCGCCTTACTTCCCGAAAGACGAGCTCACCGACCGCTCGATGCGTTTCTTCGTGACGGAAATCATCCGTGAGAAGATTCTGCTCAATTATCAGCAGGAAATCCCATATTCCGTTGAGGTTGTGGTGGATGCGTACGAGGAGAGCCAGAAACTCATCAACATCAAGGCGACGATTTTCGCCTCACGCGAGTCGCAAAAGGCCATATTAATAGGTAAAGGCGGCGCCGCCATCAAAAAAGTGGGAATACAGTCGAGGGCCGACATCGAAGAGTTCACCGGAAAAAAGATTTTCCTGGATCTGAGAGTGAAAGTCGATAAGGACTGGCGTGACAATGAAGAAGAATTAAAACATTTTGGATACGAGGCGTAGATAATCACTCGTCATTTCGACTGAAGCGAAGCGGAACGGAGAAATCACCGCCAAACAATTCTGACGGATTCAAAAGCCGGTGATTTCTCGACTTCACTACGTTACGCTCGAAATGACGTAACAAATATGAGTATGAGCAATATAGTAGCAATAGTAGGACGTCCAAACGTCGGAAAATCGACGTTATTCAACCGTCTGGTGCAGAAACGTCAGGCGATTGTGGAGGAAAGCAGCGGCGTGACACGCGACCGCCATTACGGACATAGCGACTGGAACGGCAAGGCGTTCACAGTGATTGACACAGGAGGCTATGTGGTGGGCTCGGACGACATTTTTGAAGAAGAGATAAGAAAACAAGTCGACTTGGCCATCGACGAAGCCGACGTCATCATCTTCGTGGTCGACGGACAGGCAGGAGTGCACGTCCTCGATGAAGACGTGGCGCTCATCTTGCGCAAATGCAAGAAAAAAGTGATATTGGCGGTCAACAAGACCGACATCCCGAGCAAGTTCGGCGAGGCTGCTGAGTTCTATGCCCTCGGACTGGGCGAGATCTTCCCGTTCTCGGCCATGACAGGCACCGGCACAGGCGAGCTGCTCGACGAGGTGGTGAAATACCTGCCGAGCGACACCACAGAAGACTATTCCGACCTGCCGAAGTTCGCCTTGGTAGGCCGCCCCAATGTGGGTAAGTCGTCGATGATCAACGCATTCCTGGGTCAGGAAAGAAATATCGTAACGGATATCGCAGGCACCACGAGAGACAGCAACAACACGCATTTCAACGCCTTCGGCATGGACTTCATGCTGGTCGACACTGCAGGTCTGCGCAAGAAGAGCAAGGTATATGAAAACATCGAGTTTTACTCGGTGATGCGTTCCATCAGAGCCATCGAGGAATGCGACGTGGCAATACTTATCATCGACGCCACTGAAGGCTTCGACGCGCAGGACATGAACATCCTGAGACTCATCGAACGTAACAAGAAAGGCCTTGTTTTGGTGGTGAACAAATGGGATTTGGTGGAGAAAGACAGCAACACACACCTCGCCTTCGAGAACCTCATCCGCGAGAGAACCGCTCCTTTTGTCGATTACCCGATTATCTTCACCTCGGCAATAAATCGCCAGCGCACGTTCAAGGTGCTCGAGATGGCTCATAAAGTGTATGAAAACAGGGAGAGGAAGGTGCCTGTACGCGAGCTGAACGACACCCTTCTGGAGATCATCAACAGCCAGCCGCCACAGATAGCGTCAAGAGGCAGATACTTGAAAATCAAATACATAACACAGCTGAAGAGCCCTACTCCGCAGTTCATCTTCTTCTGCAACCTGCCAAAGGATGTGAAGGATAACTACGTGCGGTTCCTGGAGAACAAAATCAGGAGCATCTGGGACTTCCACGGAGTGCCGATACAGCTGTTTTTCAG